>JAZSHY010000034.1:0-30645 GCA_045533505.1 Eubacteriales bacterium | reverse complement strand
AAGATATCGGGCGACTGGCCCGCCCTTCTCCGCCACACGGTGGAGAGAGCCATTCCGAACACGAGATGCCTCTTTATGAACGGCGCGCAGGGTGACGTCAACCACGTGAACGTCTTCCCACGGGAGGGCGACCTCAACGGTATGTTCCTTGACTTTGACGACGTAGCGCGCGGCTACTGCCATTCCCAGCACATTGCCAACGTGGTGGCGGGTGGCGTGCTCCAGTGCTACGAGAAGGTACAGTATGCGGAGGTCACCTCGCTCTCCTTCCGTCAGAACGTCATCTCGCTCCCCTCGCAGATGCCTGCCCCCGAGGATATCCCCGAGGCCGTCCGTATTAACGATTTGCACCTTGCGGGGCGCGACAGCGAGCTCCCCTACGAGGGCATGATGCTCACCACCGTGGTGGCCGAGGCCGCCAGAATGGTGGCCCTCAGGAACGGCCCCGAGGCCTTCTCCATGCGCCTCAGCGGCATTGCCATCGGCCCTGTGGCCCTTATCGGTCTTCCCGGCGAGGCCTTTACGGGAGTCGGGCGCGGCATCAAGGATGCGGGGAGCTTCCCGTTCATCATTCCCTGCGGTCTGACCAACGGCTATCAGGGCTACTTCCCGATGAAGGATGCTTATGACGAGGGCGGCTACGAGGCCAGGTCCTCAAAGTTCCGCGTGGGAGTTGCCGAAAGCATGATAGAGGAAGCGAAAACGCTTCTCGCTCAATTGGAGAATTCGTAATGATTGCTATTTACAACGCTACTCTCATCATGAGAGACCACATGATTCCGAAGGCGGTCCTTTTCGTGGAGGACGGACGCATCGCAGGCTTTGGCGAAATGCGAAACACAACGATTCCCGAGGGCTGCGAGAGAGTGGACGCCGAGGGGCTTTACATCGGCCCCGGGTTTGTGGACATTCACACCCATTCGGACGGCAAGGTGTTCTTTGAGAAGGACCCGCGCGCGGCAAGCCGCACGCACCTTCTGCACGGTACAACGACGGTGCTCCCCGCACTCTATTACAGCATGAACGCCGAGGAGCTTATTGCCGCCATTGCCACCCTGCGCGAGGCCATGGAGAGCCCCGACTGCCGAAACATCGGCGGCCTTTACATGGAGGGCCCCTACCTCAACCCGAAGTTCGGCTGTAACCGCGAATCGAACCCATGGCGCGGGCCGATTGACAGAAAGAATTACCTCTCCGTCATCGAGGCGGCCTACGATATTGCCAGGGTGTGGGCTCTTGCGCCCGAGCGCCCGGGAATTCTTGATTTTGTGAAGGATGTCAAGGAGAGGAACCCCTCTGCCGTTTTCGCAGTGGCACACAGCGAGGCCTCTCCCGCAGAGGTAGAGGCCATTCTCCCCTACGGCCTTGCCATCGGTACGCACCATACCAATGCCACGGGTGACCGCCCGCGCTACCCCGAATGCCGCGGCGTATGCGTGGACGAGGCGGTCAATTACAACCGCAGCATCTATGCCGAGCTCATCTGTGACAGCCGAGGCATTCACGTGGACCCCTATATGCTTCGCCTTGTGCGGCGCATCAAGGGGGATGACCGCATCATCCTGATTTCGGATGCCTTTGTTTCGGACGGGCCGATTCCCGAGGGCTATGACGGCGTGGACGATATCAACTTTGACTTTGCGGGAGAGATAGCGGGCTCGAAGATGACGCTCGATATTGCCTGCCGCAACATGATGGTGCATACGGGCGCGTCGCTTGTCGATGTGTTCCGCTTTGCCTCCTACAACCCCTCGCGCGCCGTCGGTCTCCTTGACCGAGGCGAAATTGCCGTAGGCCTTCGCGCCGACCTTATCGCGGTGAACCACACGATGCAGGTGGCCCGCGTGATGCTCGGCGGTGAATGGCAATCCTAACCCTTTTGTATTTCATTTTTCAGAATAGGAGATAGACACGATGAAAGACATTATCTTTGATCCCCCGACCAAGTTCGACTTTAAATGCGGCGACTATGTGCCCTTCCGTGACCGCGAGGTGTGCGAGCGCCTCCGCAAAATCAGCGGCAAGGACCTTGAAAAGCATCCGAACCCCGATTTCAACATCAAGGTCATGATGAACCCCCATCCCGTTCTGATTGCTACCCTCTTCTCGCGCATTAAGGCGGCCTCCGAGGCGGGCAAGAAGTACACCATGATTCTCGGCAACCCCGAGCCCGAAACCTACATTCCCCTTGCCCAGCTCATCAACTATTTCGGGGTGGATTGCAGCAAGCTGCACATCTTCGCCATGGACGAATGGGCCGATGACCAGGGCAATATTGCCCCCGAAACCTATGAGGCCGGCTTTGCCCACTCCATGCTGAAGTACTTCGTGTACCAGATTGACCCGAAGCTCCGCATGCCTCTTGAAAACGTCCACTACCCCACCAACAAGAACATCAGCTGCTACTCCAAGATGATTACCGAGATTGGCGAGGGCGGTGCGGATATCTGCTCCTCCTCCCCCGGCTGGACAGGGCACATGGCCTTCATCGACCCTGTTGACGAATTCATGAGCGACAGCATTGATGAGTGGCTGAACATGGAGGCCCGCATCGTTACCCTGCATCCTCTCACGGTGGCCCAGAACTCGCTCCACGGCGTGTTCGGTCAGTCGGGCTACATCGCCAGCGTTCCGCCCAAGGCTGCCACCATCGGCCCTGTGGACGTGAAGAACGCGAGAGAGCGCATTGAGGTGCACGCCCTTCTTACCAACAACACCTTCTCCTCCTGGCAGAGAATGACCTCGCGCCTCGTGCTTCACGGGCCGGTCACTCCCGCTATCCCCAGCTCGATGCTCCAGACCATGAAGACTCAGGTCTACGTGAGCGAGGAAATCGCAGCTCCCTTTGAGTGCTGGGAAAAGGTCGGATATTGATTCCGCAAAAGAAAAAGGCTAACGGTCTCCGTTAGCCTTTTCTTGTATAACGAAAAGGGCCCGACACAAGGTCGGGCTCTTTCTTTATCAGGCGCGGGGCTCCTCGATGTAAACAACACCGTCCACAATCAGGGGAATTTCGTTCTTATCGACAGAAATCTCCTCCATCATGTGGTTTTCGTCAATGAGGTACACCTTGGCACCCTCGCGGAGGTCGCAGGCAAGGGTGGTCTCGGGGCCGCGGTTGGCAATCAGGATGCCGTTGCGCTCGCCGTCGGTGGCGGCGATGGTATACACATCGGGGCTGTCAGAAGCGCAGGCAATCTGCGTGCCCATCGTATAAAGCTCACCGAAGGCCTTGAAGCCGTAGTAGGCGCAGTACACCTCACAGTAGGGCGGATAGGCCAGCTTATTGAAAAGACCGGCATAACGGCTGACGCCCAGCTGAGCATCGTAATAGCACATCACGTTGGCACGGGTTTCGTGCATGGCGCACATCATGGCTATCGCCTTGGCGCAGTCCTCCGACTTACCCCTCGTCGGCTGATAGGGGTTCGGGCGCCATTCGGTGATGTGAATTTCGGGCGAAAGGCCAAGCTCGTCAAAGCGCGCCTCGACATATTTCTGCTGGGCCACCGTGTTGGGGACCGAATAGTAGGAGTGCCAGGAGAAGAAGTCAAAGGGCAGGTTCTCTTCCTTCACCATCTTCGTAAATCTCTGGAAGAAGTTCACGAACTCAAGAATTCTCTTCTCAATGCCCGTGTATTTGGCGATGTCGCTCAGCTGCACCTCGCCCGCCGTTGCCATAAAGTCACGGGTGTTCTCGTTGAAGATGGCCGAGAAGTTGCAGGCACCGTAGGCACCGATCTTGATGCTGTTGCCGAAGCATTTGCGAAGATGGAGCGAGGTCACGCGGTAGAGCTCGAAGAACTGCTCGGGCGTGCCCTTCCACATAGCATTCTCGCGGATGTCAAAGCCGTCGTCCGGCTCGTTCCAGATTTCCCAGTACTGGATGTTGTAGTGGAAGCCGTCGGCCCACCCCTCGTTATAGTGACGGATAATGTGCTCACAGATTCTCGCCCACTTGTGAGGGTCCTTCGGCGGAAAAATGCGGTAGGCCTTGATTTCGTGGAAGTTCTCAATCGTCACGCCGAGACGGTAGTAGGGCTCACAGCCGTTTTCCATCAGGGCGGCGAGGAGAAGGTCGGTGAAGGTGAAGTCGTAGGAGGCGGGGTCCTCAACGTCGGCATCGAAATCCCTGAAGATGTTGGGGATATCGACGTACATATTGCCGCCCCACCAGCCGCCCACATCGTGAAGGCGCGAATACGGAATGTGCGCCTCCTTCAGATAGTGTATGTAGCTGTAATCGGTGCCGAGGAAGGGGGGCTGCCCCACGGCGTGCATGGCCTTGATTTTGCCAAGCACCCTGGTTTCGTCATGGGTGATTTTCGTAATGTTTTTTTCTTCCATAGCAATTTCCTCTCTTTCTGAGATGCTTTTGTGTTGAAATCTTTTTTACTTGCGCGGGGCGCAAGATTAAAACCAAGAATTAAGCTCCTTATTTCTGCCGATGATATGAAAGGCACCGAAGGTCATCAGCGCAAGAAGCGCCGCAAGCCCTGCCATGAAAAAATAGTAGTCCTGCCAGCTTAACCCCTCGATAAGCCCTCCCGTGATAAGCGGCATAATGCCCGCGGCAGCCGCGCCCAGGGAATTTGTGACAAGGGACGAGGTGCCCGTATTGATGTGATATTTCATTTTCGGTGTCACATACCCCGTGATAGAGGCAGTTTGACAGCCGTGGAAAAACCGAAAAAGAACACAAAGAAGGAGAGCCAGAAGCATATTCACATCAAAGAAGAGAGCCAGTGCCACGATAACCGCAACAACAGCCACACTGTTCACGGCACCCGCGGCAAACACACGGCCACGGTGCTTATCGAAGAAGCTATACATTAAGAAGGTGCAGGGGAGCACCGACAGCGTGGTGATAATGGTAAGTAAAATCGACTTGGAGTTGGGAAAGCCATGCACCTCGCTCAGCATATTGGGAATCCAGTTGGAAATGCCGTAAACGAGAGCCTGGTTGAAAAAGCCGGCTACGGTACAATAGGTGAGAAGCAGCCCCGCGCGGAATTTCATCTCCTTCGGTATGGCAAAATTCGCCTTGACAGAGAGGCTGGCATAGGTGGGGGCCACCTCGTCACCGCGCCGAAGGCAGGCCCTGACCTTTTTCGCCTGAATCACAAGAAAAACGGTGGAGGCAAGAAGGAATGCAGCCCCGACCACAAACGAGAGACGCCAGACGCCAAGCCCCACAAAGAGAGACGAAAGTGCAAGGGACAGGGCAGTAGAAACCGCAAACCCCGTGCTGATAAGCTTGAAGGCACCCGATATGGTATCATTGGGAAGCAGACTTCCGATATAGAAGCTGACAGCCCCCCAGCATGTCACCTGGAAAACGCCGTTCAGTCCCATGATAATCCAAATCTGCCATATGGCGGTGGTAAGGCCGATGGAGGCAAAGGAAACAGCCGAGAGCACCGAGGTGAGCAGCATAAACCGCCCGAGATTCATTCTGTCAATGAATTTGGCAAAGACGAGCTGGGCCGCGGCATACACAAAGTAATAAAGCGTCATGCCGATGACAGCCACGTCCTTTTTGACCTGAAACTCCTCTATAATTTCCACAAGCGTTGATGAATAGATGAGCTTCAGCGTCATTTCTGCCATATAGAACAAATAGCAGCCGAGAATCAGCAGCTTGTACTGCTTTTTATATTTGTATTTGGATAACGCAGACATACGCATTTCCTCTCTGTCAGAAAGACTTATACCGTCTTACGGGAGCCCTTCAAAAAAGCCTGTTGATTTTCTCAACCGTTTCTCTGACGAGGATATCTCCGCCCTCATGCCCTGTGTAGCCGCTGGAAACGTAGGCGGAATAGTGGCTGCCCTCCTCGGCCTTCCTTGTGGGAAGATAGCCGCCGACTCCGCTGCCCACCACGGTGTTGGCGTTGGCAAGCTGAACGAGGAAGGTCTGCTTCGCCTTGCTACGGGCGCGAATGATGTTGCCATAATCAAGAAAGAGCTCATAGGGATTGGTCGCAATCGCGATGTCACCGAAGCGGATAATGTGAACGTCAATTTCGTAGTTGTTCATGGTCTGCTGCTTCTCGTAGCGCTCTATCGCACCTGCGTAAATGTAGAGCCTTGCCGAATCCTCGTAGCCGATGGTCTTGCCGCGGTTGGCAGCAATGAATGCATCAATCTCGGCCACGGCCTCCTCGTATTCCCTGATGGTAACACGGCGCAGGGGCTGGAGCACTCTCAGCGTCTCACAGACAAGAACGGCGGTGTCGCACCTTTCGTCGGGAAGCTCCTCATACACCGAGACGATTTCGTTGGCAATTCGTTTGCCGACGAGGTCAAGCCCCCGCTTGTCGTACATAGAGGGGTCTGCCCTGCGCTCAACAGGATAGAAATGCTTGATGTTCGGGTCCTTGACGGGGGTTTCGGGCTCCACCCAGCGAATAAGGTCGCGCGGGCACTGGTCGCCTGCCGCGGCGCAAAGGCCGAGGACGTGAATCTTCCTGCCGAACCTCTTTTCGAGATTCATCTTCACACGCCCCCAGTAGTCGGAGGAGATATAATCTCTCTGCTCAAGCACCTGAGCGGGGCAGGCAATGTTCGCCACAACACCCGTGAGCTCACCGTCCTCCGAGAAGGTGTAGATAAGCTCCACGCCCGAATCGTTCCCTCCCTCAAGGGCGGTAAAATTGGCATGGTTGGTCTCGCCCCACATCTTGGCCGAGCCGTCATCGTAGCAGGCGCGGCGGCACATGCCGACAGCCACTCTGCCGAAGGCGTTCTGGTAGGAGGCGGCACATCTCGCGTTCCATGCACCGAGCACGGCCTCTGCCATACCCTTCGAGATAATGGCAAGAGTTTTTTCGTTTGACATATAGGCCTTACCCGTGCTGAGCGAAACATAAGGCATATCGCTCGGCACCCTCTTTGCGAGGTAGTTCAGAGGCTGAACCTTAATCGACGGGTCTTGCAGCACATAAGAGGCGTGCGTATGCGTCGCCGAAAAGATAATATTATCGAAGGGGACGTCAAGCTTCCCCGCAAGCAGTCTCTTTGCTTCCTCCACAAGGTAGTTTGGCACTCCTACCAGGTCGCAGGAGCAGAGCACGAACTTCTCCTCTCCGCACTCCACCGCAAGGGCGGTGCAGGTAAGGCGGCTGTCAATGCTTTCGGAAACTCTCTCATAAAACTGGCCCGCAAGCCGTATCGGCTCATCGGGGGTAATATCAGCCTCATACCATCCAATTTTGACTTTGCTTTCGTTTTTCATAAAAAGATGCTCTCGCTTTCTTTTTTATTATATTTCTGCCCGGTCTTGACAAGGGCAGAAGTATCTATTAGAATGATATCATGCTTCTTCTTCTTTTGCAAGTTCAATTTAATGACTTTTTATTCATATATTTTGACATTTTCCCTTTTAGGAGGATACATCGTATGGATAGCGAATTTATAAGCTTTGAGGAGCCCCGCCTTCCGGTGCTCGTGAAAACAATGCGAGGCGGCGAGAATATAACCTACCGAGGGGAGCATATACACAAGGAAATTGAGCTTCTCTATCCCATAGAAGGGAGCCTTTGCGGTATCATTGATGGCGAGAGCTTCACTCTGCGGGCGGGAGAGGTCCTTCTCATCAACAGGGGGGTGCCCCACCTCATACAAAGGAGCTCCTCGCGAAAAGGCTTCACCTATGTCCAGGTGGATATCGAAAAGCTGTCCGGCGCCATCACGCACGATAAGGCACTTCTTCCGCTTTGGGGCGGTCCTCCCCTTAAAAAATGCGACAAGGATACCGAGGGGGGCGAGCTTTTTGAAATTTTCTCCGCCCTTGTGAGGGAAAGCACCGAAAGGCAAGAGGCCTTTGAGGTATACCTTGAGGCCACGGCTCTGCGCCTTGCCGCCTACATGATGCGAGGGGGAATGCTTCCGTATGGAAGGATACGCGCGGTGAGGCGGGAAAAGCGCGGGTACGAGATGGTAAGATACCTCGAAGCGAATTATAAGCGCGATATCACGCTCGACGAGCTTGCGTCACACTTCTGCATCAGCAAAGGCTACTTTTGCCGCATATTCAAGGGCATGACGGGCATGTCCTTTACCCAATATCTGAACCTCATTCGCCTGCATCATGTGGAGGCCGAGCTGGCAGCCACCGACAAGAGCATTGCCGAGGTCGCCTTTGAGCAGGGCTTCTCTTCTCTGCAATACTTTTATACTGTATTCAAGCAATACAAGAAATGCACCCCCAAGACCTTCCGCCGCTTCCTTGCGGCAAACAGTAGGGAGGACTCCTGAGGGGGTGCGCCAAACGAAAAAGGTTCCCGCAGACGGCTCCGACGAAACGGAGCAAACAGGCGGGAACCTTATTTTTCAAGAGTGAGTTGTCAGACCGTAATCTCCATGCCGTCGGTAGCGAGCACGGCGGCCACCTCCGGCAGGAAGGCCTCCTTCGCTTCGAGCACAGAGTGGAGACGGTACTGCGAATAGTGATAGAAGCAGAGCCGCGCGACATGGGGGTGCCCCTTCAGAATCGGGAGGTATTCGGTGGCCTCAAAATGCGAGCTCTCACAGAAGACAAGCTCCAGGGGAGCCTCGAGGGCTGCCGTCGGGAAATCGTCAGAGGGGCCCTTGCCGCTGAGGTCGCCGCAGAAGAGCACCCGTTTGCCCTCGGCCTCAACAAGATACGCGTAAGAAGCCTCGGTGTGCTTGGTTCTGTATGCCGTCACGCGCAGGACGCCGTCGTCGAAGAAGGTGCCCTCCTCGACGTGGCGGAATTCAAACGGACGGAGCGCAATACCGTTGCACGCAAGCCAGCCGGCAATCGCGCACCTCGCGCCCTCGGTATCCCCTGGCAGGCAAACCGTGGGGTTGGTATTTTTGAACTTCCAGCTGCAAAGGTCAAGGAAGGAAAGAAGACCGTTGGTGTGGTCGCCGTGCATATGGCTGACGAAAACAGCCTTCACACTTTCGACAGGAATACCGCGGTTGATAAGCTGCTCAATCGACTGAGTTCCCATGTCGATAAAATAGCGGTTCTCCCCTACCTCTATGAGGATAGAGGATTGCCTCCTGTTGGGCTCGGGAACACCGTGGCCTGAGCCAAAAAATATAAGCTTCAAAATAAAATCCTCCTGCTGTTCTCTTTTTGTGCCGCGGCACAGTGAGGAGCCTCTCAGCCCTCTTGCCGCAGCTCACCTTCCGAAACCGTTATTGGGAAGAAACGTTCTATTCGCCCTTGTGCAGGTAGCAGTCCTCCTCGTGCGAAACGATAACGCCTATGGCCTGGAGATAGGAATACAGAATCACCGAGCCCACGAAGGTCATGCCGCGATTTTGCAAATCGCGCGAGAGGGCGTCCGACAGGGCGTTTTTCACCGCGCCCGTTTCATATAGGGTTCTGCCTCCCGTAAAGCCCTCAAGATACGCACGGAAGGAACCGTATTCGCGGGTTATATCCTTGAAGACTCTGCTGTTCTTTATGCTTGCCTCGATTTTGCGCCTGTTTCTCACAATCTCGCTGTTGCAAAGAAGCTCGCGCACCTTGGCCTCACCGTAAAGCACCACCCTGTCAAGGTCAAAGCCGTCATACGCCCTTCGGAAGCCTTCCCTTTTGTTAAGAATGCATTCAAAGGAGAGCCCTGCCTGAAAGGATTCGAGCAGCAGCATTTCATAAAGATAGCGGTCATCGAAATGCGGCACGCCCCACTCACTGTCGTGATAGGCAACGTAAAGAGGGTTCCTCGTATTGCACCATCTGCACCGTTTCCTGCCGTCCATCCCGCGTCTCACAAGCCTCGCATTTCCGATGTTTTTGTAATTATACCACCTTTCCGAAAAGAAAGCAAGCCTCTTTCTCGGATGCACGACAAGCTTTGCAGCGCTCTTGACTGCAAAATCGAGGACATTGCGGAATATCGGCCTTAGCCCTTCCATGAGAAAAGACACCATCGGCGCACTGTGCTATCGCAGGTGCGCCGATTTTGGTGTATTTTGCAGGCAACCGTGCTTTTTACAGGGCTGCCAATTCCTTTGTAACACGCAGGAAGCAGTCAATATCCTCCACGGTGTTGCAGTGCAGCGGAGAGACACGGACGGCACCGTCCATACCGAAGGAAGCGAGCATGCGCTTGGAGTAAATGCTGGTGGCCAGACGGTCATAGACAATAACGTTCCGCTTTTCATATTCACGGACGGCCCGAGTGTAGCCAAGATTGTCAAAGCCCATAGCAAGAATAAAATCTCTTGTGGTCAAATCGGGATAGTCGAGGAAAACCTTCACGCCCTTGATGTGGCGAATGCCGGGCAGGGCCTCCGTGCCCTCCAGCATACGGTGCAAAAGGGCCCGTTCCTGAAGCTTGATGCGCTCCATACCCAGAACAAACAGAGCTCTGCGGTCATCGCTTTCGATATATCGGCTGCCCAGCCATGTGACATAATTGACAATCTCGGTGACGGCAGCGTACTGAGCCGGTGCGGGACTGCCGAGATCCCACACATTCTCTTTGTTGCCGGAGAGCTTATGGTGAGGCATTTTTGCCACACGGCTGCTCACCCAGCCGATACCCGAGCCACGGTAGCCAAAAAACTTATAGGGAGCAAAGTTGATGGCATCCACGGGCGTCTTCATCAAATCCACGACACCGTGGGGCGCGTGCTGAACACAGTCTACTACGATGTAAAGGTCGGGCTTCTTTTCTCTTGCCTGACGGATAATTTCTTCTATATCATAGATGGCACCCGTGATATTGGAGGCATACATGCAGCTGAGCAACACCGTGTTTTCGTCGATAAGAGCTGCGATGGTCTCGGGGTCCACACCGCCGGTCACGGGGTTCGAGCCGGCCACGCGCAGCTCTCTGCCCGTCTTTTTCGCATAATATTCCGCTGCGTCAAAGGCGGAGGGGTGCTCGAGAACGGTGGTGACGATGTTCGTGCCGGGAACGCTTTCGGCAATGGTGCCCACCACCTGGAACATGACCTGCGAGGCCGTCAGGCTGGTGATAATACTGCCGTCCTCGGGGGCATTCAGAATGAGGCGGATATCGTCCTCGCCCTTCTTCTGCACATCCTGCAGATACAGGGCCATCTTATGAATTCTCTCGGGGCAATCGGGAATGGCATCCAGCTCCCGGAAGCGCTCGCCCACCGCTTTTAAGCGGAAGGAGCCGCCCGCATTGTCAAAAAACAGGCGCTTACCGACAAATTTGTCTTCATCTACATACAAGAATCTGTTTCGCACCTCAGCCATAATCTCGGGGGTGAACAAGAGGCCGTTGGGATATTCTTTCATAATTCTTCTCCTTATTTTATAAATGATTTTTCATTGCAAGGGGATACACACGCCGCTTATACGCAAACGGCGCCCTTATCAAGAATCTTCACGTCATCTGCAAAAAGGGTAGGAGCGCGGAAAACCATGTCGATATGGTAGGGGCTCCTGACGATGCCGCCGAAGCCGGTATTGTCACCGCAGGCCAGATGGACGGTTCCGCCGCAGCCCTCATCCTCCAGCATACTGCCGGAGAGGGTGCAGGCGGGGTTAAGGCCCAGGCCGATTTCGCCTATCACATAGACATTGGGGTCTCCGAGGCTCGCAAGAAGCTCCGCGAAGATTCCCGCCTGCTCGCCGCCGCTGATATCCACAATCCGCCCCCTCTCAACCGTCAGCCTGATGGGCTCCTCAATGAGCCCAAGGAGAGGATGGGGAATACTGCCATCGATATACACCACACCGTTTGCGGTTTCCTCTACCGCGCAGGTAGCGCACTCGACGTCGGGGGGAGAGGCAGAAACACCCGACTTCAGGCTTCTGCCAAGCTGCGGGAAGGGATCGCGCCCTTCAATGGAGCATGTAAAATCGGTTCCGCACGGAGTGGTAATACGGCAGGTCTTCTTCCCCTTCAGGTGGCCCGCCACCGCAGTGCAAACCTTGCCTGCCGCTTCAAAATCGCAGAAGAGACCGCCCTCCTTCATCATTCGCTCACAGTAATCCACCATGTTCACAAATCTCGCGCCGGCTGCCACCGCGTCCTTGCGCGCCTGTGAATGAAAGAGAGAAAATTTCGTGCAGCCGAAAATCACATCGGCGCCCCTCATGGCAACGGCTGCTGCCGCCGATGGCTCCTGACCGTGCATCGTCCTCTCGTCCATCATAACCATAGACTTATTGGGGAACGCCCCCATCGCCGCCCAAAGGAGCTGTGCCACGGGAAGGCTTGCGGGATCCGTGACGATAAGAATGCTTTCACTCGGCTTGCAATCCGAGCAGGTCGTCAGCAGAATTTCCGCGGCTGATCGTTTTTTCATAAAGATACCTCCTTTTCTTGCATACATCTTGCATACAAGATACTGTTATAGTACCACACTCTTTTCCTTTTGTCAATAAAGCGGCTTGCATAAATGCTGTTTTTATGCTATACTGATACAAAAAAGGGGGATGATAGGATGGAGGCTGCCAAGAGAAATTTAAGCGGAATCGCTTATACGCAAATAAAGCAGAAGATTCTCAGTGGTGAATTGAAGCAAGGGCAGGCGTTCAGCATCAATGCCATGGCCGATGCCCTGGAGATAAGCCGCACCCCTGTTTCAAACGCCTGTCAGCGGCTGGAAAGCGAAAAGCTGTTAACCATCCTGCCAAAGCAGGGCGCGCTCGTCAACCCGATTTCACTTGAAACGGCCTGCGGCATTTACGAGCTGCGGGCTGCCATTGAATCCTACAACGCAAAGCGGGTGTTTGATCTTTTGGATGAAGAGGATATCGCCTTTTTGGAGGCCTCTGTGGCAAGGCAGGAGGCGCACATCGCCGCAGGCAGAATCAAGGAATTTATGGACGAGGACTCCGCCTTTCACCGATATATATTGGAAAAAAACCGAAATGAAGAAATTCTCACCACCATAAACGGTCTCTACGACAGAGCCTATATGCTTGGCATCAAAAACAGCGGCGGTATGCGCCCCGCAAGGTCTGTCGAGGAACACAAGAAAATTCTTTTGGCATTCAGGCAGGGGGACTGCCGTGGCTTTGCCGATGCCATTGAGGAAAATATATTGAACGGCTTCCGCAATCTTGTCAAGGAGCTGTGATTCCCGTCAGAGACTCCGAAAGAGGAGCAAAAAAAGCTCGGAATTGGCGTAACCAATTCCGAGCTTTTTCTTTTCTTCAAGGGAGGGCCCCCGTCAAATATCATCCAGCGGATAAATCGGGCGGCGGCTTCTCGCAAGCGGCAGCATCTTCGGATTCTGGGGCGCCTCCGCAGGAGCCTCCACATCGAAGATGCGCTTGGCGATTTTCCCGTAGGAGGCGCGGAAGTGAGCCGCCGACTTTACCGCAAGCAGCTTCATATCCTGAGGCTGAATGCCTATGTGACGGAAAATCTCCAAATCATAGGGCTGCTCGCGGTAGCTGCACACAATCACCTGCACACCGTCTATTTGCAGAAGCACGCATTTACCGAAGCGGACAAGATTCCCCTGCCACAGCTCATCCCTGTTGTGAATGTTCCCGTCGGTAATGGCCTTTACGTATGCCCTGCATTCTACGGGGCCGCCGGTAACGTCGGGGACAGCCTTACCGCCAATCCTTGCGTCGATTGTGCTTCCGACACCTGCCTTCACGGCCTGCTCCACCGTTTCGGGATCGCACATAATGGCAAACGCCACGTCGGTAGCCTTCATATCGAGGAGGGTTTTCAGAAGGAGAGTCGAATCGGAGGAGGCACCCGAGCCGGGGTTATCCGACACGTCTGCCAGAACCGCGGGGAAGCTGTCCCCCGCCAGCGCCTCGCGGATTGCCTCCTCGGGTGTGTAGAAGCTCCTTTTCAGGAGCCCTCTCGCAGCGAAAATATCCTCGCCAAGCCCGTCAGCCGTCCTTTGCGCCAGGCCAATATCGCCGTCAGCCACCGCAACGACGGCAGCCCCCTGCTCGTAAATGTCGGCTGCAAAGAAGCCGTGGCAGATGCTTACGTTCAGAAGCTGACCGCCGTCACGTAGCTCCTGCGCCCGCCGCAGGAAGGGGACAAACACGGGCTCATGAGTCGGCATATAGGGCAGAATCATATCCAGCTTCTTCCACGCCATCACGGGCTTCTGCTTCCCTTCGAGCGTCCTTTTCATGCACTCCGCGGCACGAAGGGCGGTTTCATAGGTATCGGTATGAGGGTAATAATCACAGACGAAGAAGGCGTCGGCATTCTCCACCATCTTCTCTGTCATATTGACATGCAAATCAAAGGTCGCCATAATGGGCACGTCGGGCCCGACCAAGGCGCGGAGCCTTTCCAGTATCTCGCCCTCGGGGTCCTCCATTTCCTCGGTAACCATTGCGCCGTGCAGAGCAAGAAGAATACCGTCGATTCGGGGCTCCTGCTCAATCGCGCGAAGCATACGGTCCATAAACAGACGGTACATATCCTGCGCCACCAGAGGGCCGGGAGGCGCAACCATAGCCGCAGGCATCACAAGGCGGTATTCGTCAGAGACGGGGTCGAATACATCAAAGAACCCGTTGAACTCCATCTTCAAGCCCTTATACACTTCCCGAATGTCATCGTTCCCGTATGCCAGCTTGTTGTTTTTGAACAGTTCAATATCGGTAACGCCTGAAGCGTAGCGGTTGGTTTCCTGCATGAACTTGCCGCAAAGTATTGTTTTCATATCGAGCCCCTCTTTCGTATTTTAAATTCTGCGCCGTACTATGTATCCTACATTATATCACATTTTCCCTGCTTTTGCAACCATACTCTTCCTGTCCCTCTGTGCTACCGTATACACGGCTGAACGGTGCATGCGGGAAGACTCTTAAAAGCCCCACCTGCGCCCTTCCGCGGCGTCTCGTGCAACGAGCTGCAATACGCCGAGGGCGGCGATAAGCGCAGGGACGGCAACCGTGATGCCTGTTTTCAGGAAATCCGCATATCCGAATTTCACGTCCTGCTCCCGTAGGATGGTACTCCACATAATCCCGGCGAGCGCTCCTATGGGCGTAAAGCAAGCGCCGAGATTCGAGCCCACCACGGTGGCGTATACAGCAGCGGAGACATCGGCTCCCGAAAGAATGGAGGAAAAAAGAACACTCATCGGTATGTTGTTGATGAGGTTGGATGCCAGGAAGGAGGCCATTCCGTATTTCCACACGGCCCCGGAATCGCCGAGAAGCGAAAAGACCTCGCTTGTCACCCCGGTTATCCTGAGTGCCTCCACTATAACAAACATGGAAATGACAAAGGGAATAAGCTCCCACGGTGCACGCGTGAGGCAGGCGGCAAGCGACGAGGGGCGCCTCCTTCTTGCAAGCGAGACCGCGATATTGCATGCAAAGAGGCTAAGAACCGATACGAGCGAGACAAGCCACATCTCAATACCAAAATAGGAGCCGACGGCAAGAAACACCGTGCATACGGCAAGATGCAGGATACCTGCCACAAGCAGAAGCGGGTCCCGAATGACGACCTCCTCGGGAGACGCCGAGATGGGGAGAGACAGCTGTCTGCGAAACAGAAGAAAGAGGCACGCGCATGCCACCGTCCCCGCTGCCAGCGTAGGGAGAAGCATGACCTTTATATAGGAAACAAAGTCTCCGCCCGCCGCCGTCACAAGATATATGTTGGTGGGGTTCCCGATAATCAGTGCCATGCTCCACGTGTTTGCGGCAACAAATTCGGCGGCAAGATACGGCAAGGGGCTGATGTGCGCGCACTTGGCGAAATAGCAGACAAACGGCGTAAAGGAAAGGATGATAATGTCATTGGAGGTAAATACCGTGAGAACCGAAACCGTGATATAAAGAAGCAGGAAGAGCTTCGTCTGGCTCTTCCCTGCCCGCTTGAGGGCGCAACAGGCAAGATATCTGAAAAAGCCGAGCTCATCGAGAAAGATGGAAAGCACGGTCATGGAAATAAAGAGCACGAGAATCTTAAGGGGGTTGATGGCTGTGTCGGCCAGAAGCGCCTCCCCTACCGATTGAATTCTGACCGTCCCGAGGAGCAAAAGCAAGGCTGCCCCCGCAAGGGTGATTACCCAATAGGACGCAAGCGAAAATCTGCCTATTCTTATTCTCGGAAAAAACAACACTGCCACTATCATACAAAGACAGGTCACCGCAGCTATCGTGATGGCAATAAGCATAAACCCCTCCGTCTTACTCCATAAAAACGCAAATCCGTACCATTATAGCACAAAGCGACGGATTTTTCCATACTGCGATGAATTTTTTAAGCGCCCTCCGCCACAAATGAAAAAGCAGCCCTCAAAGGGGCTGCTTTCCCTGCTCTGCGGTAAAGGCAATTCGGTTATCGGACAAAACCGATATCCGTTATATCAAAGATGCCCTCCGTCTATTTCGGAGACGTTTTTCCCGTGTATGATTACAGTTCTTTCCTCAGGAATATACGCATCGGGGAAATGTATCATAACGTTCTCTTTTTCGAGCGTATCCTGCAAAGCCCTGATATTCACACGGGCTACGGGGCTGTCGGTTTTTATCGCAAGCGCCGCCGCCTCCCCCGCCGCCTGACCTGTCAGTATTGCAGGAGGAATGACGCGCATAAGATCCCACCCGTATCCGGTTCCGTCGGCAGACCTGCCAGCCGTCACAATGTTGGGATAATCGCTTCTCGTAAGACATCTTAACGGTATTTCAAAGAGATGGTCCTTGTGCTCAAAATCATTGATGGCACAGACAGAGTCATCAAAATGCTTGTAAGCATCCGAAACCTTGAGGGAATAATCGCCCTTTATATGCGCAGTCGTGCGGAACTGCGGCATCCCGGGCGACATGACGATCTCGCGCGTGCTTCTGTCGCTCTTTTTCAATTTTTCCAGTATCAGAAGGTGATTTCTTACGATGTAATCGGTTACATCCTCAGCCGAAAGCCCTGACCAACGGGGAACGTCCTCCGGCTGATTATCGCCAAACAGATTGACGCCTCCGCCGTAAATTCCTCCGTATGCGTAAAAAATATTACCCCTTTCAACCGCCTGTCTGCACGATTCGATTGTTATCATTTTAGCGACAAAGGTAAAGAAGTTTTCTCCGCCGACAAAGGGAACGTTGCCGCGCCGCAGGACGTCGGCATCGCCCGTGGTGTCTATGAGCATACGGCAGCCGTAAAATTCCATGCCGCCCTTGCTTTCTGTTATCACCCCCCGACAGAGGTTGCCCTCCATGAAAGGATCGCATGCCATACAGTCAAAAAGCACGTCAACTCCGTTTTTCACGACCTCTTCTGTCAGTTGGTATGCAAAGATAGACGGAGAATAGCGTTGTGTATATCTCTTTTCGGTATATTCCTTGGGTTCTCCCTGCTTCCATTCGTCAGGAATCGTATCAAATCCGAGCTCCGCGCTCATACGCAACCACTTTTCTGCCAGCCCGAAGATAATCTGCTTTCCGCGCCCGTTACACATAGGGACAAAGTAATTGATTAAGCCAAGCGTTCCAAGGCCGCCCAGCATGTTGCTTTTTTCAAGCAAAAGTGTGGAGCAGCCATTTCTGGCCGCGCTTACCGCCGCCGCTACCCCCGCGACGCCGCCCCCGCAAACTATGACATCATAGGATTTTTTTAAGAGGATTTTTTTGGAATACACTATTTCATTGATATCGTTATTTTTCATACCATGTTCTCCACACCGTGAATACTGTACGAATCTCATTATACTGTATTGTTGTTAGCCTGTCAATATATTGCCATGCGAAAAACGGATATAAAAAGGGGTGCACAAAGATACCGCCGCGCGCCGCCGCAAGGCTGCCGCTTCGCACCGTCCAAATAACAAAAGCGGTGGGCATTTCTGCTCACCGCTTTGGTTGTGCCTTAATTTAGAGAATTAAGATGGTTATTTAGATGATTCTTTTCTTTCTGAACACGAACAACCAAAGAGCGAATCCACCGCCGCCGAGAACTACTACAGAGCCGATGACAATGCCTGCAATAGCACCACCCGAAAGTCCGTCCTTGGGAAGCTTGGCTTCACACAGGTCGCAAATGTGATTTTCGTCTGAATCAGCGTGCGCATTTTCGTCTGTTGCGGTCTCTTTTACCGAAACCTCTCCGCATTCGGTGCACGCGAAGGTTATCTCACCCTTCGCTGCGCAGGTAGGCTGCTTGGTAACATTGCCCTGATTCCAGCTGTGAGCAATATTTCCCTCAGTGGTCACCTCGCCGCACACCGAGCAAAGAACGGCGGTAGTGCAGTCTCCGTCGTCGGTGCTTGGCGTGTGAGAGGAAAGTACTCCGTATTCCTTATGGCATTTTGAGCAGGTCGCCTTGCTTTTACAGGTTGCATTGCCGCCTGAGTGAGACTGTATACCCATATCCGTGTCAACTCTTCCGCAGCACAGGGCATAACAGTAGTGCGTGCTCGCGTCGTTTTCGTTCTGAACAAAGTGTACGGATTCAACGGTATGCGCGGATAAGTCAAGCTCACCGTACTCAGCACCGCAGGCGTCACAAACAGCCCTTGCGGTACAGGTAGCTTTGCCACCCGTATGACCTGCATTTGTTCGCGTGTATTGGCAGCCATCGACGTTGCAGGAAGTATCGCAAGAAGAGTCAAAAATATGAATAACACCCCCGTTGCCTGCACTGTGGCTCCAGGATGAATAGTCATTGAATATGGACGTATAGCCTTCTCGGCTTGTTCCGTCGCTCCAGCTAACGGTTGCATTTTCAACGGTTATCAAACCGGCTTCCAAGTTAAGCTTATATTCAACGTCGTCAAAAATATATTCGTGCCAGGCCATTATATTGCCGTTGTGGTCAAGCTCTGACGGCTCGGGGTTCAGCACGTTGATTTTCGAGGAGTCAATGTCTATGCCATCGCTATCCAGGTTGTATTCCGACTCGTCTACACGAAGCTCCAGTCCGTATCTTGCATCCATAACCGTCTGCGTGGACTCAACGTAGTTCTCCTCAGCGTCCAGAATGTCTATTCTGATCAAGTACTCACCGATGTCCTCGATGGCGCTCATATATTCGTCATTCCAAATAATATTAACGTCAAAGTACATAATTTCGCTGAACAACGCAAGCTCCCAGTCGTCGTATCCCGTTACAGTTACACGATAATGACCGTCACTCCTGAGTCGAAAGGTGCTATAGCGAAGGCCTTCCGTCGGACTATCCATAATCTGCTCGTCTTCTTCCCATATTCCGCTATAATCCTCTGCTACACTTACTTTGTAATGAGTAGACTCAAGCGAGGAGTGCCAGGGAATTATAACACTGAAGTAGGCGCCGTCTGCATTAGGTGTGACAATTTCGGGAATGGCGATAATCTTGTCTGCCTTAATCCTTACATCAATGATTTCTTCCAAAGCCGCATAATTACCCGCGCTTTTTACGGTATAGGTCACCGAATATGGCATTGACGAGGGATTGACGGGAAATGAATTTACGGTGGTGCCTTCTTCCGATTTGTATGATACATCTACGTATATTCCGGCGCTCTTAAGCGTGTCACCGCCTTTAAGACCGCGTATTTCGTATTCTATCTCCTCACCTATTCCGAGAATGTAGCCTTCGGTATCGCCTGCTGCAAAATCGGGGGTAAGCTCCTCTGTCTTAAAATCAATGTCAAGCGTTGCCTTCTTAATCTTAACAGGTATGTCAAGTTGGCGCCCTATCAGCGCAGCCGTAGGAGCTGCCTTAACGCGAAGAATGTAGTCGCCGGCATCCTTCGGCGTGCTTTCCTGCTTGACACGCGCACTGTCTCCCTTTACCTCAAACCACTCAAAGGTCAGAATGCTCCCGTCAGTATAGCTGAAGTTCTCTGCAGACGGAGCAGGCACCGCCTCGGCATTATACGTATATTCGGTACGGTAATCCCTGTTCTCGATGCTGACGTATGCCGCCTCGTCGGTTATTACCTCGGGCAGTCCACCGGAATTATTGCCTTCTGCACTGGCAGAAACAGCGGCAATCACAATAAGAACGCACGCAATGATTGCAGCAAGTAAAAAACGAGCTTTTTTCATATGCTTTTCCCTATCAACAGTATTGTATCGGTAAGATTTTGTTTTGCGCTTTGTCTATATTGTATCATAAGTTAAAATGCTTGTAAAGTGCAGTACGGGCAAAAATTCAGCACGAGTACTCCCGAGTTTTCCCTATTTCAATGCGGAGCGTTGTAATGTGGGAAACTTGACGGTAAGGAAGTGCGAGCAAAAAACACATAGCCGCAAGGACTATGTGCTTTTGGGGTTGCGGGGGTGGGATTTGAAAGCCCCTCCTCCGGAGGTCGTGGTCGGCAAACCGCTCCGCAGTCGAAATAACAAAAGCGCACCGCAAGGGTGCGCTTTTGCTATTTGTGTTGTACCGCCTTAATAGATGCCATTCGCAAAAAGTCAATGCCTATCTGAAAAACAACATTTTAAATGCGCTTAATAAAGCTTTGTAAAATTAAAACTATGATCTATTCCCAGCTTTTCAAGTGCTGTTTTTTTATTTTCAGCTATGCTCTCGTCAAGCCTGTCGAAATAGTTATTTCCTTCCGAATCGATATCCACGATAAAAGGACCAAGCTCGTTTATACTGAAGAACCATGCCGCCTCAATGCTTCCCAGCTCATCAAAAAGATAAACGTCTTCTACCTTGATAGAGTCTATCCAAAGATTAGGGCTTACCGAACGGGGAGAAACGTGAACGCAGCCCATTTCTTTCATTGCAGCTGCAGTTTGCTCTCCCATCGTAGTTTTTCCGACTATCATTCGCAGTCCCCACTCTTTTACACTTTTCTCTCCCCATTTTTCAAATCTGATGCTTGAGGTGGGCATAAAGGATACGAGCTTCCACTGCCCATCCTCTTTTATAACGATAGGACCGTTGTGGATTAGAATGTTTCTGTCCGAGGTATCAAAGGGCAGTGTATTCCCTTCATCAAAAATATAGCGTTGAAGTCTTGAACGGCAGGTAAAAACGTTTCCGCTGATATATACCGTATCGCCTATTTTAAGTTTTCTAATTTCTTCTTCTTTTAAAGGAGAAGTTAAATGATATTCTGCCATAAATAGCTCCTGTTTGTAAATGATTCTTTGCGAAATGATATTTATCTGTCGCCAAACCACATCGGGCTCTTCATTATTTCTATGGTTTCGTCAGCATATATTCTTGTCGAAGCTCTACGTGCAACCATACAGTTTGTGCTGGTAGCACACGCGATGCCTGCAATATGCGTGTATGCATATTCCACGTTTACAGCGAGGACGGATGTTTTTCCACCTGCTCCGAGAATACCTATGCCAAGACTGTTGAGAGCCTCGTACAGATCTTCTTCTATCTTTCTGAACATAGGATCCGGATGCTTTGAGCCAACCGTTCTTAGGCACGCCGCCTCTTTAGCAAGATTTGCGGCTACGTTGGCAGTTCCGCCAATGCCGATTCCAAGAACGGAAGGGGGGCATACCGCGCCTGCTCTCGCAGATGCCACAAAGCTATCAATAACGAATTTTTCTATACCTTTAATACCATCCGCGAAGGCAACTATCCTGTGTCTTGTGCCTCCGAAGCATTCGCTTCCCCCGCCTTTTGCCGCGTAAGATATTTCAATGCCGTCCCCGTCAACAAACTTGTATGTAAAATCAGGAATGTTCATTCCAATGTTGTTTCCCGGGTCATAACCGGTTAGAGGATGCTTCATTGTAGCACGAAGATAGCCAAGCTTTGTAGCCTTTGCAACCGCACGTCTTGCGGCGTTTTCAAGCTCTACAAATCCGCCCTCCAGCTCGCATGTATTTCCCACCTTAAAGTAGAATATCGGCCAACCCGTATCCACACAAAGAGGATTTTGTCTTACTGCGGACATATCCATGCTTTTCAGCGTTGCCGCAAGACCGTTTTTGGCATCGGGGTTCGTTTCTCTTTCAATGGCGCTTACGAACGCATCTCTTACGTCAGGGGATATCTCAGTTGCTCCTCGTTTGATAGTTTCAAAGAGCACCTGCTCATATACGTCTGTTTTAATCACTTCAGCTTCACCTCTATCACTTTGCCGTTAATATGAATTATCGTACCGAATTGCTTGTTTCGTTCACAAAGATAGTCGAAAATAATCTTAGTTTCTTTATCATCTGCAAGAGAGGGAAGGCCTGTGTGCATATCCAGTCTCAATGGATACAGCATAAGCTCGGTCAATTTACCGTCCTCAAAGGTCATAAACGGCATAAGCGAGCGGAAATTATTAACGTCTGTGTGAAGTCCTCCGTTGCCCAGCTTTGCTCTCTCGGCAATCTGTTCTCTTACCGTGAGCCCGTAAGGCATTTTATATTTTTCCCTGAAATCATCCGGCATGCAGAAAACCATATCGCTTTGGAAAATGAAGTTGCCAAGACTGTAGAAAATAGGTTTTTCCTTATAAATTTCAACCGCTTTCAACTGGTGCGTTCCTGTTCCGATCACCGCCGATGCCCCGACATCAATACACCGTCTTGCAAATTCGATGAGGAAATCGTCTGGCTCGTCGTCTGTGTCGTGCTTTATCTCGTGGGAATGGATATTCACAATTACATTTTCACATTCCAGAAGTGCCTTTTTGATTGTATTTTCCGTTCTTGCCATATCAATGGCATTGACTTTTGAGAATTTCCCTTCAATTTCACACTCTTTGAAATTATATTCGCCGAACCCGAAACAACCTTTCGGTGGCATTGGAGTATAACCGCCCATACGCGAACGGTTTCGTCTGCCGTCAATATACGTGCCGGCTGACATTTCTTTGAGAGCCTTCATATGCTCGGGCGTAATATGGTATTCTATTGAAAATCTTAACGGATTCAGTCCCGGTCTGCCCGGTAAATAATCCGACGGATTACCTGCACGTGCCGCATCATTGAAGGTTGCACAGATGGAAATAAGGGCGCATTTGCCGTTTTGGGTGTCTATAACCGTATATGCTGCGGCTTCTTCCAGATCCTTTCCTGCTCCGCAGATTGGCAGGTTTCTTTTTTTCGCTGCATTTAACGAGTCAAATAGTCCGTCATAGGAAAAATCCATTGTGTGATTGTTGGCAAAGGAGCATCCGTTAAAACCGAAACTCAACGTATCATCGAGTGTGTCTTCTTTTGCGAGAAGCCACGTGCCGCCGCAATAGCTTGACGCATAGATTGGTCTATCTGACAAAACGTTTTCGAGGTTAAAAAGCCTTGCATCTGCACTTTCAAGGATTTTTTTGATTGCGGTTATATCATAGCTTTCGGGAAATCTTTCAAGAAGTATCGCGTCGCCGACGCTGCAAATAGTCTGTTTCATTATTTTTTCATCCTTTCATCCGAAGCTTCTGCTTTTTTCATATCAAGTCCGTTCATATTGTCAAGAACAAACTGTACGCAGGTATCGCTACCGTAAACGAAAGCGTCCTCGTCGATCAAAAAGTCGTTGTTGTGGGGAAGCGTTGTGCAGCCTTTTTTTTCATTTCGTGTGCCAAGTCGCATAAGCACGCCGGGCTTCTTCGTCAGATATTGGGAGAAATCCTCGGAGCTCATTTTAATAGGCATTTCTACGATTTTATCTGCTCCCACAATCTTCCCGGCAGACGATACCAGAAGCTCGGAAATATATGGGTTATTATAAACGACAAAGCATTTCAAATCGCTTTCGATCTCGACCTTCGCACTTAATTCGTCTGCTGCATTTTTTGCGATCTGATCTATTCTCTTTGCAATATGTTCGTCCACCTCGTTCTTGTATGCCCTGACAGAAATAAGCATTTCGGCATAGTCTGCTATTACGTTTTGCGTTGTTCCTGCCGAAAGTTTGCCCACAGAGCAGACATATCTGTCAAAAGGATTCATCTCACGAGTCAGCATAAACTGAATATCATTGTAGGTTTTTACAGCTGCGGCAAGTGCATCAATACCCGAATGAGGTAACGTGGCATGAGCTGTTTTCCCGAAAAACTGAATTTTTACAGTTCTCTCTGAAGCCATAGAAGCGCCCTTACATACGCCAACCGTTCCGACATCAAGCCAGTTTTCTATATGTTGACCGATTATGACGTCTATATCATCCATTACGCCGTCCGCCACCATAAGCTCTGCACCGCTTTGCTGTCCCTCCTCGCTTGGCTGGAAGAGAAGCTTGACACGGCAGGAAATTTTATCTTCCATAGCCTTTAGAGCTTTTGCCGTACCAAGAAGCATTGCTGTGTGGGCATCGTGACCGCAGGCGTGCATCTGTCCGTCAATTTTAGATGTAAAGGGCAAATCGGTCTTTTCCTGAATCATAAGTGCATCCATATCAGCTCTTATGCCAATTGTGAAATCTTTTTTATCGGGATTAATTGTAGCTACTACGCTGCTTTTTCCATATTCCTCGGTATATTCAATTCCAAGTTTATCAAGCTCTCTTTTCACAACCGCAATCGTTTTCGGCAGATCAAAGCCGATTTCCGGATATTCGTGAATCTCGCGCCGTAATGCAATTATATATTCTTTATCTGCGTACATTTTACCTCTCCTTTAAATAATTTCGATATTTGCAAGCGGCATATGCATTTGGCAGCCGTATATGTCACTGTCGCAGAGGCTTCCGCTTATATTCTGGCGGGGAAATGTTATCTTTATTGAGTTTACTACCTTGTATGCGATTATGTCTATCTCTTTTTCATCTATTCCGTACGCCATAGCCACGTCGGATTTTGTGAGTTTTTCAAGAACGTAATCCATTTCATCGTTTCCGCTGAATATAAGATCAAATGTGATGAAGAGAGGACCCGCATTTTTGCTCCTAAGTATTTTGGTGTAATCTACAAGCTTTTTCATATCGCTTATATATCCTCCACGGTAAATCTTGATGTTTCAAGAAGTGAGTCCACTTCTGCAAGATGGAAAATAGAAAATTCATATACCTCACCTACATGTATATCCGAGGGTGAAAATGGAAACGCGAGATTTCCCGCTGTTGATTTTCTTCCCGCATAATCGCAATGAAGCATTCTGCTTCTTATCAAAGCACATACGGTATCGGCAATCTGTTGCGTCTTTCCGACGACGTCGATAACTATGCCAAGTGAGCTTTCGGCACCGCCGCTGGTTTTGTAATTTATCGTATAGCTGTTTTCCGGAAGCGTTTCCCTTGTATTTTCCTTTACAAAAGCATTTACGGTCTTTACTATCTCGGGGAATTTCTCTATTGTCAACGGATCGTATATTGTAGCCGGACAGATCGTTCTGTATCCCGAGCACCTAACGCCCTCAAGCTTCAAGGTTTTTGTCTCGGCATCCTTAAATACAGAACCGGTAACGCTTACCGTTCGCTCGTCCTTTTGTATAAAAATCGAATTTGTAAGGTCGCATACCCCGTCCGGTTCATATATAAGATACGGATTGGATTGCTCGTAGAGCGTATGTGCCGCCACTCTGTCAACAGTGCATCTGCGTGCGGGGTTAGCGGGGCAAAGCTCAAAGTGATCGGCATAAATATAACCCTGCATAACGTCAGCCGCCGCAACAGGCTCTGAGCACATAGCACCGCACTCCATTATCTTCGCCATATGGAAGGCGAGCCCGGGGTCATAGCCCTTCATAATGCAAGGAGCAGCGTAAATTGCCGTATCGCAGGCTCTGCCCGAGATGATAACGTCAACTCCCTCCGAAAGCAGTTTGATAAAAGGTGCTACTCCTACTTGGCTGACTATCCTTTCACTTTCTTCAATCATCTTCCTTGTAATAGGAAAGTGTTCGCTGAGCTTTTTTACCTTGCATGAGTCAAGCTTTTCGAGTACATATTCCTTGGTGACGTCGGAATATATCGTGCCGAGCTTAAAATGAAGTCCCAGCTCCCGAGCAACCTCAAAAATGATTTCCTTGAGCCACTCCACGTGTACACTGCTTCCTGCTCCGCCTGCCGTTCCAATAATAAAGGGGGCCTTCTGCTCAATAGCAAGGGGCAACGCCAATGATATATCCCTTTTTACCGCAGCTCTGTCGGTAAAGGACTTGCCGCTCCCGAGATAATACGGTCCCGGATCGGTGGAGCCGGCGTCAACCCCCAAAAAATCCACCTTCTCCGAAAAAGCTATCTTCAACGCTTCTTCACTATATCCGTAGCCTAAAAGACCGCAAAGTGCAACGATTTTCATCGCCTTGTTATTCCTTTCTGTGTTTCATGCATACACCGATGCCTTATAGTTGCTTTTATTTTAGCATAATTTAAAAAAACGGACAGTGCAAAAATCAGAAAATATATTGCATTTTGTCCGAATAAATGATAAAATAAATGAAAAAACGAGGGTGTGTTAATGGATATTAAAAAATTTGTCCTCTCGTATTATTCAAACGCTACAGAGGACTTTCACATTAATGAAATAACTAAGCCCGGGGAAGCTCTTTCGCTTCATAATCATGAATACTATCAGATTTATTATCTGAAAAGCGGTAGATTGATACACCATCTTGAAACCGGCAGTGCGGAACTAAAGACAAGAGACGTGTTTATTATTCCACCCAATCTGCCACATTACATAGAAACGGCATCAAAGGACTTGTGCTTTTACTCAATCTCTTTTATGCCGTCCTATATTGCCGAAAATATCAAGACGAACAAATTCGTTGCGGATTTTATACACTGTATTACCGATCTGTCACACGAGGGGGTAGAACCGAGTTTGACGTTAATGTCAGAAGATATCGAGTTTACAGACACTTTGGTGTCAAAAATTATGCAGGAATTTTCCGGTAATATGACAGGAAAGGATACCTTGATAAAATCCTCGCTATTACTTCTCCTCTCTATTTTTGCCCGTGCCTATCTTGACGAACGGTTTGAAAATATGAGATTCGCTTCAGAAAGAGAAGCGATATTGCATTGTCTAGGTTACATCAAAAATCATCTTTCCGAGCAGATAACGCTTGACGAGATGGCAAAGCGTACGGCAATGTCAAAATCCTCGTTTTGCGAGAGTTTTCGCAAAATCACAGGGCAAACCTTTAAAAGCTACTTAAACCGAGAAAGAGTTGAAGCGGCAGCAACCCTAATAAAATCAGGTAATCTTGTTCTTAAAGCTGCCATGGAGCTGGGTTACAGAGATTCAAGTACCTTCTACCGCAATTTCAAAAAACATTTCGGCGTTTCGCCAAGCGAATACAAATAAACGTTTTTGCCAAACGGAAGCGATTGAAATGATGCCACACTATTTCAGCAAATAAAGTCGAGAAAATCCTTTCGGGTTATTTGCTATTCGTCGTTCGGACACGACGAATTACGCAATGTTTGACCCCGACTTTTGTAGCGTTTGATTTTAAGTGTTGCTATGCGCTTATTTCGGCTTTTCTTTTCACACAACTATGATTTTCCTTCGCCACAAAATCGGTTCAAAGGGCCGAAGGCCGTGAGGTTCAAAAACCTCCGCAACTCGCGTAAGCAAAAAACAAAACCAACCACGAGGGTTGGTTTTATTTTTTGGTTGCGGGGGTGGGATTTGTTGGCCCTCCCCAGTCGCATGGTCGTTGCGCGTTGCAATCATAGATTGCGCCTTCAACTCCCTGCTTTGTGGGGTATCGCTTCGGCAAAAGAGCCCACTGGGCTCTTTTCCCTCGCTCACCCACTCCCTCCGCCGTCGCTTCGCTCCTGCCGGAGGTCGTGGTCGGCAAACCGCTCCGCAGTCGAAATAACAAAAGCGCACCGCAAGGGTGCGCTTTTGTTATTTGTGAAGGGGCTATAAAAAAGATATTTTTGGTGGAGTGCTTACGGGATTTGAACTCTAGAATTGGCTAATTTCTGACAATAAGTCAATATATGTTTTATAAGCAATATCTAGCTTTTTCGATTGATTATCAAATTTCTTCTTTTGCTCGTCAGTTGGTTCAGTAAATTTGATTTTTGAAAGCCATTCAATTTTCAAATTGGCTCTTGCCCCACCTAAACAGTAATCATTAATAATAACCTGATATTTCTTCTTTTTCAAGAGATTTAAAAAGAAGTATGGAGAAATATCACAATCATGTTTTATCGAAAAAACAGGATAGATTTGAGGTACATACATATTAGCATGCAATTCAGGAACTACCCCTATGCTTCCTATGTTTACCCTATGGGGATTATACACTAAATCTCCCTTGAGAACCTTTTTATATTTTTGGGATTTTTCGTTTAATTCCTCAACGGTACATGTCTCATTAATATATATGCCGTTTTTAGTAACAGATAAAATCACACACTCATCTTCCTTGTCCTCAAATGAGCTATAATCGAATTTCCTGTTTTTTTCACATATATATTTACCTATATCTACCAGACTTGTTTCTTTTTCATCTTCGGGCAAATGTTCCATGTATTCGAAAGGAAATAAGTTATACTGATTATTTTTGATTTTTTCAAATGTTACTTCTATTGAATTTGGAGATTTAACACTTCTTAATTCAGGGCTTTTATTGTAATCCATTAAAAATTTATTGCAATCTGACACACCTTTCAAGGGACGTCTTTTAGCCCCGAGTTCAAAACCATCATTTCTTATTACGTAAAAATATGCTTTGCCAAAATGTTGATTTTTTCTCTCTTCTTCACTTGTCCTTTTTCTAGCAATAAGAACACTAGTTTTTGTTGGAGTATATGGATTAAATACTCCTCTTGGTAATGAAATAACCACTACTTCAGCAGCATTATTCAATATCCATTCGCGACATTGCTTGACATCACCATCATCATACAAAAATGGATCTGGAAGGACAACGGCCAATCTCCCCCCCTTTTTTACAGACTGCCAAAGGTGCTGAACAAAAACACTATCTCCTTTATCAGAGGGGAATGGATAAAGATTTCCATATTCAATATTGTTTTGAGAATATGGAATGTTTGAAATAGCTATATCGTATTCTTCCAAAACGGGTTTTGATAGACTATCCATTTGAACAATGTTAGAATGTCCGTCACCAAATAGAATCATATTCATTTTGCTGATTCTAGCAGTAGAGGTTAATTCTCTACCATATATCGTTTCTTCTCTTATCGTTTTTTTGATTTTAGGATCACTTATATTTGAGTTTTTCAACAAGTATTTGAAACACTCTAACAAAAAGCCGCCAGTACCGCAACATGAATCGTATATTTTATCTCCAACTTTGGGATTTAAAAAGTTTACGATCATCTTGACAATATGTCTAGGTGTATAATATTCACCTAAATCTTTATTCCCATTAGTAACATTTCTTAAAAAAAATTCAAACGCATCTCCTTTTATATCCGTATCAAGATTTTTGAAATCAATATCATCAATTAATTCCAATAAATCTATGAGGATGGTTTCGTCGTTAATGTTTAAAGAATTTTCAAAAACATCTCCATATTTTTCTCTCAATTTCGGCTTTATGGAATCCTCAAGATAGCTTTTAACTTCTGAGTTCTCCATAGTGAATTTTTCTCCCATTCTTTTAGGAGTTTTACTCATTAATTTTTCCCAATTACATGTTTTATCAATATTTACATTCGATTTTGCAACAGTTCCATAGTCACTAAAATCATTTTTTAGTTTTAAGAAAAGTAAATCAGAGAAAACAGAAAATCTTTCATATCCGTCTCTTAAACCTGCTTTTCTCAATAAATTGTTTGCTTTTTTAAATATAGACAACAATTCATCTTTTCCTAAGGAAAAACCAACAGGTACCGTTTCAATTTCAAAGTTGTTCTCTATAAGATCAATTAGCGTTTTTTCATCGACAAAATCGCTAATTTCAATTTTATCAATTTTAAGCGGTTTACGATCTAATGAACACGCATAAAAAGAAAATCCGTTAAAAACAAAAACTACAGGAACATTTAGAGGTTTTGCATATAATGTAATTGCTTGATTAATTGCGTCATCTAAATCTACTCCTAATCGTTTCGCTTCGATAATGGCTAATGGTATGTCCGTTCCTGTTTTGTAGACAATAAAATCAGGATTTTTTCCATTTAAAATTCCATCCTGATATTCTGTCTTTGCGCGCTCTCTATAAATGTTGCAATTTGAATCCATTTCATCCAAATTGTATTTCAAAAAAGATAATTTATCTTCAATAATCTTTCTTGTATATGCCTCTAAAGGTGCCTTGAATACATTTTTCTTTTTCATTTTATTCTCCAATAAATTAGTGATTTTGGGGTTTGACTTTTGATGTACTTGATGAATCATCAAGGTATTTTTTAGCCGCTTTATTAAATAAATCAGCCATACTAATGTTATCATCAATAAGTTTTTTTCTCAATTCGTTGTGTAGTTTTACCGGCATGCGAAATTGCACTTGTTTTGTTCTATCGCTTTTTGTTGCCTGTTCCAAAATAGTGCCTCCTTTTTGTTAATGATATCATTCTATCGAAATATCTTGATATAATGATATCATATAAGGAAGATTTTGTCAACAAATTTCATCAAAAAAGTGCATAGTTTTTTCTATGCACGAAAGAGCAGTATTCAATTTCGGGGAGTTCAAATCCCGTAAGTGTTCAATATCTTTTTCTTGTGACTATGCGTGTCAATGGCAGAAAAACAAAAAAGCCTTGAAAAATCAAGGCTTTTCGCGGCTATATCTTTTTTATAGCCCTTGTTTGGTTGCGGGGGTGGGATTTGTTGGCCCTCCCCAGTCGCATGATCGTTGCTCGTTGCAATCATAGATTGCGCCTTCAACTCCCTGCTTTGTGGGGTATCGCTTCGGCAAAAGAGCCCACTGGGCTCTTTTCCCTCGCTGACCCACTCCCTCCGCCGTCGCTTCGCTCC
>JAZSHY010000030.1:0-12270 GCA_045533505.1 Eubacteriales bacterium | reverse complement strand
GTCAATCACGATCCCGTCCTCGGTGACAAGCATCGGCTCGTCTGCGTTCTGGGGTTGCAGCTCGCTGACCTCTGTCACCTTTGCCGAGGGAAGCAAATGTACAAGCATCGGCTATGGTGCGTTCGAGGGTTGCAGCTCGCTGACCTCGATCACGATTCCGTCATCGGTCACAAGCATCGGCGATCGGGCGTTCTATGGTTGCAGCTCGCTGACGTCGATCACGATTCCGTCATCGGTCACAAGCATCGGCGATCGGGCGTTCTATGGTTGCAGCTCGCTGACGTCGATCACGATTCCTTCCTCGGTGACAAGCATCGGCAATTATGCGTTCTATAATTGCTACAAGCTTATAGAAGTGGTAAACAATTCCTCTCTTACCATTACCGCAGGCTCAAGTTCTTACGGATACGTAGCATACTATGCCAAGGAAGTGTACGCCGGCGAGAGTAGAATTGTCAATCAAAACGATTATCTTTTTTATACGTACGACGGTGTAAATTACCTTTTGGGGTATATTGGTGCCGATACCGCGCTTACCCTTCCCGAGAATTATCGCGGAGAAGGGTATGCGATCCATCGGTATGCGTTCTATGAATGCAGATCGCTGACTGCAGTAACCTTTGCCGCGGGAAGTGAGTGTACAAGCATCGGCTCGCAAGCCTTCTACAAATGCGGCGCCCTTTCCTCAATCACCTTTGCCGAGGGGAGCAGGTTAAGCTACATTGACTCGCAGTCCTTCTATGGATGCGGTCTCTCCTCGATCACCTATCTTGGCGAGAAGAACGAGTGGCGGCATATCCAAAAGGCCACCGACTGGGATACCGGTGCCGGTGACTACACCCTGCATTACGGCGAGAACTCGGGCTTTCTTTACGAGGCAAACGAGGCACTTTCTGAATTCTGGGTCTCGGGCTACGTGGGGAATACGGGCGACGTCGCTATCCCGGCGCTGTATAGCGGTCGCCCCGTGACCACCATCTATCCGAGTGCCTTTGAGGGCAATACCGTGATCACCTCAATCGTGGTACCGGAGTCGGTGACCTTGATCGGCACGCATGCCTTCCGCAATTGCAAGAACCTTACCGACATCACGCTGCCGGATAGCATCGAAACGATCGAATTTGCAATTTTTGAAGGATGCACCGCGCTCGACGAGGTAAGCGTCCCCTTCCTTGGGCAGAATGCCGAGCTGGACGAGACCGATTACCTTGGCTATCTCTTTGGGGCAAGCTCGTGGCGCGAGCATTCGTCGGCGATCCCCTCGGGCTTTGCGTATGTCGAGGTCAGAAACGCGCCGTATCTGCCCGATCACGCCTTCCGTGGGGGTCTGTCGCTTGTGAAGGTCACACTCCCTGCCAATACGGCATCGCTTGGCAACCACACCTTCCGCGATTGCGCCTCGCTTACCGAATTCACGGTGCCCGAGGCGGTCACCTCGCTTGGCGATCACGTCTTTGCCGGCTGTACCGCGCTCCGCACGGTAAGCTTCGGGACGAAGGTCGCAAGCTTCGGTGACTATACCTTCGCCAATTGTGTCGGCTTTTCCTCGTTCCGCATTCCCGATAGCGTCGCACATGTCGGTATTATGGTGTTTGACGGCTGTGTGTTTATGGAGACCATCCATATCGGTGCCGGGCTTACCATGATCGATGACCTCGCCATGGGCAATCCGCTCTTTGGCATTGACAAGAGCCGCTCCCAGCTCCGCTCCTATACCGTATCGCCCGCCAATACCGGCTTTATGGTGGACGATGCCGAAGGGAAGGAGCATTACGGGATCCTTTACCGCACGATGACGCTGACGGACAACGGCGAGCGTGTCCGCGTGGCGGTGGTGGATGCCCCGGCGCGTGCCGACCTTGCGGGATATATTCTGCCGGCGCATACCCTTGAGATCGCGCCCTACGCCTTCGCGTACAATACCACCCTCCGCGCGATCGAGCTGCGCCACGTGCGCCGCGTGGCAAGCCACGCCTTCTATCGGACGACAAGTCTTGTTTACGCCGTGTTCGATCCCACCGAGGCGGTGGAACCGGCTTACGATACCCTGATCAAAGACTACCTCGCCGCGGCGATGACCGGGATCGAGGAGCAGTTCTACAGCGTGATCGGCGATTACGCCTTTGCCGGCTGTACCTCGCTGATCAGAGCTGAGGTCGAGGCCGACAATATCCTCGGCATCGGCGACTATGCCTTTGCCGACTGCCCGGCGCTCACCACGGTCACGCTCGGCAAGAGTCTCGAGCGTCTTGGCCTTGGTGCCTTCTCTCCGACCGCCTCGGGTGAGAGCCATATCGAGCGGTTTATTGTAGATCCCGAAAGTGCTTTCTTCCGTAGCATCGACGGCGTTCTATACGCCGTGCGCGAGGACGGCTCGCTTTCGCTTCTGCAGTTCCCGGCCGATATGCTGGTCTACCCCTATGAGGAGGGGCAGAAGAAGGAGTACGCCACCGAGTTCACACTTCCCGACGATAAAAACATCACCGCCATCGAGAGCTACGCCTTCCAATCGGCAAACCACGTGAAGTCGGTGATCATCGCTCCCGAGAATGCAATGGTGATCGGCGACTACGCCTTTGCGAACAGCCGTATCCATACGGTCGAGCTTGGTGCGAACGTGACGTCCCTCGGGCTTCTGCGCGGTGAGGGGGAGTATACCGTCTTTGCCGATACCGAATATCTGACCACCATTACGGTCGACGGAGGGAACCCCTATTATGTCTCGCGTGACGGCGTTTTGTACGATAAGGCGCTTGAAACGCTCATCAAGTACCCCACCGCCAAGCCCGGGCAGGTCTATGAGCTACCCCCGAGTGTCACGACGATCGCCTCGATGGCCTTTAAGCGCAACGGGAATCTCGTCTACGTGATCATTCCCTCGCCGGTGTCGGCGGTGGGTCTTGAGGCCTTCTACGGCTGCGGGAAGCTCTCGATGGTCTACTTTGACGGCGTCTATGCGCCCCGCTCGGTGATGGAGAACGCCTTTACCACCGCGCTTTCTGTAGACGAGGAGCATCTCGTCACGATCGGCTATGCCTCGGCTTACTACGAAAACGGCGCGGACGGCGGCTACGGCTTTAAGAATTACGAGGGTATCTATCCCCTCCGTTCGATGGAGCGCCTGCCCGAGCTTGAGCGCGGCAGCGCGGGGGCAGGGTATTACGCCGTTGTGGTGCTGGATTCCGAGGGCAACCGCCTGCCCGGCATGGGCGTCTCTCTGACCGACCCGAACGGAAAATGCGAGATCCTTTCCACCGCCGACGGTGAGGAAGGACGCGGTGTTGCCACCTTTATGGATCTCTTTGGGGTCGAGGGGCTTGGCTTTATGCTTGACTTCACCGCGCCCTACGCCCTTTCGGTGACCGATCCCAACGGGAATTACAACAGCTACACGAACCCGGCCGTTCTTCTCGACGAGGATATGCGTATCACCTATATCACCCTCTCGAGGATGCCGAGCGCCTACGGCGTTTCCTGTGAGGAGACCGAGATCAACAGTGAGACGGCCGATATCAACCGCAAGCAGTATGATTATGACTGCCCGATCGGCGGTGGCGAGCATACCCACGAGGATGGGCTGATCTGCGTGGGCGGCAAGATCCGCGAGACGGTTACCATCACGGTGATCGGGTATTGCGATACCGATGCCGGCTTCTCCTTCTTCCGTGAGGACGGCACGCCCGTTGAGGCGACGCTTTACCAAAACGGTAGGAAGATCGCCGATGCAGGCACCGCCGTGCCCTCGGGTGACGGTGTGCTGTTCACCTTCACGCCGACGGTATACTCTCTTGTGCCCGAGGTGGATCTTGAGGTGCGGCTCTCGGCTACCAATGGGAGCGAAACGCTTTCCTGCAAGAGTGTTCTGAATATCCACGTCTTCGACTTTACCTTGACCGGAGAAACCGTCGATATCGGAACGAACGAGCTTAATATCGACCTCAGTATGGCGGGAGATCTTCTCGGCAAGCTGATGGGATCGGACGGGATCAACGTTTCGCTTGGCAAGAACATGAGCTTCAATGCGGATATTGACGGTGATACCGTAACCCTCGAGATCAAGGGAAGCAAGTCAGGCGGTGGCTCATACAGCTCCTATGAGGAGGGCTATCGCGCCAGCATCAAAAAGAAAAACCGTAGCTTTGTCTTCAAATTCGATGACAAGATCAAGGATGATAAGGATGATGAGCATAAGCTCCACTACGTTGTCCGCTTTGCCCGTGCTCTTGAGGAGGATGGTTACTACTACTACATGTGTACCATCTACGAGGACGGCAAACAGGTCGAGCGCTTCTACGGGGCGGTCAACGCCACGCCGGGCGTTGAGGATTCGCGCGCTTCGGTAGCGCCCAAGGCGTATCTGATCTACAAGATGCACATTGAGCTTGCCAAGAAGAATAAGAGCTACAAGATCAGCAAAATCGGCAAGGGTGCGATCTATGCCGAAAGCATACAAAAGGCCCCGGTACAGGATGAGGCATCCTACAGCTATGATCTTTCCTTCGGCGGTGACTTTGTCTTCAAATATGACAAGGAAAAGGGCTTTGTGCCGCTTTCCACCTCGGTGAAGGGGGCGTTTAAGGTCAGCTTTGACTGGAGCACGCAGTTTGTCGTTTGGGTGATTCCGATCATCGTTGAGGTCAGCATCACGGCAGAGGGGAAGGCAGAGCTTAACTTTAAGTTCGATGAGAACCGCAAGATTTATCCTGATGAGAGCGAGCTGATGCTGTCCTTTGAGCTGGATGCCTATGGTGGCGTTGGCTGTAAGGCGCTTTCGGGTGGCCTTTACGGCAAGGTCGGCACGGTCTTTATCCTGGATCTGATGCCGAGTTTCGGGGTCGACAGCTGGAAGATCTACGCCGATGTCGGCTTCCGCGGTAAAATGCTGTGGTGGAGCTACTCGGAATCCTTCTGGAAGGCGGATCATTACATCATAGAGCCGAAGCCGGAGGATGATGACGGCGAGCCCGAAGTGGCAATGCTGATGGCTGCGGCGTATCTTGTGGAGAACTATGCGCCTGCGCGCGCCGGCGAGCTTGAAAGCGACTTCCGCCTTGTGATGGTCGGGGATGCGCTCTATAGGATCGGCTTTATCGATGCCTCGGGCATGGAGGGATACGACGAGTACAACTATGCCAAGCTTGCTCTTGCCAAGTGGGAGGGGAACGACTGGGGCGAGCTTGTGCTTCTCAATCCCGAAAGCAAAACCAATGATGCCTCGTACGCGATCTGCGAGCAGGACGGTAAGGTCTATGTTGTCTTTACCGAGCAGACAAAGCGCCTGAACGCAGACAATGCCGATGATTCCTACGCATCGGCCTCGGATCTTGCCGTGAAGGTTGCAACGCTTGACGGCAGTACGGTTACGGTAGGTGAGGTTACAGCCCCGCGTGATCACTATGTGTATCTGCAACGCTTTGCGATTGTCAACGGTATTCCCACGATGGTGTGGGCAGAGAATGCCGACAACAATATGCTCGGTGTTTCGCCCGATAACTACTATTCCGAGGAACGCGGCGAATACCATGTGTTCAAGACCGAGGCAAACTCGATCTTGATTTCGACCTTTGAGAACGGGGTATGGAGCGAGCCGCGTACGGTCGCAAGCGGGCTTGGACCTGTAATTGACCTTGCGCTGACTTCCGAGGGGCGTATCGCCTATATCGTGGACGAAAACGGTGATCTTTCAGATTCTTATGACCGCATTCTTCACCTTGGCCGCCCGGATGGGCGTATCCGCGAGGTTAACGATCCCGAGCTTGGTAGCGTGCTTGCGCTTGCTCTGGTGGATGGTGCTTTGGCGTATTATTATGACGAGCTTGCCCGCAAGGGACATGAGGAGCAGGATGGCTGGCAGTATCCGGAAACCGAAACCGTGACATCGCGCCTGCCCGATGGGACTCCCGAGGAGTTTGTGCCGATTACGGATGACGAAGGACGCCTGATCGCGATCCTCTATCATCGCAACATGACTTGGGAAGAGGATGGCATTCGCATGACCGGCTCGGCGCTCTACGGCAGATTTGTCGAGGACGGTGTCTTTGGTGCGGAATGCGAGCTTTCGGCGTACGAGCCGTTTGCCGACATTTATATCACCGAAATGGATGCTGAACGGTGTGCCGACGGCAATATTTTGATTTATCTCACCATGTCCGAAACCGCAGAGGGGCGCTCCGAGAATATCACGGCGCATCTTACCCTTGGTGCGGCTCTTACGGTCAGTGACTGCAACGTTGATTATCCGAACAGCACGGTAACGATCACTGTCAAGAACAACGGCGCCACGAAGACCGGTGTCTATCTCTCGATCAACGGCGCGGAGTACCGTCTGCTTGACGGATGCCTTGAGTCGGGTGCCGAGGAGAGCTACACGGTCCTGCTTTCGGGTAACGAGGACCGCCTTTACTCCTTGATGCTGGCGACCGAGGCCTCGGGCGAGGGCGCCACCTATGTTGGCGAGCTTGATCTTAGTTATTCGGATATTCAGCCCTTTGCCAAGCAGCTTCTCCTTGGTGGGAAGAATGTCCTGCTCGTCGCGGTGAAAAACACGGGTAACCTTGCGAATACCGCTACGACGACGGTCACGCTCGGCGAGAAGAGCTGGATCAAGACGAGCCATGTTGAGCCCGGAAAGATTGTTTATTATGAGATCCTCCTTGAGGACGGCGAAGAGATCCCCGAGAACGCGGTGATCTCGGTCGTTTCGGTCACCGCCGAGGAGACCGAAAAGGGGACTGCCGCCGAGAACAACGAGGCGCACCTTGCCTTTGCGCGCCTTATCGGCGTGCTTGGGGAGGGTGATACCCTTACGGCGACGTCCGAGCTTGTTACGGGAAGCATTGATTTCGATCCTAAGAAATCGACGTCGGTAGCCTTTGACTATACCGCCCCCGAGGGCGTAGGCATCGCGGCCATCCGCCTGAACGGTGACAACCTCGCCGCAGGCGACTATGCGGTGGAGGCCGGTGCGATCCACGGCACGGTGAAGCTGTCCCTTGAGGTGCTTTCCGCGCTCATGGGCCGGCAGCACACCGTTACCGCCGTTTTCACGGACGGAAGCGAGGCGAGCCTTACGCTGCATCTGACAGAATACGCTACAGTAACCTTTATGGACGGCAAGGAGACTCCTACCGTGATCGAGGTGATGTACGGAAAAGCCGCCTCGTATTCCGGCGTGATGCAAAGGCCCGCCAATGATGAATTTGAGTATCGCTTCCTCGGCTGGGCGACCGTCGAGGGCGCCGAAAAGCCCGAAGCCATGACGGCGCTTTACGGCGACGTTACCTACTATCCCGTATGGGAGGCCACGTCGCGCGCCTATACCGTCACTTGGGTGATGACAAAGGCGACGGGCGAGACGGTCAGCATCCGCGAGACCTATCGCTATGGCGATATCCCGGTCTATGCGGGCACGCTCTTTGTGCCCGATGAAATGGTATTTGCCGCATGGGATAAGGATGTGACGGCGGTCAGCGGTGACGTGACTTATACGGCACGCTATACCAACGGTATCACTCTTGGCGATCTGACCGGTGACGGCATCGTGAACACGCGCGACCTTGCTCTGTTGCGGCTGTATCTTGTCGGTGCGGCGACTCTCACCGAGGATCAGCTTTGCGCAGCTGATGTCTACCGCGATTCCGCCGCAGGGGATACGGTGTGCGTAAATACCCGTGACGCCGCACTCCTGCAGCAGTATATCGTAGGGTATATCAGCACATTTGACTAATTTGTAAAGAGGGAAGTATCCGGTAGCGGAATCCCTCTTTACAACGATTCCAAAAACGGCAGTATAATACCGAATTGGTGTTAGACTGCCGTTTTGTTTTTGCCGCACAGGGCATTTTTATTAGATGAACGTATAGACAAAAAGTAGAAACAATTATCCGTGAATGTCCAAAAAAGTATAGTTTTGTAAGGTGAGTGACCGTGGGACGTGTGCTTGTCTTGATACAAGTGGCGGCGCTGCGCGCCGCCAGCCAAGCACACGCCCCACGGCAATGCAGAAGTGCGGGCAAAGCGAAAGGGGCACGGGTGCGCCGCGCCCGAGAGCAAAGCGCGCGGGCGGCGATGGCTCGCGGGCACGCCGGGGTGCGAGTTTGGCGCTGACCCGCTTGCCAAACTCTCGCATCCTCCGTCGGCCGTGCATACGCGATATTCCATCCGTCCGTCCCGTGCGCCTTATTTTGCCCTCTGCGGCTTTGCGAAGGCATCCCCTATGTCTTTATGCTCGCTCCTCGCTGAAATACGCAAGGAAGAACTCGTAGAGCCCCTTGCACATCTTATAAATGTAGCTCTTGGAATAGTGTAGCTCCTCCGCCGTTTGCTCGTAGGTGCGGAAGTCCACGAACAGATGGTGATACATTTCAAAAAGACGGGGCGGAGCCTCGCATATAGCGCGGTGATAGCGTTCTGCCTTTTCTATGATGGGGGAGCATGCACCGATGGTTTCAAACGCTTTGTCAAACTGCTCCTTGCGCTGATAATAGTAACGGATCTCGTGGAGGTCCTTTTTTATTGTTTCCATAGTTACCATGGCGTTCATCTCCTTTCTTATGGAAGGGCTTCTAAGTGGGATATAATTCCCATATAGATATGGTATCACACTCATTTTGCTTTGTCAAGGGGAGTGTGATTTTTTGTTATATCAGAAAAACCGATGCCTATCAAGCCGAGAAAAAAGAATGCAGAGAACACCGGGGGGAACAACTTTGAAGCGTTCTTTTTCTCTTTGCGGGATGTAGAAAATACCGTGGCTTGACAGACCTCGCTTTTCCCGATGTGGTGGATTGTGTGATTATGGTGAAGAGGATGATGTTGTCCGTTGCGTGTCCTCCTATGGCAGAAAGTGTATAGTAAAGTACCAAAAGAAGGCAGTTGTGTTAGTGGGAAATCCTCTTTGTTTCTGTTACCATAAAGGAAAAAACGAAAGGAGAACTGTATGAAAAAGACAGCAGTTATCTATGCTCGATTTTCGAGCGACAGACAGACCGAGCAGTCGATCGAGGGGCAGCTCCGCGAGTGTATGGCGTATGCCGAAAGCCATGACATACGCGTGGTGGACACCTATATCGACCGCGCAATGAGCGGTACGAACGACAACCGCGATAGCTTTCAGCAAATGCTCCGCGATGCCAAAAGCCGTCCGTGGGATCACGTGATCGTGTATAAGCTTGACCGCTTCTCGCGAAACAAATACGAAATGGCGATCCACCGCAAGACATTGACCGACAACGGCATCACCCTGATCTCGGCAACCGAGCATATTCCGGAGGGGCCGGAGGGGATCATCTTAGAATCGCTCCTTGAGGGGATGGCGCAGTATTATTCGATGGAACTGGCGCAGAAGGTGCGCCGTGGACAGAAGGAAACGCGCATCAAGGGAAAGTACACGGGCGGGCCGGTCACCTACGGGTATCGGATCGTAGACGGGCGGTTCGTGGTTGACGAGTACGAGGCGAGCGTGGTGCGGATGGTGTTTGACCTTTACAACCAAGGGCTGTATATGAAGACGATTGCCAAGCGCCTGGACGAAGCCGGTTATAAGTATCGCGGAGGCAAGCGCTTTTGCAAGTCCACCATTTCGCGTATGCTTGCCAACGAAAAGTACACGGGGGTGTACCGCCATCCGACCGAGGGAGTCTATACGAATATCTATCCGCGCATTATTCCCGAGGAGCTGTTCCGCGAGGTGCAAGCGATCACCGAAACCAACAAGAAGGGCAAGCACGTGGAGGATGTGGTGTACCTCCTCAAAACGAAAATGAAGTGCGGCTACTGTGGTGGCACGATGGTGTCCGATTCGGGCACAGGGCGCGACGGCAGGATCTTCCGCTATTACAGTTGCGGTCACAAGAAGCGCAAGGAGGCGGTCTGCCACAAGAAGGCGGTGCGGAAGGAGGCAATCGAGAAGCTGATCGTGGATGCGACGATTGACGGCTTGGCAAGCAACGGCTCGCTCGATAAGATTTCGGCAGATATCGCGAAGTGCTACGAGGAGAAGAAGGCTGAAAACGCCCACCTTACCTTTTTGAAAAAGGAGGAGGCGCGTATTAAGACGGCCATTGCCAATCTGATGCGGGCAATGGAGCAGGGGATCGTGACGGCCTCCACCAAGGAACGGCTTGAGGAGCTGGATGGCGAGCTTGAAGAGTGCCGTGGACACATTCTGGTAGAGGAAGCCCGCGAGAAGCTGGTCATTACGGCAGAGGACGTCCGACGCTTTATCGGCGATGCCCTGCGAAAAGAACCGCGCCAAATGCTACGACTATTGATCCGCGAGATCATCCTGTACGATGACCGCGTGGAGATCTACTACAATTACACCGACAACAAAAGACCTGATGGCGATGAACATCAGGTCTTTTGCTTTTACGAGAAAGCCGTGCCGATCGATGCCGCGTCATTCGGTTTTGGCTATGACCGCATCAACACCTATATGCATATCAAGCTGCTTGTAAAGGTAACAAGGTAATGGCATTTCAACTGGGGTAACAGTCTGCTCACCAAAACAAAGGGACACTCCTTGCGAGTGTCCCTTTGTTTTGGTGAAGCGCTCTGCGCACGAATCCACTCGGGGCGCGTAGCACCCCGAATTGGGTTCGCATCCGTGCCGTAGCCGTCTGGGAGCTCGCTCACAAGCGGCAAGACACAAGGATATTCGCGCATCGCGCGAAATTCCCGTACACACCTCATTTGAGGTGCTTTTTTCACATCAAGACAAGCACACGCCACGGTGCCAAATCATTGTTTCCCCTTCATAGTGTCTATTTTGCCTAAACAACTTGATATTCTGCGAAAATTGTGATATGATGAATACTGATGTGCTAAGATTGTGAATAAAAAATGAGTTCAAGGAAAGAATTTTTTGATCGTTATATTTTGTGAGGAATTATTATGGAAAGAAATGCCCCCATAAAAAAATTTTTTCTATTTGGGATGCTGATTTTGCTATGTGTGACATCGGTAACCATTGTTTCTTGTAATACCGAGGATGCCAAAGGATCTATTGGTTTGGAATATGAGATTACAGAGGACGGCGCAGCTTGCGGAATCATTGGAATTGGTAGTTGTACGGATGTCGAAATACATATTCCAAAAGAAATTGACGGGTACCCCGTTTGTTACATTGGCGAAGCCGCGTTTTCTAAAAAATTCAATATTACTTCGGTTACAATTCCAGATACAGTACAAGCAATCCATTCGGACGCATTCAAGGATTGCGCCTCTCTTCAACGCATTTCTATAGGGAGCGGGTTAAAACTTGTATTAGAAAACGCTTTCGACAATTGTGTTAGTCTTCAAGAAGTTCATATCAAGGACTTGGCATCGTGGTGTGATATTTGCTTTTTTTCAAATCCGTTGACTCAAGCGCACAACCTATATGTAAAAGGGAAGTTGGTGACGGATCTCAAAATTCCTTATGGGGTGAAAAGTATTTCATCCAGCGCGTTTGAAGGGTGCACTTCGATTACCTCTTTAGAGTTGCCGAAAACACTTGAGAGCTTAGAACATTATGCCTTTCGCAACTGTAGTTCTTTGCAGGGAAAATTAAATATCCCTAAGAGTTTGACACACATGGGGGAGATGGTATTTAAGGGAACCGAATTTAATGGGGTATATATCACCGATTTGTCTGCATGGTGCGATATATATTTAGGCAATGATGGTGCCAACCCTTTACTATATGCGCACAACCTTTACTTAAATGATAAACTCGTAACAAATTTGGTGATTCCAGATAATATAACCACTATTAAGGAAGGAGCATTCTCCGGTTGTACAAGTATCACAGCGGTGAGCATATCTAATAGTGTATGTACGGTAGGAAGTAGTGCTTTTGGAAATTGCAAAAATCTTAAAAGTGTTGTTATACCCAAGAGTGTAGAGCGTATGGGAGCTCACGTTTTTTACGGATGCGAGGACATTAAGATATTTTGCCAAGCATCTGCCCAGCCGAAAGGGTGGGACTCCAGATGGAATATATCCTATGCAGATGCTTCTGACTTTTGGGGAGTGCATACAAGATATTTTCCCGTAACGTGGGGCGACTCTTGAGGAAATCTGTTTAGGCAATAATGGAGCGGAAACTAAAAGAATGACAAGAGCCGTTTTGTCGATGCGCTCCGCGCACGAATCCACTCGGGGCGCGTAGCACCCCGAATTGGGTTCGAGCAATAGCCTCGCCGTCTCCTGTGGAGACCTCGCAGCCGAGGCGCCTTCCCGTGATTCAGCTTGCCATGGACTCGCCAAAAAACAGGAGCACGTGCCGTG
>JAZSHY010000003.1:0-18926 GCA_045533505.1 Eubacteriales bacterium | reverse complement strand
CCGACATAGCCCCTGTGCGTGGCTACCAAGTGAGTGGCGAGGACATAGCCTACCAAGGGGAGGACATAGCACCTATCGCGCCTCCTGTGGACACTTCTGTGGATACTGTGGATATTGCACCTGTGGCTACGGAAGCTGCGGCTGTGGCAGAGGCACCTACGGCAGAGGATATCGCGCCTGTGGAAACAGAGCATAGGAAAAAGCGTAAAAAAGTTAGGAAATAAAAGAGATTTAGAGTTTTGAAATTGGTATAGAATTAGTATAGTTAGTTCGTTGTTCGTAGCAAAAATTCAGCCACAAAATATAGGAAAGTAAAAGAAAAAGACCACATGAGAGTATCATGTGGTCTTTTTACTGTGGCACCCGCAACAGGAATCGAACCTGTAACTACCCCTTAGGAGGGGGTTATTATATCCATTTAACTATGCAGGCGTGATACCAGTATAGCACAAGAGGGGAGGTTTTGCAAGAGAGAAATTTGCAAAATTCTTCTGTGGGGCGGCTCCCCTCGGGCGACGGCGGGAGGGAAGCACGGCACACTTGTGAACAAATTGTAAACTTTATGGCTTCGGGCCTGTTTCCTATGGATTTTTGAATGGAAAATGTGCTATAATAATCCGCACGCCTGCAAAATATTCCCTTTTGCAGTTTTTTGTTGTGTGGATTGCCTCCTGAGACCGCGGAGCTTGCGTGGCGTGAGAAAGCATTGAAATATAGAGTATAATTGAAATATAGAGCATAGGAAAAATAGGAAAATACATAAAAAGACATAAAAACGGAGGAAACTCAAAGATGAGCAAGAAGTATGTGTATCTCTTTACCGAAGGCGACGCCAATATGCGTGAGCTTCTCGGCGGTAAGGGTGCCAACCTGGCCGAGATGACCAAGATTGGTCTTCCCGTTCCCCAGGGGTTCACCATTTCCACCGAGGCCTGCACGCAGTACTATGAGGACGGGCGCCAGATCAACGATGCCATCGTGGCAGAAATCATGGAAAACATCGAAAAGATGGAGGCCATTACCGGCAAGAAGTTCGGCGACCTTGAAAACCCGCTTCTCGTTTCGGTGCGCTCGGGTGCCCGCGCCTCGATGCCCGGTATGATGGACACCATTCTGAACCTCGGCCTTAACGAGGATGTTGTGAACGTTCTCGCCGAAAAGTCGGGCAACGCCCGCTGGGCCTGGGACTGCTACCGCCGCTTCATCCAGATGTATTCGGATGTTGTTATGGAGGTCGGCAAGAAATATTTTGAGCAGCTGATTGACAAGATGAAGGAAGAGAAGGGCGTGAAGTTCGACGTTGACCTCACCGCCGATGACCTTCATACCCTCGCCGACCAGTTCAAGGCCGAATACAAGGCCAAGATCGGCGCGGATTTCCCGAACGACCCGAAGGAGCAGCTGATGGGCGCCATCAAGGCTGTGTTCCGTTCCTGGGACAACCCCCGTGCCAACGTCTACCGCCGCGACAACGATATCCCCTATTCGTGGGGCACGGCTGTCAACGTGCAGATGATGGCCTTCGGCAACATGGGTGACAACTGCGGCACCGGCGTTGCCTTCACGCGTGACCCCGCCACGGGCGAGAAGAAGCTGATGGGTGAGTTCCTTGTGAACGCCCAGGGCGAGGACGTTGTGGCAGGCGTGCGTACCCCGATGAAGATCGACGCGATGGCCGAGAAGTTCCCCGAGGCCTTTGCCCGCTTCACCGAGGTTTGCCAGATTCTCGAAAACCACTACCGCGATATGCAGGATATGGAGTTCACGGTTGAGGCCGGTCAGCTCTACATGCTGCAAACCCGTAACGGTAAGCGCACCGCCCAGGCCGCCCTCAAGATTGCCTGCGACCTTGTGGACGAGGGCATGCGCACTCCCGAGGAGGCCGTTCTGATGATCGACCCCCGTAACCTTGACACCCTCCTGCACCCGCAGTTCGATGCCAAGGCCCTGAAGGCCGCTACTCCTGTGGGCCGCGGTCTCGGCGCCTCCCCCGGAGCTGCCTGCGGTCAGATCGTCTTCACCGCCGCCGATGCCGAAAAGTGGAAGGCCGCCGGTAAGAAGGTCGTGCTTGTCCGTCTTGAGACCTCGCCCGAGGATATCACGGGCATGAAGGCCTCCCAGGGCATTCTCACCGTGCGCGGCGGTATGACCTCGCACGCCGCCGTTGTGGCCCGCGGCATGGGTACCTGCTGCGTTTCGGGCTGCGGCGAAATCAACATGAACGAGGATAAGAAGCTCTTCACCCTCGCAGGGAAGACCTACCGTGAGGGCGACTTCATTTCGATTGACGGCTCGACGGGTGCCATCTATGACGGTATTATTCCTACGGTGGACGCCACCATCGCGGGCGAGTTCGGGCGCATCATGGCCTGGGCCGACGAGTTCCGTAAGCTCAAGGTTCGCACCAATGCCGACACGCCTGCCGACGCCAGAAAGGCGCGCGAGCTGGGCGCCGAGGGTATCGGCCTTTGCCGCACCGAGCACATGTTCTTCGAGGCAGAGCGTATCGCCGCCTTCCGTGAGATGATTTGCGCTGACACGGTTGCCGCACGCGAGGCTGCCCTTGAGAAGATTCTCCCCTACCAGCAGAAGGACTTCGAGGAAATCTACGAGGCCCTTGAGGGGACCCCTGTTACCATTCGCTTCCTTGACCCGCCGCTTCATGAGTTCGTTCCTACCGAGAAGCGCGACATCAAGGCGCTTGCCAAGGCGCAGGGCAAGAAGGTCTCTGACATTGAGGCTGTGATTGCCGGCCTGCACGAGTTCAACCCGATGATGGGCCACCGCGGCTGCCGCCTCACCGTCACCTACCCCGAGATTGCCAAGATGCAGACCCGCGCGGTCATTCGCGCTGCCATCGCCGTGCAGAAGAAGCATGCCGATTGGAAGCTTGTGCCCGAAATCATGATTCCCCTTGTGGGCGACGTCAAGGAGCTCAAGTTCGTGAAGGACATCGTTGTGGCAACCGCCAACGAGGAAATTGCCGCGGCGGGCATCGACCTTGCTTACGAGGTCGGTACCATGGTGGAAATTCCCCGTGCTTGCCTGACGGCTGACGAGATTGCCAAGGAGGCTGAGTTCTTCTGCTTCGGTACCAACGACCTCACGCAGATGACCTTCGGCTTCTCGCGCGATGACGCGGGCAAGTTCCTCACTGCCTACTACGAGAGCAAGATTTACGAGAACGATCCCTTTGCCAAGCTTGACCAGAACGGCGTTGGCAAGCTGATGGATATGTCGGTGACGCTTGGCCGTGCGGTTCGCCCCGATATGCACATCGGTATCTGCGGTGAGCACGGCGGCGACCCCGTCTCTGTGGAATTCTGCCACAAGCTCGGTCTCTCCTATGTCTCCTGCTCGCCCTTCCGCGTGCCGATTGCCCGCCTTGCCGCTGCCCAGGCAGCCATCAAGGAGGCCAAGGCATAAGGAAAGCCTATGCTATCTCGAAAGAGCCTGTATCTTCAAAATACAGGCTCTTTTTTTGCGCGGCGAGCCCTTTACTTACGGCTTTTTTTGTGTTATAATAAAGGACAATCCATTGAAAAATAAGAGGGGAGGGGAGGCTATGGAGCTTCTTTCGCTGCCGCGGTGTGAGGCCGCCAAGGCACCGCCGTCCTGTGTGGCGGCGCTTGGCTTTTTTGACGGTGTGCATAAGGCACACGCCGCGGTGCTTGCCGAGGCCGCGCGGGCGGCAGAGGAGCGCGGGCTTCCGCTTCTTGTTTTTACCTTTTCGGAGAAAGACGCGCCTAAGAGCGAGCCGCTGCTTTCCTCGGACGGAGAGCGCGCCGCCGCCTTCTCATCGCTTGGCGCCTCCTATGTGTGCTTCGCCCGCTTTTCGGAGCTTTCGGGCCTTTCGCCCCGTGCGTTCGTCCGCGATGTGCTGGTCGGGGCCCTGCACGCGGCTTTTGCTGTGGCAGGCGAGGACTTCCGCTTCGGCCACCGTGCCGAGGGGGGCATGCGCGAGCTCTCCGCCCTCTTGCGCGAGGCGGGCGGCGAGGCTATCTTCGTGCCGCCCATCTTCGCGGGGGGAGAGAAGCTCTCCTCCACGCGGATACGCGCCCTCCTCCGCGAGGGGGACTGCGAGGGCGCGGCAGCCCTCTGCGGAAGGTACTATTCGCTCACCATGCGCGTCTCGCGAGGCGAGGCGAGGGGGCATGCTCTCGGCTTCCCTACCGCGAATTGCCTGCCCCCCGAGGGGCGGCTTATCCCTGCCGACGGGGTATACGCCACCCGCGTAACGCTCCCCGACGGGCGCACCCTCACGGGTGTCAGCGATATTGGCGTGCGCCCCACCGTTGCGGGCCGCGAAAGGCGGATAGAAACGCACATACTGGATTTTTCGGGCGACCTTTACGGCAAGACGGTTACGGTTGCTTTTTGCAAACGCCTGCGCGAGGAGAGACGCTTTTCGGAGCTCTCCGACCTTGTCGGGCAAATACGACGCGATTGCGAGGAGGTGCGCTTATGGAGCATACAGAATGGACACAGCTGATACTGCACGGAAAAGAGAACGACCTTCCGCTTCTTACGGCTGTGATGTCGATGCTTGACGAGCAGCTTTTGATTGAGGATTTTTCCGACCTCACGGGTGACAGCCCCTACGGCGAGATTGTTTCGGAGGAGCTTCTTGACCGTGACCGCGAGGCCGTCTCGGTTTCGGTGTTTCTGCCCGCCGAGGTCTCTCCCCTTGAGGCGGTTGCCTTCGTGAGGGAGCGGGTGGCCTCGCTCGGCATTGCCGCCGAGACCGAGGTGCGCGGTGTCAGAGAGGAGGATTGGGCCGAGTCCTGGAAGCAGTATTATCACCCGATTCCCTTCGGGCGGCTGACCGTGGTCCCTGCCTGGGAGGAATACACGCCGCGCGCGGGAGAGCTTGTTTTGCGCATGGACCCGGGCACGGCCTTCGGCACCGCCACGCATGAAAGCACCCATATGATGATAGAGCTGCTCACCGAGGAAATACAGGGCGGCGAGAGGGTGCTTGACGTCGGGTGCGGAAGCGGTATTCTCGCTCTTGCGGCCCGTCTTCTCGGTGCGGCATCGGCTGCCGCCTACGACCTCGATGAGGAGGCAGTGCGCGTCGCGCGGCGCAATATTGCCGACAGCGGGCTTACCGCCGTTACCGCCGCGCCCTCCGACCTCCTCTCCTCGGTGGATATGACGGGAGGCCCGTATGACGTGATGCTGGCCAACATCGTTTCGGATATTCTTTTACGCCTCGCGCCCGACGCCGCGCCCTATCTTGTCCCCTCGGGGCTTCTTGCCGTTTCGGGCATTCTTTCGGAGCGTGCCGACGAGGTGAGGGAGGGGATTGCCGCGCACGGCTTCCGCTTCCTGCGCGGGAAGCAGATGGGCGACTGGCACGCCATGCTTTTCAGGAGGGTGTGATATGCCTTGCTTTTTTGTGACGGACGGGAGCCTTGCCGAGGGCGCGCGGGAGCTTGTGCTTTCGGGCGAGGAGGCACGGCACATCTCGCTTTCTCTGCGGATGGCGGTGGGTGATTCCCTCACGCTTTCGGACGGTGTCGGGCACTTGTACGCCTGCCGTATCTTCGGCATAACGAAGGAGGCGGTTCGGGTTGAGGTCCTCTCCTCCTATGCCGCCGAGAGCGAGCCGCAGATTCCCATTCATCTGTTTATGGGCTATCCCAAGGGGGATAAGCTTGAGCTTGTGATAGAAAAGGCGGTGGAGCTTGGTGCCGCGAGCATCACGCCCTTTGTATCGGAGCGCTGTGTGCGCCGCCCCGCCGAGGAGAAGGAGGCACGCCTCACCGAGCGCTTTGGCCGTATTGCCCGCGCCGCGGCGGGGCAGTGCGGGCGCGCGCGGCTGCCTGCGGTGAACCCCTCGCTCAGCTTCCCCGAAATGCTGAGGCGGGCAGGCGGCTGTGAGCTCCCTCTTTTCTGCTATGAGGGGGCGGGAACTACCCCTCTGCCACGCCTTCTTGCAGAGGCCGCCGCCCCGCGCGAGATTGCCGTTATCGTCGGCTCCGAGGGCGGCTTTTCGCCCGAGGAGGCAGAGGCTGCCGAGAGGGCGGGCTGCCGCCTTGTCGGGCTCGGGAGCCGCATCCTTCGGTGCGAAACAGCCCCCCTTATGGCACTCTCCTGCCTCTCCTTTTTCTATGAACTTAGCGAAAAATAATAAAAAATAGCCAAAAAACAGAGAAAAATTTTGTGAATTTTTTGATTTTTGTATTGCAAATTGCTAAAAAATAAGGTAGAATATAGCGAAGATTTTAAAAGACGAAAGGAAAGCGGCCATGTCAAATCGGTTTTTTCAGAGTATAATCCAGCAGATGAAAACGGCAATTGACCGCACGATTGGTATTATAGACGCGAGCGGCGCAGTGGAGGCATCAAGCGAGCTTTCTTATATGGGAGAAATCCGTACGGGCATTGGCGAGGCGCTTGCCGCTTCCGGAGGCTTTGCTGTTGTCGGGGGCACTTCATACCGTTATGTGAATCCTGTGCAGAAGGACGGCTCCATCGTATTCGTGGAGGGGGATGACGCCGAGGCAGAGCAGGCATCTCACCTTCTGGCCATCGCCATAGCGAACATCAAGGAGCTGTATGACGAAAAGTATGAGGATGACAAGGGCTCCTTTATCAAGAATATCATACTCGACAACATTCTGCCGAGCGACATTCTCGTGAAGAGCAAGGAGCTGCATTTCTCCACCGAGGAGCACTATGCTGTGCTCGTCATCCGTATTCCCGAAAAGGGAGGCAACGCGTCCTACGATATCGTTCTCGGAATGTTCCCCGACAAGACGCGCGACTATGTTATTAACATAAGCGACCAGGAAATCGTTCTTGTCAAGGAGGTAGAGGCACTTTCGGATTCGGGAGAGCTTGAGGCACTCGGGGAGGCCATCGCAGAAACCCTTGTGACCGATTCGTATCTCAAGCAGGTTTCCGTCGGCATCTCCACGTGTGTGGATACCCTCAAGGACCTCGCCCGTGCCTATAAGGAGGCGAGAATCGCCCTTGAGGTGGGGAAGGTCTTTGAAAACACGAGAAGAGTTATCAGCTACGAAAACCTCGGCATAGGCCGTCTTATCTATCAGCTTCCCACCACCCTCTGCGAGGCCTTCCTTCAGGAGGTGTTCAAGCGCGGCTCGCTCGAATCGCTCGAATCGCGCGATGACGACACGCAGATGAAGACGGTGCGCGCCTTCTTTGAGAACAACCTGAACGTTTCCAAAACGGCTGAGAGCCTGTATGTTCATCGCAATACCCTTGTATACCGCCTTGAAAAAATCCGCAAGCTGACAGGGCTTGACCTGCGCGAGTTTGACCACGCGGTGACCTTTAAGGTTGCCCTTATGGTGAAAAAGTACCTGGCCTCAAAGCCTGCTAAATTCTGAGAGAAAAACGAATGAAAAAATTCCAAAGAATTTCGCTCCTCGCGCTCCTTCTTGCGCTTTGCCTTGTTCTCGGCTCCTGTTCCGGGCTCTTTTCGCCCGAGGACACGACAGCCCCCGTAACGCTTGCCCCCTCCACAGGGGAGGGCCCGCTTTCGGATGCCGAGCTTTCCGCCCTCCTGGGGCTTGTCAATCTTGACAAGGTTTCGGCGGTGCAGTCCTGTTACAGCCTGTATTATGTGGGCGAATACCGTTCGGTTGCCGACTGCGATGCCGAAATCCGCGAGACGATACGGAGCCTTGACGGAGTCCGTACGGTGGTGGACACCGAGGGGGCGACGCGCCTTTATATTGACCTTTACGCCCGTATGCAGGGCGATTATTACGGCTATTACTATTCGCCCGACGATTTTTCCGATTACGGTGACGACATCAACGGCGAATATACGGGTATCGGCGTTTCGGTCACGCTGACTGAGGACGGCTATGCCGAAATTCTCAACGTGTTTCCCTCCTCGCCCGCCGAGGAGGCAGGTATCCTCCCCGGTGACCGCATTGTGGCGGTGGAGGGGCAGGATTTTGCCGCCATCGGGTACCAGAACGCCGTGGACGCTATCCGCGGCATTGAGGGCACCTCGGTTACCGTAACGGTGGAGCGCGCCGGGCAGAGGCAGGATTTTTCGGTGGTTCGCCGCCGCGTGACCGAGGTCACGGTGGAGCACCATATGCTGGAGGGGAAGATAGGCTATATCCGCATTGTGTCCTTCAACCAGAGCACCTACGAGCAGTTTGTGAGCGCGCACCGTGAGCTTCGCGCCGCGGGGGCCGAGGCCTACGTGTTTGACGTGCGCTACAATCCGGGCGGAACGCTTGACAGCGTGGTAGCCATTCTTGAATATGTTCTGCCGAGCGGGCCTATCGTGCATCTGAACTACAAGAGCCAGAGGCAGACCATCGAAAGCATTTATGACGTCTCCCCCGGCTATATGGCAGACAAGACCTATTACAGGGACCACGAGATTGACGAGCCGATGGTGGTGCTCTCAAATGGCGGCACCGCCTCGGCAGGTGAGCTTTTCACCTCCTCGCTGAAGGATTATGGGGTTGCCTCGGTTATAGGCGAGCAAACCTACGGCAAGGGAGTGGGCCAGTCCTCCATTGAGCTTGGGAGGGACGGCTCCGCCCTTGTGATGACCACCTTCTTTTACGACCCGCCCACATCGCAGAACTACAACGGGGTGGGCATTACCCCGGACCACACGGTTCCTCTCTCCGAGGAGGCGGCAGGGAAAAACCTTTATAAACTCACGTATGCCGAGGATGCACAGCTGCAGGCGGCGGTTTCCGCCCTTTCCCCGGCAGGCGTACAATGATAAGGAGAATGAATATGTCTAAGGAAAGAACCTACACCCAAAAGGGCTACGAGGCCCTTCTTGAGGAAATGCGCAAGCTTGAGGAAGAGATTGAAAAGAATAAAAAGGATATTTCCACGGCTCGCGCCTTTGGCGACCTTTCGGAGAACAGCGAATACACCGAGGCGAAGGAGGAGCAGCGCAAGCTTGCCTACCGCAAGGAAGAGCTCCAGGATATGATTAAAAACGCCGTTGTGGTGGAGGAGAGCTCTCTTGACAGCTCTGTCGTCGGCATCGGCTCCTTTGTCAAGGTGTACGCCGTGGAGCGTGCCCGTGAGATAGAGTACCACATCGTCGGCTCTTATGAGGCCGATTCGTTTGCGGGGAAGATTTCCGACCAGTCGCCCATCGGCGCCGCCCTTGTCGGCAGAAGCGCGGGTGACAGTGTGGAAATCGAGCTTCCGAACGGCAGCCTTGCCCATTACGAGATACGCGCGGTAAGACGCTAAAAGGAGATACCAGATGGACAGCAGTGTGACCGAAAATCTGACGGGTGAGCTTGCGGTACGCCGCGAAAAGCTTGCCGCTATGCAGGCGGCGGGAGCCGACCCCTATCAGCTGACGAAATACGACGTCACGGCCTATTCGGGTGAGATCCTTTCGGATTTTGAGGGCTTTGAGGGCAAAACCGTTTCGCTTGGCGGACGTATGCTGAGCCGCCGCGTGATGGGCAAGGCCTCCTTTCTGCACCTTGCCGACAGCCGAGGGCGCATTCAGTGCTATGTGACAAGGGATGACCTTGGCGAGGAGGCGTATGCTGCCTTCAAGAAATATGATATCGGGGATATTCTCGGCCTTTCGGGGTACGTCTTCCGCACGCGCACAGGAGAGATTTCGGTGCACGTCACCGAGCTCACTCTGCTTGCCAAGTCGCTCCTCCCCCTGCCCGAGAAGTTCCACGGCCTTACAAACACCGATTTGCGCTACCGCCAGAGGTATGTGGACCTCATTGTGAACCCCGAGGTGCGCGACACCTTTGAAAAGCGCTCGAAGATTCTCCGCCTGATTCGCGAGTACCTTGACGGGCGTGGCTTCCTGGAGGTGGATACCCCCATTCTCGTGCCCCTGGAGATAGGCGCCGCCGCCCGTCCCTTTGTCACGCACCACAATACGCTTGATATGGATATGTACCTCCGCATTGAGACAGAGCTTTATCTTAAGCGGCTTATCGTGGGCGGCATGCACCGCGTGTACGAGGTGGGGCGCATCTTCCGTAACGAGGGCATGGATACAAAGCATAATCCCGAATTCACCACCGTCGAGTTGTATCAGGCCTTTACCGATTATAAGGGAATGATGGACCTTGTCGAGGCGCTTTACAAGCATCTTGCCGAGGAGGTGACGGGGGGCCTTGTTATTACCTATCAGGGCAAGGAGATTGACCTTGGGCATTGGGAGCGCCTCACCATGGTAGAGGCGGTCAAAAAGTACGCGGGTGTGGATTATGCCGATTGGGATACCGATGAGATGGCGCGCGAAGCCGCCGCCGCCCACCACGTTGAGGTGGCGAAGGACGCCACCCGCGGGCGTGTGCTTCTTGAATTCTTTGATGCGTATGTCGAGGAGAAGCTCATTCAGCCTACTTTTATTTACGACTATCCCGTGGAAAACAGCCCTCTTGCCAAGCGCAAGCCCGAGAATCCGCTGTTTACCGAGCGGTTTGAGTATTTCATCAATGCTACCGAGTACGGCAATGCCTTCTCGGAGCTGAATGACCCGATTGACCAGCGAGGCCGCTTTGAGTACCAGGTGGCCGAGAAGCGCAGGGAGGAGCCCGAGAGCCGCGCCGAGGTGGACTATGACTACGTTACCGCGCTTGAATACGGCATGCCGCCGACGGGCGGTCTCGGCTTCGGCGTGGACCGCCTTGTGATGCTGCTGACCGACAGCGCCTCCATCCGCGACGTTCTGCTGTTCCCCACAATGAAGCCCGAGAGCTGAGCTCTCGGGACCGCAAAGCCCCCCGCGAGGCCGCCGCAAAAGACGGCCCCCGCGGGGGGCTTTTCCGCTTTCTTCCGGGCAGCGGAGGAAGGGGACGGGCCGAGACCGCCGCGAGAGGGCGCGGGAACAAATATTTTCCGTCGAAAACACCTTGACAAGAGGGGAAAATTATGCTACTATGAATTTGTATAACTTAAACCTTTAAGTTAATGAAAAACAATGCTATAACGCTTTGAAAAGAAAGGGAGAAAAGAACTATGCCAATGTACTCAGATGCAACCAATGCAGAAAACAAAATTGTCATTTCTGCTGCGGCGAAGGACTCAATGGTTTATGGGCCTGCCAAAACGGTAGAAACCCTGTGCGACCTTGCAGAGGCCGCCTACAAGAAGGGGGACGGTAAGGCTCGCTTGGCTTTGGACGGCTGGTACGGCACCTGCATGAAGGAGCTGGCTCTTGCTGTCGCGGATGCCCTCGGGAAGAAGGGGGTTCCCACGAAGCTGATTGCCATGGTGGACACCTATAAGAGCGAGGCGGAGATTGCCGAATACAAGCAGAAGTTCTTGACCGATGACCCCGGGTTCGGTTATGTGAACGGCGAGGGCCGCCCTGAGGATATTATGGATGCTGCCAAGGTGGCCGCCCTTGGGCTTGATAAGGCCGAGGACGCTGTGCGTATCGTGTACGGCACCGGTGCTGCCTGCCAGTCGCTCTATGCGCTTTACACCTACATAGTCTTTATGGACATCACCCGTGAGCCCATGCTCTGGCAGATGTGGGACGGCAAGCTCGTTCCCTTCGGTGCCGAGGCCCCGAAGAAGGACTATATGTGGAAGGAGTACTACTACTGCGACTTCTACATGCTGAACAACCACAAGAACTTCCTCCTCGATAAGTTCGATTTCTATGCCGAGGCTATCTCATACGACACCCTGAAGCTCGTGCCTGCCGCGGCGTATGATGAAATCATCAGAACCCTTATGCAGTACCCCATCAAGCAGGTGAAGGAATTCCAGCCCGGTCCTTGGGGTGCTTACCGTTACCGCGACCTCTTCAACGTGAAGGGCCTCGGCTGCAACGCGTGGAACCGTCTTGCCAGCCCTGAGCTTGCCGTTCTCGTTGACGTCGGCGGCGAGGAGTTCCTTGAGCTTCCTCTTACCAGCCTTATGAAGTACAACGAGGCGCTTTGCGGCCCCGAGCTTGCCAAGGCGTACCCCGACCTCTTCCCGATGGAAATCTGGCTGGATGACGGCTACTTCCCGGAGCCTCAGCCTGCTGAGCGTATCAGCATGCCGATTCATACTCACCCGAGCTCGGATTACGTGAAGACGCACTTCAACGAGCCTCTTGGCCGTTACGAGACCTACTACATTGCCGAGGCCTATGAGGGTGCCAACACCTGGATGGGCTTCAAGGAGGACGCCAACCTTGAGGAGTGGGAGCAGAAGTGCCGCGAGTCCGAGAACATCACTCCCATCGAGAACTGGAAGGATTACATCGCCAACCACGTTTCCCGCGAGGGTGACCTCTATCTGATTCCCCCCGGAACCGTTCACGGCCACGGCGGCAACCAGATGGTGCTTGAAATGGATACCTGCCCCTCTGTCGCAGGTACCGAGTACTCCTTCTTCGAGTATGACTTTGCCCGTAAGACCTGGGACGACAAGAACCAGACCATGACCGGCAAGCCCATGAGAATGCACCTTGACCACGGCTTCGACAACGAGAAGTGGTGCCGCGAGTCCTATGTCAACAGCCACCTCCGTGCGAAGCACCATGTGACCGAGTGGAACAAGGAATACAACCGCGACGAGTTCTCCACCCTCCCCGTCATGCCCTTCAGAGTGGAAAGACTCCACTTCTACAAGAGAGGCGAGGGCACCACGCACGGCAAGCCGCACATCCTGACGCTTACCGTGGGTACCTGGGTTGAAATCGTTTCCAAGAAGAACCCGAGCTGCAAGACCACCATCAACCGCTTCCAGAGCGCCATTCTGCCTGCCTCCTTCGGCGACTATGAGGTCATCAATCCCGACGGCGGCAACAGCACGGTTGTCGTGTTCAGCTGGAAGTAATCGGAGGCACGCATGAAACGCTCAGAGCTGAATGCACGTCTTCGCCGCGCGGTTTCCTTCATGGAGAGCATGCAGTTCCGTCTGCCTCCCTTCGCCTTCTGGAGCCCCGAGGAATGGGCAGAGAAGGGCGAGGAGTGCGACGAAATCCGTCATGCCTGCCTCGGCTGGGATGTCACTGATTTCGGCAGCGGGGATTTCATGAAGTGCGGGCTTTTGCTCTTCACCGTTCGCAACGGTGTGGCCAACAGCACCGCCTATCCGAAGCCCTATGCCGAGAAAATCATGCTTGTGGAGGAGGGGCAGGTTACACCCTACCACTTCCACCACTATAAGCAGGAGGACATCATCAACCGCGGCGGCGGAAAGCTTCTTATCAAGCTTTACAATTCCACCGAGGATGAGGCACTTGCCGACACCGAGGTGACAGTCAGCGTAGACGGTCAGGTGCGCAAGCTCCCCGCCGGTAGCATTGTGACGCTTTTGCCCGGCGAAAGCATCACATTGACGCAGGGGCTCTATCACACCTTCTGGGCCGAGGACGGCGCCGTTTTGGCGGGTGAGGTCTCCATGACGAATGACGACTTCACCGACAACCGCTTCCTTGAGGAAACGGGGCGCTTCCCCGAGGTGGAGGAGGACGAGGCTCCCCTCTATCTTCTCGCTAACGAATATCACAAATAAAGCAGCCGAAGGGCTGTCGAGAGCCATAATGCAGCCGGGTAAATGCTCGGCTGCATTATGTGCCCTTACTCCTCCCCCTCCGCCAACAGGTGAGAGGCACCGCGGGAGGGGTTGCCTGCAAAGACCTTGCGTAGCAAAGCCCCTTGCCTTGGCACGGGCCGCGATGGGGCATAGGGGCGTTTTGCCTCCTACCCCTCTTTTTTAACCCACCCCGAAAGGAGCTTCTTATGAAACAGCGCACAACCCGCATAGCGCTTCTCATTTTCCTTGTGTTACTTTCTGTGCTTCTCCTTGCCTCGTGCGGGAGGAAGCCGCCCGAGGACACAACGGCACCCACGGCACCGCCCGTGGCCTTTGACAATCTCTCGGCTTACACCATCGTGTATGCCACAGATCCCGGTGACGAGCTTTTTGCGGCCATTCGCGATTTCCGCGAGGCTCTCCGCGAAAAGACGGGAATCCACCTTCGCCAGAAGGAGGACTTTGTGCTTCCGAGCGAGACCGTTCCCACCGATACGCCGGAAATTCTCATTGACGATACCAACCGTGCCGAGAGCGATACCTACCGTCTTGGCGCGCAGGATACCGCCATTTACTTTGAAAATAATCGACTTGTGATTCGTGGCGGCTCGCCCCGGGGGACGGTTGCCGCCCTTCATCGCTTTGTCGAGGTTTATCTTTCGGGCGATGGGGTTATGCGCCCCGCCGAGCCCGATATTATCCGCAAGAGCTATCCCTTCGGCGGAGCTACCGTCGGCGGTGTCAGCATTTATGATTTTCAAATCGTCCGTGAACGCAGCTATATTGCCATAGCCGAGGTCCTGCGTGACGAGATTGCCGAAAAGACAGGGGCCTACCTGCCGATTGTCGATAATTGGAGCACGCCCGCGGCGAATGAAATTCTGCTCGGCAACTTCACGGGAGAGCGTGCCACCACGCCTGTCTCCGACGCCTCCTATCGTATAGAAATGCTCGGCACGCGCCTTTCGCTCCGCGGCGGTACCGAGGACGGCGCGTATGCTGCTATGCTCGCCTTCCTGCAGCAGTTTGATTCGCTCTTTGCGGCGGGGAACCTTGCCGCGGGCACCGTGAAAAGCGGTGCCGTGTCCTCCATGGCGCTCTTCACCCTCAACCTGCCCACGACCTTCGGGAGCATGGAGGGGGCCTACGACCTCACTTACAGCACCGAGACCGTCCTTGACCGCTTCTTCGCCACGCGTGACGAGCTGCCCGAGGAGGTGACGGTGGTAGAGAAAATTCCGCTGTCGCGCTATCCTCTTTCGGCGCGCAAGACCTATTACGTTTCGCCAAACGGAAGCGATACGGCCAAGGGCACGCGCGAGGAGCCGTTTGCTACCCTGAAGAAGGCGCTCGATAAAATCGGGCGTGACGGTGGCGTTATCTTCCTGATGGGAGGCCGCTACGAACTTTCGGAAACGGTAAAAATGGGGACCTTGAATTCGGGCTCCCGTCAGGCGCCCCTCTTCATTAAGGCACTTGACGGCGAGGAGCCCGTCATTAGCTCCAACAAGTCTCTTTCTATGGACGAGAACAAGTGGAGTGTCGTCAATGAGTTTGAGAACTCGGACGTCTACGAGCGCATTCCGTCTGCGGCACGCTCCCACGTCATTTACACCACGCTTGAAAAGCAGGGCTGGCAGAAGACGGACATACCGCAGATTACGGCAAGTGGCGCCCCCTTCCTCTATGTGGGCGGCAAGGAATATGTGCTGGCCCGCTTCCCGAATATCGATGCCACCCCGACGGAGCTTGCGTATTTTACCCACACCTACGATACAGGCTCGGTGAGCCTTGTCCAGTCGGTTCTGCGCCCCGAATGGGAGAGACGTGCTCTTGCGGCAGGACAGAGCCCCGACGCATGGAAAATCGGCTGGGAAATCCGTATGCTTAACCGCAAGGATAACGCGAGCGACAAAAACAGCTGCTACGAGTACGGCGATGAATTCCTCTCCTGGGTGAACACGGGCAACATCTGGTACTACGGCTCTATCTATTCGGGCTTTGAGTTCGGTTACTACAACCTTGCGCTTGAGGCCGAGGGGCAGTACTGGGCACACGATGAGGATGGCAACCGCTGGACGCCTACCTCGGGCAAAACACCCTATCTCGGCACGCCGAAGTCGGGCGGCTACTACTCCCTGAAGTCGACCTCACCCTGCGGCTGGGGTTGCAACCCCTCCACCAACAGCGCGGCAGGTCGCAACACCTTCTACCTCTTCAACGCCATCGAGGCGCTTGACGCCCCCGGCGAATGGTTCTACGACGAGGCCACAGGCTGCATCTACCTCTATCCCGAGAGGGCGCACGAGGACTATACCGCTGTCTCGGCGGAGCTGACCAACCCCGAAAGCTTTGTGCTGTTGGAGCTCACCAACGTGCAGAACGTCGTCATTGACGGCCTGACCTTTGACGGCTGCTCCTCCACCGCCCTCTCGGCCACGGGCACAGAGAACATCGTGGTACAGAACTGCACCTTCCGCAACACCAAGGGGGCGAACCTCAATATAGGCGGCTACAATTCGGCAGTCATCTATAACGACTTCTCGTCGGCCTCCTCCGCAGCAGTCATCTTTGGTGGAGGCAGCCTCAACCTTATCCCGTCTGGCAACGTGTTTCAGAACAATGTCATACATGACAATAAGTGCCAGGAGGGTATTTCCTGGGGCGGCTGCCGTGTCGTTATCTCGCACAACTATTTCAACAATACGATAGCTTGGGGCTACGCGGGCGTTGAGTGCATTATCGAATATAACCGCTTTGAGGGCGGCAGCGATACCGAGACAGACGGCGGTATGATTTACATCTCGGGCGGCCTCTCGCGCGGGAACCATTATCGCAACAACCTCTTCCATATGTTTGTGGCAACCCATAACGCGGTATATAACGATACGCAGGGAAGCGGCAACTATATGTACTACAACATCGTGTCGGCCCTCCATTCGCTCTCCGACCACAATACCGGCTGGTATTCGTCCTCGGGCTGGGGGAACGTTGCCTACGGCAACCTGATGATTCTCCGCAATCCTGCCGAGCGCCTTGCCGCAGGCTCGGACGCATCCATTGAGAATGACGGCACCTATGTCTCGCCCTACAACGGCGACAGCCTCCTTGAGTCTGCGCTCTTCTTCTACAACGGCGGTGATGACCTTGTGCCGTATTCGCGCTGGGCGCCCGTCGATTACAGCGGAAGGCCTCAGAAGGTAGTCAACCCCTCCGGCACCCTCGGTATGCAACCGCAGCTGAGCCAATCCGAGTGCGGCTTCTCGTGGTACAGCCTGAAGGCAACCGATGTGGAGCGCTACCTCGGTATCTATGACCAGAGGGCGTGGTACTCGCGTGCTCCCGAATTTATGCACGCGCTTCAGGGCACGAAGATGCTTTTGGATTTTCATACCCTCGCCACCGCGGACCCGAATGACGCGATTGACTACCACATCAAGTATTTCTATGTGCCGTGGTACCTGACGGGCAAGAGCCACACCTTCAATCGGGACGCATCTGACCTTGATGTGCCGCTCGGAACCGTTCTCACGGTGCCCGAATACACCTATCTCGTTGCGGGCTCCTCCCAAGTGCCGGAGGTGAAAAGGGTTGCCGAAAGAAGCTTCACGGTGGAGGGGGAATTCACCCTGACCTATGAGGAGATTGCCGCGATGGAGCGTATCCGCCGCGGAAGTGCCTACTCCGTTGTAATGAACAATATCATTCTCGGCGGCACCTCGGTCTATGAGACGGTGGGAGGCAAGTATGTGGAAACGGGTGTCAGCAACCGCGACCTCGTGATTGACGATTACGCCGCCGGTATGCAGGGCTACTTCTCCACCACGAGCAAGGACTATAACTTCATGGCCTACGGATACAGCAATATCCTGCCGAACGCCAAATTCTTCGACTATACGCTCAGCGACAGCGCATGGGCCGTCATTGCCGCGGAGGCTACGGCAAAGCATACGCTTGAGCCCACGGCCATTCCCGAGATAAGAGAGGAGCTGGAAAAGGCCACCCAAAACACAGGCCCCACCTTCTTTATTGATTACGCCGATTGGCTTACTAAGGTCTACCCCGACTTTTACAGCTGAGAAGACCTTCTTTGCCGAAGGCACCGAGCCCCCGGGAGCATGCCTCCTTGGGGGCTTTTCTCTCCCCCGCGCCGTAGCATGCCCCTCCCCCCCTCCGCGCCCTCCGCCTTGCTTGACAAGGGGGATTCGGTGTGCTATACTTGTCTTGTGAGCCAAGGCTCCTAAGAATGCCGCAAGGAAAGCAGGGAAGCACTATGTCCGAGGAAAAGAAAGAAAGACAAAGAGAAGAGCGAGAGGAGAAGCTCTCGCCGAGCGGAGCGCCCTCGCTGGCCGACGGCGGTACGGCGCGCTCGCCCATTCTTCGTAAGCTGGACAATTTCTGGTACCATTATAAATGGCCCTTCCTTTTCGGGGTGCTGGCTCTTATTGTGCTCACGGTCTCTCTCGTGCAGTGCGTGGGGAACGGGCGCGGCGACGATGCGCATGTGATGTATGCGGGCGGCTATATTCTGACAGGCACCGAGAGCCGTGACTTCGAGAACAGCATAGTCCGCTTTGTCGAGGACCGCAACGGTGACGGCAGGCAGGTGCTGGCGCTCGGCTTCTATGCCATTTTCACCGATGCCGAAATCGAAACAAAGCCCCTGCCGGACAGGCCCCATTATAAGCAGTACTCCTATGACAACAGACAGAACTTTGACCAGGAAATTCTTTTGGGTGAGGCCACCGTTTGCTTCCTCTCTCAGTCCCTCTTTGAGGAGGTGGCAAGGGCAGGCGGTCTCCGTCCCATCGAGGAGGGTACGCCGCTTCCCGTGGGGGCAGAGCTTGTCATGTACGGCAACACGGCGTACGGCATTCGCCTCAGGAGCCTCGCCATTTCCACCTATCCCGGGCTTTCCCGTCTGCCCGAGGATACCGTCCTTACCACGAGGGCGATGACCTCGCTCGGCCAGCTTCTCGGAGGCAAGCGCGAGGCTGAGGAGCTCTACCGCGCCAACATCGCGCTGTATGAGCGTATCCTTGCCGCCGCGCCCTACGTCCCCGCACAATAAGAGGGGCGCAAGCCTTCCTCATATAAAAAAACAGCGCTCCTTGCGCTGTTTTTTTTATGCTTCCGCCAAAAAACTAAAAAATAACGAGAACTTTCAAAAACCCCCTTGACAAGGGAGAAAAAGGGTGATATACTACAAAAGCCTCACGAAAAAAGGGGGCATATCCGCAAAACCTCGGCGCGGTTAAAAACTTTTTTGAAAAAAAGCGAAAAAGGGCTTGACAAATGGCGAGGAAGTGGATATAATAGAAAAGCTGTCCGGTGCAGGAGATGGCACGGACGGGCATTGGTCCTTGAAAATTGAACAACAGAATTTCGAGCACTGAAAGGTGCGAAGGAATCCGTTGAGAACAAGAGTTTAAATTACT
>JAZSHY010000018.1:0-13837 GCA_045533505.1 Eubacteriales bacterium | reverse complement strand
CTGGTAATATTCGTTTCCAACTTTGAATATTACATCGAAATAATCGAATCCATTCGTTACATCTGAATGAGTGTGTCCGTTTTGACCATCTTCTGCATTTCTAAAGCCGAATCCTGCATCCATAAGATTATCAAGTTCCGTATAAATGTTGTGAACAATTTCCCGTATCATGGGAAATCTATTGACAACCTCGGCCAAAATATGGTATACTTAGCGGAGAAAAAGGGAGTAGCAAATGTGTCCTGCACAGCGGAAGCCGTCATCACGGCTTCTGCCCGCCCGTTGACCTTTTCAGATGCAAGACTTTTGCGGCGAAGACTGCCCAAAGGTCGTTTTTTTGTTTTCAAGAGCTGACAACAAGCCTGTGCGGTCAGCCTCATAACATTTACCATAAAAGAAAGGAACTGTTTATGGCAAAGCAACCCGAAGAATTTTATCTGCAAACAGCCGAGGAAGCCACTGAGCGACTGGGCTCGTCCTCTGAGGGCCTTACCTCCGAGGAGGCCGAGAGGCGGCTCCTTGAGAACGGTAAAAACAAGCTGGAGGAGGGCAAAAAAACCCCCATATGGAAGCGCTTTTTGCAGCAGCTTACCGACCCGATGACCATCATTCTCCTCGTGGCCGCGCTTATCAGCGGTATCATCGCCGTCACCGAGGGGGAGCCGATGACCGACGTCTTTATCATTCTTGCCGTGGTGCTGATTAACGCAACCCTCGGCGTCATTCAGGAATCGAAGGCCGAGGCGGCCATTGAGGCCCTGAAGCAGATGACCGCCGCCACCTCCAAGGTAATTCGTGACGGCAAGCAGCTTTCTGTGCGCTCCGAGGACCTCGTGGTGGGAGACGTCATTCTCCTTGAAGCAGGAGACGCTATTCCCGCCGATGCCCGCCTTTTGGAATCCAACTCGCTGAAATGCGAGGAGGCTGCCATGACGGGAGAATCTGTCCCCACAGAAAAAGCGGCAGCCCCCCTCGCCGCGCGTGAGGACGGACGGGAAATTCCTCTCGGTGACCGCCACAATATGGTGTATATGGGTGCCACCGCCGTCTACGGACGGGGACGCGCTGTCATTACAGCTACCGGCATGGACACCGAAATGGGAAAAATCGCAGGCGCGCTTGCCGATGCCGAGGACGAAAAGACCCCGCTTCAGCTGAAGCTCGGTCAGCTCTCCAAGATACTCACCTATATTGTTCTCGGTATCTGCGGCTTTATCTTTGCCTTCCAGCTGATTGCCAGCAGCGCCGCCATGAGCTGGGGCGTGGTGCTTGACACCTTTATCATCGCCGTGAGCCTTGCCGTGGCCGCCATTCCCGAGGGGCTTGCCGCCGTGGTTACCATTGAGCTTTCCATCGGGGTTACCCGAATGTCGAAGCGCGGTGCCGTTATCCGCAAGATGTCGGCTGTGGAAACCCTCGGCTGCACCGAGGTCATATGCTCGGACAAAACGGGAACGCTGACGCAAAACAGAATGACGGTGGTGGAAACCGCCATGACCGCAAGCGATGTTCTCCTGGCCAAGGCAATGGCACTCTGCTGTGACGCGCATCCGGGTGAGGACGGCGTTGCCATCGGCGAGCCCACCGAATGTGCCCTTGTCAACTTTGCCGCGACGGTAGGACCGGATAAGGACGCGCTCGACGCCTCGGACGTGCGTATCGGAGAAATTCCGTTTGACTCCGAGCGCAAAATGATGAGCACCGTATGCCGCGACGGGAACGGCGGTATCACGCAGTACACCAAGGGGGCGCCCGACGAAATTCTTGCACGCTCTGCTTTTATTGACGAGGGCGAGGGCGCAAGACCGATGACCGATGAGGACCGCGAGCGCATTCTTGCCGCCAACAAGGGCATGGCAGACCGCGCCCTGCGCGTTCTGGCCGCCGCCTACCGCCGCCACGAGGGCGAGCCTGCCGAATACACCTCCGCTGCCATGGAATGTGACCTCGTGTTCGCGGGGCTTTGCGGTATGATTGACCCTGTGCGCCCCGAGGTGAAGGCTGCCATTGAGGAATGCCGCACGGCGGGCATCCGCCCCATCATGATTACGGGCGACCATAAGGATACCGCCGTTGCCATCGCCACCGAGCTCGGCATTATCTCCTCGAAAGAGGAGGCCATCACGGGCGCGGAGCTCAACGACATCTCGGACGAGGAGTTCGCCGAGGGCGTAACCAAGTATTCGGTGTATGCCCGTGTGCAGCCCGAGCATAAGCTTCGCATTGTGCGCGCCTGGCGTGCCAAGGGCGAGGTCACGGCCATGACGGGCGACGGCGTCAACGATGCCCCCTCCATCAAGGGTGCCGACATCGGTATCGGTATGGGCATCACGGGAACCGACGTCACGAAGAATGTGGCCGACATGATTCTCGCGGACGATAACTTTGCCACCATCGTGGGGGCAGCCGAGGAGGGGCGCCGCATCTATGACAACATCCGCCGCGCCATCCGCTTCCTGCTCTCCTCCAACCTTGCCGAGGTCGTGGGTATCTTCTTCTTCACGGTGCTTGCCCTCTTTGTTCCCGAGCTTTCGGGGCTTTCGCTCCTTCTGCCCACGCATATTCTGTTCGTCAACCTGATTACCGACTCACTCCCCGCCCTTGCCCTTGGCATGGAGGCGGCAGACCGCAACATCATGAACCGCCCGCCGCGCAAAAAGAACGAAGGCATCTTCGCAGGCGGTATGGCCTTTGACATTGCCTACGAGGGCATTCTTATCGGCCTTCTGGTTCTGGCAGCCTATCTCATCGGCCATCTGCTTGTGCCCGACGGCGGTGACGGTATGACCATGGCATTTCTGACACTCTCCATGGCCGAAATCTTCCATTCCTACAATATGCGCTCCGAGCGCGGCTCGCTCTTCTCTGTCAAGACGCATAACATCTATCTCTTCGGTGCTATGGCTCTTGCCTTCCTGCTCACGCTTGCCGTCATCTATATTCCGCCCTTGGCAAACGCCTTCAACTTCACCCCCGTTCCCTTCGGTGAATATGCGATTGCCCTCGGCCTCGCCTTCCTCGTTTTGCCGATTGTTGAGCTTGTGAAGTGGATTCGCAGGAGAATCAATAAATAAGTCTTCAAGGCGAGGAACGCTTATGAATGTATACGACTTTGACAAAACCCTCTATCCGCGTGACTCTACCCTTGAATTTTACCTCGCTTCGCTCCTGCGGCACCCATCCTTCCTTCTGGATTTACCAAAGGCGCTCCTCATGGCCCTTCGCCATAAGCGGGGGAAAATTTCCACCGAGGCGGCAAGGGAGGCCTTCTTCGCCTCCTTCCGCCGCCTGAAAAGCCCCGAGGCCGAGGCCGAGCGCTTCTGGGAAAAGCGAAAGGAACGGCTCTTCCCCTTCTATCGGAAAATCCGCAGGGAGGACGATGTCATCATTTCGGCATCGCCCGAATTCATCCTTCGCCCGATTGCCCGCCGTGCGGCCTTCGGCACACTGATTGCCTCGCGCCTTGACGCCGACTTCCGCTATGAGGAAGACGGGCGGTGCTACGGCGAGAGCAAGCCGCGCCGCTTTTATGAGCTTTTCCCCGATGGGAAGGTCCAAGCCTTTTATTCCGACTCGCTTTCTGACACTCCCATGGCACGCCTTGCCGAGCAAGCCTATCTCACAAAGGGGGGCAAGCCTCTCCCCTGGCCGAGCGAGGCACTCAAGGATGCCGATAGGTAAGAGCCCTTCACCCGGAAGAGTATTCACAAAAAAACAGGAACCCCGAGCCTCGGGGTTCCTGCTTTTTTATTTTTACTGAGCGTCCTTCATCGAAAGGTTGAGACGGCCCTTTTCATCGGTGCCGAGGAACTTCACACGAACCTGGTCACCAATCTGCACAACGTCCTCTACCTTCTCGGTACGGGTTGCGGCAAGCTTCGAAATGTGGACAAGGCCCTCCTTGCCGGGGGCGAATTCCACAAAGGCACCGATAGGAATGATGCGCGTGACAACACCCACATAGGTCTCACCCGCCACGGGCTCAAAGGTGATGGCCTCGATGATGGCCTTTGCCTTCTCCGCCGCCTCGGTATTCACCGCCGAGATGAAGATGACACCGTCATCATTGATGTCCACCTGAGCACCGGTGTCGGCCACAATCTTCTGAATGGTCTTGCCGCCGGGGCCGATGACCTTGCCAATCTTGTCGGGGTCAATCGTCATGCTCATCATCTTGGGAGCATAGGGGCTGAGCTCGGCACGGGGAGCCGGAATAGCCTTCAGAATGATTTCGTCAAGGATATAGTCACGGGCGGCGTGCGTGGTCGTGAGCGCACGGTGAATGATTTCGGGCGTAAGGCCGTCAATCTTGAGGTCCATCTGAATGGAGGTGATGCCCTTGTGAGTACCCGCCACCTTGAAGTCCATATCGCCATAGAAGTCCTCAAGGCCCTGAATGTCAATCATGGTATCCCAGCTGCCGTCCTCGGCGGTAATCAAGCCGCACGAGATACCGGCAACGGGAGCCTTAATCGGAACGCCGGCATCCATAAGAGCGAGCGTGGAGCCGCAGACCGAGGCCTGAGAGGTCGAACCGTTGGAGCTCACCACCTCACTGACGAGGCGAATGGCATAAGGGAACTCCTCCACCGAGGGAAGAACGGGAACCAAGGAACGCTCTGCAAGAGCACCGTGACCGATTTCGCGGCGGCCCGGGCTGCGCATAGCCTTGGCCTCGCCCGTGGAGTAGCCGGGCATATTGTAATGGTGCATGTATCTCTTTTCGGTTTCGTCATCAAGCCCTTCAAGCATCTGGGCGTTGCTGACAGGGCCGAGCGTGGCAACCGTCAGCACCTGCGTCTGACCGCGGGTGAAGAGGCCCGAGCCGTGTGTGCGGGGAAGAAGACCGGTTTCGGCGGCGAGAGGACGGATTTCGTCCATACGGCGGCCATCCACACGCTTCTTGTCCTCAAGGAGCCAGCGGCGGACAATCTTCTTCTGGATTTTGTACATGACCTCGCCTATCATAGAGGAGAGGTTCTCGTACTTCTCACCGAACTCGGCCACCACAGCCTCGGTAATGGGCTGCATACGGGCATCGCGCACCGTCTTGTCGTCGGTGTCGAGGGCGGCCATAACGTCCTTTTCGCAATATGCGAAGATTTCGTCAAACATATCTTGGTCAAGCTCGCAGGAGGGGTAGGAGAACTTCGGCTTGCCAACCTCGGCCACAATCTTATCAATAAACACGAGAAGGTCCTTTATTTCCTCGTGCGCCTTCATGATGGCGGCATACATGGTTTCATCATCCACCTCGCGCGCGCCCGCTTCAATCATAACCACCTTCTTCGCGGAGGCGGCAACGGTAAGCTCAAGGTCGCTTCTCTTGCGCTGCTCTGCCGTGGGGTTCACAACGATTTCACCGTCGACAAGGCCCATGAAGGCACCGCCGATAGGCCCGTTCCACGGAATATCCGAAATCGAAAGGGCAATCGAAGCACCGATCATAGCGGTGATTTCGGGCGAGCAATCGGGGTCCACCGACATAACGGTGAGGGCAAGCGAGACATCGTTGCGCAGGTCCTTCGGGAAGAGAGGACGCACAGGGCGGTCAATCACACGGCTTGTGAGAATGGCCTTTTCGGAGGGACGGCCCTCGCGGCGAAGGAAGCCGCCGGGGATTTTGCCCACCGAATACATCTTTTCGTCATAGTCCACCGACAGCGGGAGGAAGTCTATTCCATCGCGGGGGGCGGCAGAGGCGGTGGCACAGCAAAGAAGCACCGTTTCGCCGTAACGCACAAGGGCAGAGCCGTTGGCAAGCCCTGCAAGCTTACCGACCTCAACGCGCAGAGGTCTGCCGGCATACTCGTACTCATAAACTTTGTAATTCTCGAACATTTCTTTCTCCTTTTCTTTGGCTGTTTTTTGCCGAGGAGGACATAGCATTCACATAACGGTCCGAGCTTCGGGCCGCTATGAAACTGCTACCTCATCCCACGGCATTTGTTTTTCTTCACCACAAGGAGGGACTGACACGCAGGCATCAGTCCCTCCCCTTGGTTTACTTACGAAGACCTAACTTCTTGATTATCGCACGGTATCTCTCGATATCCTTGCGAGCGAGGTAAGCGAGCAGGTTCTTTCTGTGGCCAACCATCGTGAGAAGACCTCTCTGAGAATGAAAGTCCTTCTTGTTAGCCTTCAGATGCTCGGTGAGATGATTGATACGGTAGGTCAGGATCGCAATCTGAACCTCGGGCGAGCCCGTGTCAGTTTCGGTCAGACGGTAGGTCTCAATAATCTCTTGCTTTTTCTGCTTATCCATCCTTCTTCACCTTTCTTTTTTAGTAGCCGGTGTCCCAGCAGGCGGTGGGTGAAGACGCGCATTTGCGCCCTTTCTCCGCAAGCCGAGGCAAAGGTCCATGAAGCATTATATCACATCCCTCACGGTTTGTAAAGGGGTAAAACAAATTTTTATCTTCCTTAATTTGAAGAGGCGCGCCCGCGGGGAAAAACCGGATTTTCCTGCCTTCGAAGTAAAAGGAATTGACAAACCCCAAAAAAGATGGTAAAATGGGAGCATCTTGCAAAATTGCCGCTGATTTTAGCTTCTTTTGCGCAATCTTGCATTCGACAAGGAGTTTTTATGACAGGTGAACAGATTCAGATTATGATTGCCATGCTGCTCTACATGGCAATGGTGGTGGTGCTTGGTGTAACCTTTGCCAAGCGCGCCAACAAAAATTCGGGCGAATTCTTCCTCGGGGGACGGAGCCTCGGCCCCTGGGTAACGGCCATGAGCGCCGAGGCCTCGGATATGTCGGGCTGGCTCCTGATGGGGCTGCCGGGCGTTGCCTACTGGTGCGGTATTGCCGACGCCGCATGGACGGCCATCGGTCTTGCCGTCGGTACCTATATCAACTGGCTGCTGGTTTCGCGCCGCCTGCGGCGGTACAGCGAGAAGGCGGGAGGTGCGATTACCCTGCCCGAATATTTCTCGAACCGCTTTAAAGAAAAAAACAAGGTAATCCTCACTATATCTGCCGTCTTTATCCTCATTTTCTTTACAGTATACGCCGCCAGCTGCTTTGTCACCTGCGGCAAGCTTTTTGCCACCCTCTTTGATATGCCGTACGTTCCCATGATGATTCTTGGCGCCGTTTTCGTGCTTATCTATACGCTTGTCGGCGGCTTTCTGGCCGAGAGTGTCTCCGACTTCATGCAGGCCATTGTGATGATCGTGGCACTTACGCTCACGCTTATCGTAGCCACAATCGCGGCGGGCGGCCCGGGTGCCGTTATCGAGAATGCCAAGGACATCCCCGGCTTCTTCGAATTCTTCGGAATTGCCTCGCCCACCACCGACCCCGAAACCGGCAAGCAGCTTTTGGACGCTGCCGGCGCACCGCGCTTCGGGGAGGCGGGCTCCTACGGCTTCCTCACCATTCTCTCCACCACAGCCTGGGGACTCGGCTACTTCGGTATGCCGCAGGTGCTGCTTCGCTTTATGGCCATTCGTGAGGAAAGAGAACTGACTCGCTCGCGCAGGATTGCCACCGTGTGGGTGTTCATCTCGCTTGCTGTGGCAGTTATCATCGGTGTGGTTGGCCGTAAGCTCTATCCTGCCGCGCTCACAACCTCCTCGGAGGCCGAAAGCATCTTTATCACGATTTCAACGAACCTCTTCCCGCCTCTGATTGCGGGGGTTGTGATGGCAGGCATTCTGGCCGCCACCATCAGCTCCTCCGACTCTTATCTCCTGATTGCCGCTTCAGCCCTTGCCAAGAACATTTACCACGGTGTTTTCCGCCGCGATGCCAGCGACAGGAAGGTGATGACGGTATCCCGCCTTACCCTTCTTCTGATTGCCTTGATAGCCGTCTTCATCTCTCTTGACGAAAACAGCGTTATCTTTACTATCGTAAGCTTCGCCTGGGCCGGCTTCGGTGCCACCTTCGGGCCGATTATGCTCTTCAGTCTGTTCTGGAAGCGCACCAACCGTGCGGGGGCGATTGCCGGTATGGTCGGCGGCGGCTGCATGGTCTTCTTCTGGAAGCTCGTGCTCCGTCCCCTCGGCGGCGTTCTCAACATCTACGAGCTGCTCCCCGCCTTCCTCTTCTCTTCTCTTCTGATTGTTGTGGTTTCGCTTCTGACAGCGGCGCCAGAAAAGGAAATTGAGGAAGAATTTGAAGAGGTGAGGGCTGCCACTCCCCTCTGCTTCCGCTGAAAGGGCAAGCTCCCACTCACAAAAAAGAAAAAACCGATAGGGAACCGCCTATCGGTTTTTCTTTTGCAAGGTTTTGTTTACTTATTCGTGTCAATATAGGGCATGTAGACACGCAGGTAATCAATACCCGAGCCCACCGTGGTAATCAGCATGGCGAGCATTGCCACATAGGAGCAAACCGGGGGAAAGCCCTCGGCGGCATAGAGAATGGCGGGCTCAAGAAGAATCAGGAGAATCGCCACGCACTGGGTTGCGGTTTTGGCCTTGCCCCAGAAGGAGGCCGCCACAACCTTGCCTGCCGAGGAGGCCACCACAAGGCGGAGCGAGGTAACGGCAAGCTCACGCAGCATGATAATTGCCGCCACCCACACGAAGAGGGGCGCGATATCGGGGCGCGAAACCAGAATGGCAATCAGGGCACCGAAAACCATGAACTTATCTGCCAAGGGGTCAATGAATTTGCCGAAGTCGGTGATGAGATTGTATTTTCTCGCAATCTTCCCGTCGAGATGGTCGGTGTAGGCGGTAAGGCCGAAGAGGGCCGCGGGCACCGCGCAAAGACCAAGCGTGGCAAGGAAGCTCTCCCCCCTCTGGGGAAGAAAGACAACCGCCGCCATGAAAAGGGGCACCATAAGAACGCGCAGAAGAGACAGAGTATTCGGAAGGTTCAGCTTTTTCATTTTTCTTTCCTCACTTTTTCTTGGAAATCACACGGCCCTTGAGGTCGTAGTCTATCACTTCCTCAATCTTCACCGAATAAAATTCTCCCACCGTAAGACGCTGCTTCGCGGAAAAATAAATTTTGCCGTCTACATCGGGGGCATCGGCCTCGCTCCTGCCGTAATGAATTTCGGCAACGGGGTCATAGCCCTCGCAAAGGACTGTCCGGCACGAGCCGATTTTCTCACGGTTCTTTTCCTCGGCGATACGGAGCTGCGTTCGCATAAGAATGTCATACCGATTCTGCTTCTCCTGCTCATCCAGCTGGTCGGGAAGCTCGGCGGCGGGGGTATCCTCCTCGGGGGAGTAGCAGAAGGCACCGAGGCGGTCAAAGCGCGCCTCCTTGACGAACTCGCAAAGCTCGCAGAACTCCTCCTCGCTCTCGCCCGGGAAGCCGACTATCACGGTTGTGCGCAGGGTGATGTCGGGCACGGCGGCACGAAGGCGTGCCACAGCATCGCGAATGGTGCTGCCGTCGCCGTGACGGTTCATCGCGCGCAAAACCCTGTCGGATATGTGCTGAATCGGAATATCCATGTAGGGCAGAAGACGGGGGTTGTCGCGCAGCTCGGCAATCAGCTCGTCGGTAATCTTGTCGGGATAGCAGTAGAGAAGCCGAATCCACGGAATGGCGGTATTCTCCGTCAAGCTTCTTATGAGGTCGCTGAGGCTGTATTTGCCGTAAAGGTCAAGCCCGTAACGCGTAGTATCCTGCGCGATAAGGCAAAGCTCCTTCACGCCAAGTGCCTCAAGTCCCTTGGCCTCGGCCACAATGTCCTCAATCGGGCGGCTGCGGAAACGGCCCCGTATTTGCGGAATGGCGCAGTAGGTGCAGCAGTTGTCGCACCCCTCGGCGATTTTCAGATACGCCATATGCTCGGGAGTGGTAAGGACGCGGTCACCCCCGAGGGGGGAGGCCTCCTTATCACCGAAATGAGCATAGGACTCGCCGCGGAGCACCGCCTCCACCGCCTCCGCGATATGCGAAAGGCTGCCGACACCGAGAAAGGCGTCCACCTCAGGCAGTTCCCTTTGTATCTCATCGCGATAGCGCTCCACCATACAGCCCGTGGCAATAATGCCGCGAAGACTCCTGTTCTTTTTAAGCCAGGCGATATCGAGAATATTTTCAATGGATTCTTCCTTGGCATCACCGATAAAGCCGCAGGTGTTAATCACCACGATATCGGCCTCGGTCTCGTCGGGGGTGATTTCATACCCCGCCTCCACGAGATGATGCAGCATTACCTCGGTGTCCACAAGATTCTTGGAGCAACCGAGCGAAACAAACCCGATTTTGGTCATAAAGCTCTCCTTAACACTTTCCGTCTCCCATTCCGAGGAAGCAGAAGCAGCACTGCCGGCAGGGGTCGTGGTCGGGCTTCCCCTCCACCTTGACGTCGGCGCTCCTTTTGCGCCGCCCCTCGTACTCCTCACGGGGGCGCCCCGCCTTGCCGCGCATCTCATCCCTCTTTCTTCGGTATTCCTGATTGTGGGGTTCCATACGGCAGGCAACACTCACCTCGCGCAGGGCATCGTGAAGATGGTGCATGCCGCGGTGCGCACACCCCGCAAGGAAATGCCACTCAGCCGTGCGCAGCTTCTCACCGACACGGTAAAGCTCACCGAGGGCCGCCGCATAATTCCCGCCCTCAAGAAGGCGTCTTATGTAATCGTAGCCCGCAAAGGCGCGGGGCGACTCATCGGCCCTCTCGCGGTAGCGAGGCGGCGCATCGCCTGCCCCTCGCCCCTCGCCCCGAGAGGCACCCCTCTCCTTAGAGGGCGACTTCCTCTTGCCATAGGCGGCGGCACCGTCAATGCCCGCGGCACGGTCACGGGTGATTTGCTCATAGGCAGCATTGATATCGCGCATCTTGCGCCCCGCCATTTCAAGCCTTGCGGGGTCACGGGCAAAATTGTCGGGGTGATATCGGCGGGCAAGCGCATGATAGGCAGCCTTCAGCTCGCTCTCGCCGACATCATACGGAACGCCGAGAATTTTGTAAGGGTCCGTCATGCTCCGCCTCCTTCTCTTCTTTTGGTAAGTACACGCTGCGCTCTGTCGGGCAGCCCGAGGTACACGATGTTTTCGATAATACCGCGGAGGGCCTCCTCGCGGAAAAAGGGCAGCTCCTCCACCGCTTCGGCAAGCTCGGAGAGCTCAAGAGAAAGGCTCAGCTCGGCATCGTCGCAAAGGGCCGCTATGTCGTCTCCGTAAAGAAGAACATACGGATTGTAGTTTTTCCTCTTGCGGTCATCCTCATAATCGTCCAAGGCATCGAGAAAATAAATAAACCTACCGAGATGGTAACCGATACGGTAGAGCGTACCCCTCCCCTCGCCCTCATAGGCGGAGGAAAAAACCTCGCCAAGCATTTTCCCTGCCAAATCCGAGGGTATGTCCAAGGAGGCAATCCCCTCGTCCTCGCAGGTGCAAAGTTCAAAGATATACTCCTCAAGCCTTGCTTCCAGCTGACGGAGCTCGGCACGGCGGCACGCGCTGTGCGCAGGAAGTATCGTAAGTGCCGCACGGAGCCTCTGCCCCCAGCCGTTGTCTGTCAGGTCATCCTCCTTTTTGAGGTAAGAAACCACCGCGGAAGCCGCTGCGGCAAAAAGAAGCGCCTCGTTTTCCTCCACCATCGCGCGGGGGCGCAGAGGATGCAGGGGGCAGCGGCGATAGCGCACCGCCACCTCGCGCCCCTCGGTGAGGGTGCGGCAAAGCGCGAGAAAGACAAAATCATAGTGCAGGGACAAAGCAGAAAACAGCCCCGTCTCTCGCCGCATAGCACGGCAAAGACCGCACCCGAAGGCGCGGTAAAGCGCTTGTTCCTTTACCAAAAGCTCATCGGCCTTCGGTGTAATATATCCGTACATAGACCTCCTTGGGGAGAGCACGGCTCTCGGTGCTGCCCCCTTTTTAACTTATTCCATCGGGGTTCCGTCGGGATGGAAAAGCGGCAGGGGGGCCAGCACGGTGATATCCGAGCGCCCAATGGCATCTCCCTCGGCGAGCACTGCCATCTGCCCCACGACAATACCGCCGGCAGACTCCACAAGGCCGCGAAGGGCGGCGAGAGACTCGCCCGTGCTGATGACGTCGTCCACAATAAGCACGCGCTTGCCCTTCATATACTCGGCATCGTAGCCGTCAAGGTAAAGGGCCTGGCGCGCCACGGTGGTGATGGACTGCACCTCATACCGAAGGACGTCACGCATATACAGCTTCGGCCCCTTGCGTGCCAGAACGTAACGGCTGCCGCCAAGGCGGCGGGCCATGGCGTAAATAAGGGGAATCCCCTTCGACTCCGCCGTAATCATCACGTCGTGCGGAGGTGCCTTTTCAAGCAGGGCCTCGGCACAGGCCTCGGTGAGCTCCACGTCGCCGAAAAGGACGAACGCGGCAATTGAGAGGCTGTCGTTCACAGGGCAGATGGGAAGATGGCGTACCACGCCGGGAAGCTTTAATTCATATGTCATGATTGTTAATCCCCTTCACAGTTCTTTCCTTAAATGATTATACCGCACATGCAAAAAAAATACAAGAGGGAAACGCCGAAAAAGAAGAAGGGCCGCAAAATGCCAAGGGGTGGGCGCGCGGCGGAGAGGGCGGCGCTCCCGCAAAAAAGCACCTGTGAGAGGGCATCTCACAGGTGCTTGTCCTTTCAGCCTTGGAAGACGAGGCCAAGGGCGCGGAGTGCCTCGGCAATCGCCTGGGAGGCAGGGCCGAGCTCGGCCTTCGAGAGCGTGCGCTCAAAGGAGGCAAACGAGAAGCGCAGCGTCAGCGTTTCCTCCCCGTCGCGGCAATAGGTGGCAACGGGCGCAACCGCCGAGAGGCTTTCACCCCCGGCCTTCATAGCGGCTTCGACTACAGCGGGGTACTGCACCTCCGAGAGCGTGGCACGGAAGGTCATATCGAGGTCAATCCTCGGGAAGCGCGAGGCCTCACGGTACTTGATAGGCGCAGACTGAACCGAGGAAAGCGAATCCATATCCAGCTCGCAGAAGGCGATGGCGGCCTTCTTGTCGATGGCGTTGCCGACGGTGGGGTGAGGCACCGAAAGGACACCCACCCGAACACCGCAAACCGAAACAGCAAAGGTGTTGACGGGGTGCTCCCACGCGTGCGACGGCTCGGCGGCGGTAAAGGCGGCCTCCCCGTGCTTCATGTTGGCAATCAGCGTGCTCACCATGTCACGCACGGTAAGGAAGGCCTCCTCCTCACCGGAAAGGCGGCTCGTGTGAGCAATGCCGAGAACACGGCGCTCACAGCAGGTGCCGTCCTCAGAGAGCCCCTTTACGACACGCCCCACCTCAAAGAGAGTGAAGGCATCGTCGAAGCCGCGGTTGTCCGCCACGAAGGAAAGAAGCGTCGGCGTCATGGAATTGCGCAGGATAGCGTGGTCGGGCGTCCCGGGGTTGAGGATGCGCACGTTCTCCTCGGGCTGAATCCCGATTTCGCGGTATTTGGCCGCGTCACACCAGAGGTAGGAATGCACCTCGTGCGAAGCGAAGCGGTCTACAAGAAGCGCCTTGGCAATCCCCTCATCGGTGGCCGCCACCTCGGGGAGAACCGGAGAAAGCGCCCCCTTGGCCGTATACACCTCAAAATTGTCATAGCCGTAAATCCGCGTGATTTCCTCAATAAGGTCGGCAGGAATGGTAACGTCCTTTGTGGCACGCCACGAGGGAACGCGGATGCGGAAGGTGTCACCGCACCGTTCTACACCGAAGCCGAGAGAAAGAAGGGTGTGCTCAATTCTATCGGACGAAATGTCAATACCCGTATACCGGTCCACATACGCCTTGTCTATCGTCATTTCGACAGTCGGATAGTGCTTGGCATACACATCGGTCACGGCACTCGTCACCTCGGCATCGGGGCAAACCGAAAGGAGGAGCGAAAGGAAGCGTGCCGTCGCCGCGAGGCACAGCTCGGGGTCCAGCATC
>JAZSHY010000027.1:0-1856 GCA_045533505.1 Eubacteriales bacterium | reverse complement strand
GATGCTGGACCCCGAGCTGTGCCTCGCGGCGACGGCACGCTTCCTTTCGCTCCTCCTTTCGGTTTGCCCCGATGCCGAGGTGACGAGTGCCGTGACCGATGTGTATGCCAAGCACTATCCGACTGTCGAAATGACGATAGATAAGGCGTATGTGGACCGCTATACAGGGATTGATATTTCGTCCGAGCGGATTGAGCACACCCTTCTTTCTCTCGGCTTCGGCGTAGAACGGAACGGCGACGTCTTCCGCGTTCGCGTTCCCTCGTGGCGCGCCACAAAGGACGTTACCATTCCTGCCGACCTTATTGAGGAAATCACGCGGATTTACGGCTACGACAATTTTGAGGTGTATACGGCCAAGGGGGCGCTTTCTCCGGTTCTTCCCGAGGTGGCTGCCACCGATGAGGGGATTGCCAAGGCGCTTCTGGTAGACCGCTTTGCCTCGCACGAGGTGCATTCGTACCTCTGGTGTGACGCGGCCAAATACCGCGAAATCGGGATTCAGCCCGAGGAGAACGTGCGCATCCTTAACCCCGGCACGCCCGACCACGCCATTCTGCGCAATTCCATGACGCCGACGCTGCTTTCCTTCGTGGCGGAAAACCGTGGCTTTGACGATGTCTTCACCCTCTTTGAGGTGGGGCGTGTCGTGAAGGGGCTTTCGGAGGACGGCACCTGCTGTGAGCGCCGTATTCTCGGCATCGCTCATATGAGCCGCCTTTGCGGTGAGGAGGAGGCCTTCCTTACCGTGCGTGACATGGTGAGCGCGCTGATTGCCAACATAAAGCACAGTGAGGCCGTCTTTACCGCCGCCGAGCCGTCGCACGCATGGGAGCACCCCGTCAACACCTTTGCTGTTTCGGTTTGCGGTGTGCAGGTGGGCAGCCTTTCGGTGCCTCACCCCACCGTCGGCACCGCCATTGATAGGAAGGCTGCCATCGCCTTCTGTGAGCTGGATATGGATTCGCTTTCCACGGTTCAGCCTGCGCCTATCAAGTACCGTGAGGCTTCGCGCTTCCCGAGGATTGACCTTGATATGACCTTCCGTGCCACGCTCTCGGAGGTACAGTACCCCGCTGTAGTCGAAGCCGCTATGAAGGCAGGGGGCGAAAGCCTCTCGGCGGTTACGCCCGTTGCCACCTATTGCCGCGACGGGGAGGAAACGCTCACGCTGCGCTTCTCCTTCGTCTCATGCGAGCGCACGCTTTCGAAGGCGGAGCTCGGCCCTGCCTCCGAGGCTATCGCAGAGGCGCTCCGTGCCCTCGGCCTCGTGTTCCAAGGCTGAAAGGACAAGATTCTGGCATAAACAAAAAGGAAAAGGGAGTTGTGTTGCCATGGCAGTGCAATTCCCTTTTTTGTCCTTTGCTCTTTTTCGCCGTTTCCCTCTTGTATTTTTCTTGCATGTGCGGTATAATCATAAGGAAAGAACTGTAAAGGGGAATCACGACCATGACATATGAATTGAAGCTTCCCGGCGTGGTACGCCATCTTCCCATCTGCCCTGTGAACGACAGCCTCTCAATTGCCGCTTTCGTCCTTTTTGGCGATGTGGAGCTCACCGAGGCCTGTGCCGAGGCCCTGCTTGAAAAGGCCCCGCCGCACGATGTGATGATTACGGCGGAGTCCAAGGGGATTCCCCTCATTTACGCCATGGCACGCCGTCTTGGCGGCGCCCGCTATGTTCTGGCCCGTAAGGGGCCGAAGCTCTATATGCGTGACGTTATCCGATACGAGGTGCAGTCTATCACCACTGTGGCACGCCAGGCCCTTTACCTTGACGGCTACGATGCCCAGTATATGAAGGGCAAGCGCGGGCTTATTGTGGACGACGTCAGCAGCACGGGGGAGTCTCTGGC
>JAZSHY010000006.1:0-20180 GCA_045533505.1 Eubacteriales bacterium | reverse complement strand
CCGGCAGTGAACACGAAATCCTCGCCGCAATCCTTGCACTTCAGCGTTTTGTCCTCAAACATTTCCCTCTACCTTTCTGGATAAAAAAGATTTAATTTGCCACCAGACGGATTCCAACCGACACCTTTGTAAACAACGCTCTTATTAAGCTACGGGGGCATATAAACAATTAGTGAAGTCGGGCGCGAAGTTTTTTGAGCATTCGCCCGATGGCGTTGGACACAGACTTTTCACTGCGACCAACCTCAGGAGCAATGGCGCGCGGCGTATACCCATGGATATACAGAAGAAAAACACGCATCTCATAGGGGGAAAGGCAGGCAAGCGCTGCCGCATAAATATCCCCTGTTTCTTCCTGAGAAATCAAAATTTCAGCAGGGTCCTCACCGTCTGCCTCCAAATCCGAAGCCATAGAATGCAAGGAAAGGGGAGCGGTACCGCAATGCTTACGATAAGCGGAATTCAAGGCATTGGTGATACAAACCCGGGCATAGGCGCCAAAGGTGACACCCGCCTCGGCACGATAGCAAAGTGCGGCGCGATAAAGCGCAAGCGTTGCATCCTGAAGCAATTCGTCACGCAAGGAGCCGTTCTGCTGGGCATAAGACGAAACCCGCGAGACCAACAACGGACGGTACGAGGCCAGCAAATCCGAAAAGGCCGTGCGGTCACCCACACGGACACCGTCAATCAGGCGAAGTACTGTCTCTTCACAACGATTCATACACATTATACCTACCGTGTATACCTCCATATTACAACATGGTTTGGTGTTTGTCAATACTTTTGTTCAAAAAAAATTTATTTTTTATATGCATTTTCGTCACTCTTGTAGAAAAAACAGGAAAATGCGACCTAAAAAAGCTTGGCTTCTCCTTTTTTGGCTTATCCCTCATACGAGGAGAGCAAAAAGGAAATTTCGCCTGTAGCGGTAGCCGTCAGCCCCCGAATCACCTCTTCGGGCTGCTCGATAAAATGACGGCGTATCTGCTCCGCTACCTCATAGGAAGCAATCGTGAGTGAAAAGGAAGCCATTTCCGCCCCGTCGCGGCAGGTGGCACGGCAGCTCACAGTGTAACGCCCATCTTCAAGAGGTCTCACCTCTGCGGTTGCCACCGCCTCACGGCGGCGGAGAGAAAGGTGGCGCATGGCCATTTGCAGGCTACGCTTGCGAAGAGAGGCGAGCAGGGAGTCCTCAAGATTGGCAGAAGTTTCCATTCCCTTGGGGGAAATCATGTACATCTCCTGTCCGTCCTCGGTTCCCTTTATCACATGCTCCTGCTCAATCAGCTCCGAGAAGGCGGCAGCAAAATCAATATGCTCTACTACGCTGTCTGCCGTAACGCAATCGGTAATTTCGTCCAGCGTGAGGGGATAGCGCACATGATTAAGAAGAAATAAAACAAAGATTTTAATATCGGTCCGATTTTTGAGAAGCGGGCCCTTGGGAGCACGAATCTGCATAGTGCACCTCCTTTCAATAGACGAAAAAGGGGGGCCGCCCAAGCAGCACAATGCAGTGGCAAAAGGGCGGCCCTTGCTTAAAAAATTACTCGGCTGCGGAGGTTTCCTCTTCCTCGGGGACCGGGAGATACTTTTGATAGTTCTTAAGACGGACCTCGGTAAGAATCGGATACCCATAATAATCGGTAGAAATACCGCGGAGCTTGGAGGATGCCACATAGTAGCTCTGGCCGAAGGTCAAAGGAATGAGGGGCATCTCGCTGAGTAGCAGCTCCTCTGCGTCATGAAGAAGCTCCGAGCGTTTTTCAAGGTCCCGCTCATTGTAGGCAGCCTCAATGAGAGCATCGTAATCCCCGTTAGCGAAGCCAAGCACGTTGCCTCTCTGAGTAAGCGCCTGCATGCCCTGAGAGTCGGTGGAGAGGTCAACTCCGTTGCCGTTCATGGCGGTGGTAAAGGCGGCAAGAGGAGTGAAGGCATCGGGCGAGAGCATCTGATAGTCCATAAGCAGAGCATCTATTTCCTGGGTGCCTACCTTGAAATCGTCATAGGCATCCACGAGCTGCGAGCCACGGAACTCAAACTTCTGAGGTCTGTTACCGTCAAGCACAAGGTCCACACTCTCCTCGTTGTAGCTGAGAGCGAGCAGCTTTACCGTAAATCCGAGAGCCTCCCACTTGGCCTTCACATACTCGGCCACTGCTCTGTCGGCATCGGTATCGTTATGAGCGAGCGTGAGTCTCTTCTGGGACGCGCTGAGAGCCGAAATGGCAGCTACCGCCGCAGCATTCGCATCGGTTGCATTGACAGAGAGAAGCGCACCGCCCTCCTTGCGGAAATCCTTGCGGCGATTGGCGGCATCAAAAACACCGCTTGTAACAAAGCCGGTAGCAGGTCTCGCGCATATGAGAAGCTCGGCAATTTCCTCACGGTCAAGCACCGAGGAAAGAGCGAGACGGATGTCCTTATTCGAAAGCGCAGACGAGGAGGCGGCTCCGTTCAGAAGAATCGACATCGTGGAAAGGGTGTCGTTTGTTTTGAGCTGCTTCTTGTATTCCTCGCGGAGAGAAAGCGGAAGGTCGGACATGATAAAGACCGAATTCTCAGCAAAGCGGTCCGCAAGGCGGGTGATGAATTCCTCCTGCGAGACCTCGGGGAGCTTGCCATTACCGTCGGGCTCTGCCTCGTAGCCGATGGACCAGTCGTTGACAAACTGGTAGGGGTTCACGAACTTGTTGGGATTATCGGTACCGATAGCATCCTTGGTGGCGTAGTTATAATAACGGTTGCGCTCGATGGTAAACTCCTTGCGCTCATGGTCAAGCGTGCGAACCGTGAACGGACCGTTGGTCACAATGGTGATGGAGCGCTTGCCCCAGTAGTCGGTGGCGGCGCCACGGTCACCCTCCACAACCGACTGACGAAGGGGAGCCAGAGCCACGCTTGTCAGATTCTGGAGGAAGGCATCGTAGTTCGGCTTTACAGGGTTGCCGTCCTCATCCAGCACCTCACGGAAGGTGATGGAGATGGTGTTGGCGTTGACAGCCACGGCGCCCACGTCCTCCGTGGTAATCGGATGGCCGTTTTCGTCCTCAGCCGCATTCTTGGCCTCAAGCGCATTCTCCACCTCATAAAGAAGCGCGGCGGCAGGGCTCTTGAAGCCGGGCTCCAAAATCCGCTTCCAGGCAAAGACGACGTCATAGGCTGTGACAGTGGCACCGTCGCTCCAGGTCGTCGGTTTTATGACGATTTCCATTTTCCCATCATCGAGAATCTTATAGCTCTCGGCAAGAGCGGGCTTAACCTTCCCGTTTTTGGCGAGGGAGAAGAGCGGCTCGTAAAGGAGCGCGAAAACACGCATGGCATCGTCGTCAAGCGCAGCGCGTGACGGATCGAAGTCATACATCTCTCCGACATAATATGCATTGATTACGGCACCGTTATCCTCCATCTTACCGCAGGACACAAGGCCAAGTGCGGTTGTCAGAAGCATCAGCACCGCAAGAGAAAGGGACAAAACTCTTTTCATAACCGGACTCCTTGAAAAACATAAGCATAGTGACGTATTTTATTATAACATTATTAAACGAAAAATGCAACTGTTTTTTGAAAGTGTTTTTTTCATGCCCCCCTTATTGTGTAAATGCACAATAGGGGGCTTTTGGTTTTGTGCAGTTCGCAGATTTTTCGAGCCCTGTATGCCGCCGTCCGCCACGGGGAACACTGTGATAAACTGTAATAAAAAAGAAAGAGAGTATTCGCTTGAGCCTGTACACGAAAAAAAGCTATCAGAACACAGACCTCGCCTGCGAGCGCATGCGGGCCGACACCACTGTGCCCGGCATCATCTATCGGGAGGAGGACAGAGGAATCTGCCGTATAGGACGTCTTACGGTAGAGAGCGAGGAGGGGGCTGAGTCTATCGGAAAGCCGATGGGGCGATATATCACCATGAGCTTCTCTCCCATCTTTGAGGTGAGCGAGGGAGAGCTCCATGAGCTCTCCGAGGTGCTTTCGGAGCTTTTGACCGAAATGTGCCGCACGCTTGCCTGTGAGCGACCTTCCCTGCTGGTCGCCGGCATCGGCAACCGCGGTCTGACCGCCGACGCCCTCGGCCCTGACACGGCAAAGCGTATTCTTGCCACCCGCCAGCTAAAAATAGAGGAGCCTCAGCTTTTCACCTCCCTCGCCGATGCCGAAATCTCGATTATTACCCCGGGCGTTATGGGGGAAACGGGAATTGAGGCCGGTGACCTTATCGGCGGTGCTGTCGCCGCAGTTTCGCCCGACCTTGTTCTTGCCGTCGATGCCCTTGCCGCGCGCTCGGTGGAAAGGCTGGCCGCCACCGTTCAGCTCTCGGACACGGGCATTCGCCCCGGCTCGGGCATCGGAAATGCGCGCCGCGCACTGGACAGGGAGTCTCTCGGGGTGCCCGTGCTTTCCATCGGGCTTCCCACCGTGGTCAATTCGGCCACACTGATTTATGACAGCTTCTGCGCGGCAGGGCTTTCGGACGGAGAAATTCCCGAGGCTCTGGAGAAGGTGCTTGCAACGGGGAAAAGCTTTTTTGTGTCACCGCGCGAATGTGACATTGTGAACGAGCGAGGAGCCCGCTTGATAAGCGATGCCATCAATCTCAGCTTTTGCCGACGGTTTTTCACAGCACAACCTATATAAAAGACTGCCTCGGGGGATTTCTCCCTCCGGGCAGTCCTTGTTTATCCGCCGCAGTCGGCTTTATTTGGAAATCTCGCTGATGTCATACGGGGTGGACTGATAGACATAGTAGTTCAGCCAGTTGGAATAGAGCAGGTTCGCATGGGCGCGCCATGTGACACGCGGCGGAAGGGATTCGTCATCGTTTGGATAATAATGCTCGGGCGGCAGAATGGGAAGCCCGAGAGACTTATCGCGGAGATATTCCCTTTCAAGCGTCAGGGGGTCATATTCAGGGTGGCCCGTGATAAAGATTTCACGCCCTCCCTTGGCCTCCATAGCAAAGAGCCCCGCCTTCTCCGAGCGTGCAAGCACTGTAAGGGCGTAATGACCGAGAATGGCCTCGGGGTTGCTCTCGGTGTGGCGCGAATGGGGGGCATAAAACACGTCGTCAAAGCCGCGAAAAAGCGGAATATCCCGACGAAGAACCTCATGCGGAAAAACGCCGAAGACCTTCTCCTTCATATGCCTTTTCCCGATACCGTAAAAATGGTACAGCGCGGCCTGCGCGCCCCAGCACACGTAAATCGTGCTGTGGACGTGACGGCGGCCCCAATCCATAATACGGCAGAGCTCCTCCCAGTATTCCACCTCCTCGAAGTTGAACTTCTCCACGGGGGCACCCGTCACCACCATGCCGTCGAAGCTCTCGTTCTCGATATCCTCGAAGCACTTGTAGAAGGTGAGTAGATGCTCACGCGAGGTGTTTTTTGCCTCGTGAGTTCTCGTGTGAAGAAGGGTAAGCTCCACCTGAAGGGGTGTATTACCGAGCAGGCGCGAGAACTGCGTTTCGGTATCAATCTTGGTCGGCATGAGGTTGAGCAGAAGAATACGGAGAGGACGGATGTCCTGCATAAGCGCACGTCTCTCGGTCATTACGAAGATGTTTTCTTCCTCCAAAGTACGGACAGCCGGAAGTTTATTGGGAATTTTGATAGGCATTGGCTCACCTCCCCTTTTTGTAAAGTTTTGTTTTCGCTATCAGGCCTTGGCAAACGAGAGCGCGTGAGCAAGGTCGGCAATCAGGTCCTCAGCCGACTCAATTCCGCAGGAGAAGCGGACAAGGTCGGGCGTGATACCCGCGGCAGCAAGCTCGGCATCGTTCATCTGACGGTGGGTGGCATTGGCGGGATGCAGGCAGCAGGAGCGGGCATCTGCCACATGGGTTTCGATAGCAGCAATCCGAAGCTCCTTCATAACTCTCTCGGCAGCGGCACGGCCACCCTCGACGGCAAAGCTGATAACGCCGCAGGTTCCGTTAGGCATATATTTCATGGCAAGCTCATACTGCTTGTCACCGGGAAGCGAGGGATAACGCACCCATTTCACGGCGGGGTGCTCCTTCAGGAAGCTTGCTACGGCCAGAGCATTTTCACAGTGCCGCTTCATACGGACATGGAGGCTTTCCAGCCCGAGGCCGAGAAGGAAGGCGTTCATGGGAGCAGGCGAGGAGCCGAGGTCACGCATCAGCTGTGCCGTGGCCTTGGTGATGAAGGCACCCTCAAGCCCGAACTTTTCGGCATACACAATGCCGTGATAGCTTTCATCGGGAGTGGTAAGGCCCGGGAACTTGTCGGCATGGGCCATCCAGTCAAATTTGCCCGAATCCACAATGGCACCGCCGACGGCTGTTCCGTGACCGTCCATATATTTTGTGGTGGAATGGGTGACAATATCCACGCCGAATTCAATCGGGCGGCAGTTTATGGGCGTGGCAAAGGTGTTGTCCACAATCAGCGGCACGCCATGAGCATGGGCGGCAGAGGCGAACTTCTCAAAATCAAAAACGTCAAGAGAGGGGTTTGAGATGGTCTCTCCAAACACTGCCTTGGTGTTCGGACGGAAGGCGGCATCCAGCTCTTCTCTTGTGCAATCGGGCGAGACGAAGGTAAAGTCAATGCCCATGCGCTTCATGGTTACGGCAAAGAGGTTGTAGGTTCCGCCGTAAAGCGCGGAGGAGGACACCACGTGGTCGCCCGCCCCGGCAATATTGAACACCGCAAAGAAATTAGCCGCCTGGCCCGAGGAGGTCAGCATGGCGGCGCTACCGCCCTCAAGCGCGGCTATGCGCGCCGCCACGGTATCGCAGGTGGGGTTCTGAAGACGGGAATAGAAATAACCCGAGGCCTCAAGGTCAAAGAGCTTGCCCATATCCTCGCTGGTTTCATAGCGGAAGGTTGTGCTTTGCACAATCGGAATCTGACGGGGCTCTCCGTTCTTCGGGGTATACCCGCCCTGCACGCAAAGGGTTTCAATCTTGCTCATAGCAGCTTCTCCTTATGTTTGACTTGAATTTGAACTGTATCAGAGGGTTACTCTCTGCATGGTATGCCCGACGGCGGGCAGAAAAACATCGATAATATCCGAGAGGGAAAGGCCGAGGCTTGCTGTATTGACAAGCGGATGGGCACCTATCGTCTCTGCCGAAAGAAGTGTGCGGTCCACAAGCAAAGTCACCTCATGCTCACGGTCACACATAAGGCCGAGGATGCTGGCAGAGCCGGGAGAGGTGCCCAGCATACGCTCCATTTCCTCAGGGGTGGCAAACGAAAGACGGGCGGTACCGATTTCGGCGGAAAGGTCCTTCGTGCGGAAGGGCTTGTCCCCCGGCATGAGAAGGAGATAGAAGGCAGTATGCTGACGGTTGGTCAAAAAAAGGTTTTTGCAGATAGCCGTGCCAAGCATACTCTCAACAGCAAGGCAATCCTCCATCGTAGCCACGGGCTCATGGTCAACTCTTTTGTAGGAAATCCCGAGACTGTCGAGAAAATCGTACACCATAATCTCCCGCGCTTCTCTGCCCTCATTGGCTTCGGGGCGCCCATTGTAAACCATACTTGTCATACCGTAAAGGTGGCGATTTCCACCTCAGTCTGCTCGCCCGTTTGCATGTCGCGCAGAGGGGCGCGGCCACTTGCGGCCTCGCTGTCTCCAAGAATAAGGGTGTAGGCGGCGTTCAGCTTGGCGGCATATTTCATCTGGGCCTTCAGCGAACGGTCCATCGTATCGCACTCAACCGAAACCCCCGCGCGGCGGAGCCGTTCACAGGTAGCCATGGCAAGCAGACGAGCCTCCTTGCCGAGGGGGGCAATATAAAGGCGCGGCGCGGGCACGGGGGCATCGGCGGTGCCGACAGCGCGCATGGCAAGAATCAGACGGGTGATGCCCATGGCAAAGCCGATACCGGGCAGCGCGGGGCCGCCGAGCGAGGCGACAAGACCGTCGTAACGGCCACCGCCGCACACCGTGCTCTGCGCGCCGATGCCTTCGGCGATAAACTCAAAGACAGTGCGGGTATAATAGTCGAGACCGCGTACAATGGAGGGGTCCACCGAATAGGAAATCCCCATCGCGGAAAGCAAAGCGAGGAGCTCCTCAAAATGCTCCTTGCACAGAGGGCAAAGATGGTCAACCGTACGGGGGGCATGCGGCGCAAGGGCGGCACACTCCGGATTTTTGCAATCCAAAAGCCGAAGGGGGTTTCTCTTCAAGCGGGTAGAGCAGGTTTCGCAGAGCGTTGCCTCATGAGCACCGTAGTATTCCACAAGTGCCTGACGGTACGCGGGACGGCACTCCGAGCACCCGATGGAATTGAGGTGCAGCGACACGTTGGTAAGGCCGAGACGAGAGAGCACCGAGGCGGCAAGGGCAATCGCCGTAGCATCGGCTGCCGGGCTCTCGCTCCCAAAGGTTTCGGTGCCGAACTGAAAGAACTCGCGGCTGCGCCCCGCCTGAGGAGCCTCGTGACGGAAGCAGTTTATGATATAGTAGAATTTCTGCGGCATGGCACCCACGTGGCGCCCATTTTCAAGCAGGGCTCTCGCCACAGAGGCCGTCCCTTCAGGACGCAGAGAAATAGAACGGTTTTCATCACGGTCAGCAAAGGTATACATTTCCTTCTGCACCACGTCGGTGGTATCGCCGACGCCGCGCACGAAGAGCTCGGTATTTTCAAAGGTGGGAGTGCGGATTTCACCGAAGCCGTACCGCACCGCCTCCTCACGCATTATGCCCTCTATTTTTTGGAAGAGAGGTGTTTCTTCGGGAAGAATGTCCATCGTCCCTTTGATTTTCTGAATCACGGTGTTTCCCCTTTCATGCTTTGGTAGGAGAGCTCCAAGAGCTCGGCAAGCCTCTCCCCGTTCCCGAGGTGGGCATGCATACCGAGGAGTGCCTCAAAGGCGGTAGCCCTTCGGTAATCGCTGTCGGTGGCATGCTTCGGGTGCTGCAGATGCTTGGAATTGGCAGCGCGGCGGCAGATTGCCCTCTCGCCCTCGGTCAGGCTCGGCTCAAGCGCAGCAAGCATGGACGCCTGCGAGGCGGCATTGACAAGAGCTGCCGTAAAGCTGTGAAGCGCGCCCGATTTGGTATGGCCCGCGGCAATGGCACGGCGGCGAATATCCAGGCTATGCACGGCATCGCCGAGATAGGCAAGCGCCGCGACGGTGGGCAGCGTCCCCTGCACAATGGTTTCCTCCATAGTTCTCTCTCCTTATGTACTCTCGCTATTGTACCACATTTTTTGAATCCTCGCAAGTGTTTTAAACAAAAAACTTATAGTAATAAAAGCAACAGTAAAAAAGTCGCGCGGGGGGCTTGCTTTTCCCCCTCATTTTTGTTATACTATATGTTGATGAATTGTGCTCAAAAATCCAGTTATATGAGAGGTCGCTCCGTGGACTTACAGCTTACCGAATACCGTTACATCAAGGACAATCTCGCAGAAGTCCGCACACGGCTTGCCGATGCCGCCGCGTGCGGTGGCCATGCTGTGCCGAAGCTGATTGCCGTCACAAAAAGCGCAACCGACGATGAGGTGCGCGCCCTTCTCTCCTTCGGCGTAGACGCCATTGCCGAAAATCGCCCCCAGTGCTTTCGGGCACGGGCCGCCATCGCCACCGAGCTCGGCGTTCTGCCAACGCCCGAGCTTCATCTCATCGGGAGCCTGCAGACCAACAAGGTCAAGTACGTGATAGACACCGCCACCCTTATCCAGTCTCTGGATTCCGAGAGGCTGGCCGCGGAAATTGAGAGGCAGGCCGAGCGTCGCGGTATTTCAGCCTCCGTGCTGATTGAGGTGAATTCGGGCCGCGAGGAAAGCAAGGGAGGCCTGCTCCCCGAGGAGGTAACCGCCTTTGTCAAGGGGCTCGCGCGCTTCCCCCACATCAAGGCACTGGGCCTTATGACAATGGGGCCCGACTGCGAAAGCCCCGAGGACTATCGCCCCTATTTCCGTGAGACACGGGAGCTTGCCGAGGAGCTTGCCGCCCGAGGTCTTTTCCCCGAGAAGCCGCTTCTTTCCATGGGAATGAGCGGAAGCTACGAGATTGCTGCCGAGGAGGGTGCCACCATGGTTCGCGTGGGCCGCACTCTCTTTCACCGCTGAATAAAGAAGATTTTGTCAATTACAGGAGGTGCCCTATGTCTTGGTTCCGTAAAAATCCGCCGCCCCCGCAGGAGACGGCAAAAAAGACGCCGTCAACCGCCACCATTCGTCTTAAGGTCATGCGCCCCGAAAGGTTTTCGGACGCGCCGCTGGTTGCCGATGAATTGCTCCGCGGACGGACGGTAGTCCTTAATCTTGAGGCCGTGGAGCGCGACGACCTGCGGCATTTGCTCGATTTTATAAGCGGGGTGACCTATGCCCTTGACGGAAGCATCAAGAAAATCTCGGGCAATGCCACCTTTATCGTAACGCCGCACAGCGTGGCCCTTGCCGACGCCGATGCCGCCGACGAGGCGCTTGGTAACGCCGAGGGGGAAGCCGCCATGCACACGAACGCCGAGGCAGCCGAGCGCTATGACCCTGTGGCGGCCATGTTCTCTGCGAGCGATGAGGACGAGGGGCAATGAAGGTCCTTTCTGTCGCCCTCGGTGTTTTTGCCTCTACACTCAGCCTGCTTATCAGCGCGGTGCAGCTTTGCATGATGATTCATGCTATTATGTCCTGGTTCATGCAGCCCGGAGGGCGCACGGGCCCCGTGATAAGCTTTATCAACACGGTGGTGGAGCTTGTCACCGCGCCTATGCGCCGTTTTCTCTCGCGGTTTGACTGGGCAAGGCGCTCACCCCTGGATTTCTCCTTTCTTTTCACCTTTATTCTTCTTTCTGTAATTTCCGGCTTTCTCGGCTATTTGTGAGGAACTATGAAAATAAACCGTAATCCCCTCCGCCTCCTGGTTCTCATCATCACGGCTGTCGGCATTCTGCTCGACCAGGCAACCAAGCTCCTTGTCAGCCACCTTATGGAGTTGAACCAAACGATTCCCCTTATTGAGGGAGTCCTGCATATTACTCACGTTCAGAACCGCGGTGCCGCCTTTGGCATGCTGGCCGAAAACCGTTGGGTTTTTTTGATAATCTCATCGGTTACCATAGTGGCTCTCGGTGTTTTCCTTGCTGTTACTCCTATGAAAAACAAGTGGATTCTCTCTTCGCTTTCCATGATTTTATCGGGCGGAATAGGCAATATGATAGACCGCCTGGCCCTTGGATACGTTGTGGATTTCATTGACTTCCGCCTTATCAATTTTGCCGTATTCAACGGGGCAGACAGCTTTGTCTGCGTGGGAGCAGCCCTTCTCTTCCTTGCGGTTCTTCTGGAGCCGAAGGAGACCGCTGCCGCTCGGGAGACTCCCACCGAGGAGGCCTCGCCAAAGGCGGAGGACGACAGCCATGCTTCGTAAGGTAAGCGCAGCCGAGGAGGGAATGCGCCTTGACGTCCTTCTTGCCACCGACCCCTCTCTTTCGCGCTCGGCGGCCAAGCACCTGATTGAGGACGGTGCCGTCACTGTGGACGGGCGTATCGAAAAGCCGAGCTACCTTCTTCATGAAGGCGAGGAGATTTCGGTATCACTTCCCCCTCTCGTGCCCTCCGAGGCACTGCCCGAGGATATTCCCCTTTCGGTGGTATACGAGGATGAGGATATCATTGTCATCGACAAGCCGAAGGGAATTGTGGTGCATCCTGCTGCCGGCAACCCGACAGGTACCCTCGTCAATGCTCTGCTTCACCACTGCAAGGGGAAGCTTTCCGGCATTGGAGGCGTGGAGCGCCCCGGCATTGTGCACCGCATTGATAAGGACACCTCGGGGCTTCTTGTGGCGGCCAAAAACGATACCGCGCACCGTGCCCTGGCAGCTGCCCTTGAAACACATTCCGTAAAGCGGGAATACCGCACGCTTGCCCTCGGCGGCTTTCGCGATGACGGGGGTGACATTGACCTGCCCATCGGGCGGCACCCGAAGGACCGCAAGCGCATGGCCGTTCTCACCTCGGATGCGGGCAGGGCCAAGCGTGCGCTGACGCATTACCGCGTTCTCGAACGCTTTCGCGGCGTTACCTACCTTGCCCTCTGCCTCGAAACGGGGCGCACGCACCAGATTCGCGTGCATCTTTCTCACCTCGGGCATCCTATTCTCGGCGATGAGGTCTACGGCGGCGGGCGCACCCCGTTTGAGCGCCGCCACGCCCCCCTCCTTGCCGGGCAATGCCTGCATGCCGCGCGCCTTGAGCTTGTCCATCCGCGCACGGGTGAGGCCTTGGCCTTTGAAAGCCCTCTGCCCGACGATTTTCAAAGGCTTCTCGCCATTTTGAGGGCAGAATCGAATTGATTTCGTCTTTTTTGCAAAGAAAACCTTACTCTTTTCGGAGAACATTATGACCGTACTAAGTGCCTCGGGACTCACCCTCTCGTTTGGGGATGCCGTCGTTTTCCGTGACCTTTCCTTCTCGGTGAACCGAGGTGACCGCCTTGGTATTATCGGCTCGAACGGTGCGGGAAAGACCTCGCTTTTCCGCGTGCTTCTCGGTGAATACGAGAAGGATATGGGGAGCGTTTTTATTGCCAAGGATATGACGGTGGGCTACCTTGCACAGAACACCGCACTCTCGGCGCGCAGTGAGAACACGACGCTCTATTCCTATCTTCTTGAAGCCTTTGCCGATGTCCTTTCGCTTGAGGGGAAAATTTCCCGTCTTGAGGAGGAGCTTTCGGCTGCGGCTGCCGAGGATACCGCAAAAATCGCAGCTCTTTCGGCATCGCTTGAGGAGGCGCATCTCCGCTACCGCGAGGGAGAGGGCGCGGCGGCGCGCGGCAGATGCCGTTCTATCCTTCTTCATATGGGCTTTACGGAGGAGGAAATCCTGCGCCCGATTTCCACCCTCTCGGGAGGGCAGATAACTCGGCTTGTCCTTTCCCGTCTTATGGCGGAGGAGCCCGACCTTTTGCTTCTCGACGAGCCCACCAACCATCTCGATGCCGACGCTCTCTTCTGGCTTGAGGAATTTCTCGCCTCCTATAAGGGAAGCGTTCTTCTGATTTCGCACGACAGATATTTCCTTGACCGCATTACAAACAAAACCCTCCTGCTCCTTCGCGGCGAAGGCCGTCTTTTCCCCGGAAATTACAGCAAGGCACGCCTGCTGATGGCCGAGGAGCTCGCCTCGCAGACGCGACAATACCGTGAGCAGCAAAAGGAAATAGCCAGAATCGAAGCTAACATCGCCTTTCAAAGGAGATGCGGCCAGGCCCATAACTTTGTGACCATTCGTTCCAAAGAAAAGCAGCTTGCCCGCATGGAGCGCGTGGAAAAGGTGGGACCGCCAGAAAAAAGCATCCGTCTCGCCTTTTCCGGAGAAATGTCGGGAGAGGAGGTCCTTACCGCAAAAAGGCTTTCCTTTGCCTATCCCGGCTCACCTCCTCTTCTCAAGAACCTCTCGTTTGCCGTGCACCGCGGGGAGCGCGTCCTCTTTGTGGGTGACAACGGCTGTGGCAAGTCCACACTCTTAAAGCTGATTGTCGGTCAGCTTATGCCAACCGAAGGAAGAGTGGAGCTCGGGTATCACGTTGACATCGGATATTACGACCAGGAAAACCGCCGCCTCTCGGAGGAAGCCACCGTGCTTGAGGAGCTTGCCTCTGCCTATCCCGCCATGACGCAGACCGAGCTGCGCACATCGCTCGCCCGTTTTCTTTTTTCCGCAGAGGATGTCGGAAAGCGGGTGGGAGACCTTTCGGGAGGTGAGCGAGCACGCCTCACGCTTTGCAAGCTTATTCTGCGAAGCGTAAACCTCCTTGTGCTCGACGAGCCAACCAACCACCTCGACATCGCCTCGCGCGAGGCACTGGAAGAGGCCCTTATGGCATTTGATGGCACCATTCTCGCCGTCTCGCATGACCGCTATTTTATTGACCGAATTGCCAACCGCATCGTGGAGCTCTCGCCGGACGGAATGACCGATTACCCTCTTGGCAAAAGTGAAAACCCCTATGCCGCCTATCTTGCTCTGCGACAGGCACACAAGCAGCCGGAGCCCGTGCAGGATGGCGCCGCCGCCTCGGAAAAGGAGGGGCGCCGCGAGGAATACGAGGCACGCAAGCGCGAGGCCGCCAAGCAGCGCGCTGACAAAAGACGGCTTGAGGCTGCACGGCAACGCATTCCCCAAATTGAGGCCCGACTTGACGAGCTCAGCGAGGAGCTCTTCGGTGAGGCAGCCAGCGACTATCTCCGCGCAGCCGCCCTTGATAAGGAAAGAGAGGCCCTTGAGGCCGAGCTCCTGACGCTTTACGAGCTTGTCATGTGAGAGGCTCGCCCTCATACTGCCCCGCACCGCGGATAAGGAGCTCCTCACCCAGAAGAAGCGGCTCGTAACAGTCACCGACGTTATCCATGATGTACCGCACCCCCTCGATGCGCAGATACCGTGCACGGGCAAAGGTATAGGTGGAAAGCGGACGCGCGTAGGCATCGTCAGACTGTGCCGCGACAAGAAGGCCGCCTCCCTCCTCCCTCCCCACCACAAGAAGGGTGTGGTAGAAGGGGCCCGTCTCTCTCCCAAGCTGCACCACGTCGCCTATGCTGAGCGCTTCGGCCTCCGTCTCGGTGGCAAAGGGGCCCGCCCCCTCGTTGTTCACCATGAAATTATAGAAAAATTCCACGCCCGTAAAGGAAGGGGCGCGGTCATCGGCACTCAGATAATACCACCCGAACACGGGTGTAAAATTCATCTGACAGCTCCCCGCATACAGGCATTGCGAAACGAAATTCGTGCAATTTCCGCCAAGGTCGGAAAAATCCGAAAAAAGCGGGTTGCGGTCAAGCGCCCAGCGTTCGGCATACGCCCTTGCGCGTTCACGGTTATAGGTTCCTGTTAAAAGCATAGCGGTATCCTCCCTCCGGCAGTATATGCAAGAGAGCCTCGGGAGGCAACCGCCTTCATAATGGCACACACGCCGAAAGGAAAGGATTTATGGAAACAAAAAAGCAAGCATCCCTCTCGGGACATCAGAAAATCGACTGGGTAAGCGCATACATGCCCGTGCTTTCGGGAATTGCCGAAGACCTTGCAAGGACGCGCCCCTTCCGCGGTCTTCGGATTGCGATGTCCATTCATCTCGAAGCCAAGACCGCCTATCTTGCCACCGTCCTTGCGGCGGGGGGAGCCGAGGTGTATGCCACCGGCTGTAATCCGCTTTCCACACAGGATGATGTGGCAGAGGCACTCAGAGAACGGGGCGTTCACGTGTTCGCCCGCCACGGGGTAAGCGAAGCGGAATACAAGGAACATCTTATGGCCGTCCTCGCGCCCCACCCGCATCTTATGATTGACGACGGCGGCGACCTCACCTCACTTCTTCACGGAGAGGCAGCCGCATATAGGGATTGCCTTATCGGAGGCGCCGAGGAAACCACGACGGGAATTCACAGGCTCCTCTCCCGTGAAGCGGCAGGTGAGCTTGCCTTCCCGATGATGGACGTAAACGATGCCGATTGCAAGCACCTTTTTGACAACCGCTACGGCACGGGGCAATCCACCTTTGACGGAATTATGAATACCACAAACCTGATTATAGCGGGAAAATGCGTCGTAATTGCCGGCTACGGCTGGTGCGGCAAGGGTGCCGCCATGCGCGCTAAGGGGCTTGGTGCCCGTGTTGTGGTAACCGAGGTTGACCCCGTCAAGGCGATTGAGGCGGCCATGGACGGCTTTGACGTCCGCCCGATGAGCGAGGCTGCGGCAATGGGTGACCTCTTTATCACGCTCACGGGCTGCCGCGACGTCATTCGCGAGGAGCATTTTGCCCTTATGAAAAACGGCGTTCTGCTTGCCAACGCGGGGCACTTTGATGTGGAAATTGATAAGACGGCGCTCGAAAGCCTCTCGGTACACCGTTATGAGCGCAAGCCGAACATTATGGGCTATGAAATGGCCGACGGACGGGTTTTGAACCTTTTGGCCGAGGGACGGCTTGTGAACCTTGCTGCCGGCAACGGCCACCCTGCCGAAATCATGGATATGTCCTTTGCCATTCAGGCGATGAGCCTTCTCTTCCTTCTGGAGAACAGAGATACCCTCTCACCGCGAGTCTACCGCGTGCCTGCCGAGATTGACAGGGAGGTGGCAAGCCGCAAGCTTCTCGGCATGGGGATTGCCATTGACCGCCTGAGCGAGGAGCAGACCGCCTATCTCGCCTCTATGGGCTGATGCGCGACTAAAAACCTTGACAAGTTCCGCGGTTTTTCATATAATGTACGATGGGTGAGGATGGGGCTTTTATGGCCTTCACCCGAAGAACAAGCTCATTTTTCTTTCGAAATTAAAGGAGACCTGAATTGAATCTAACTCTCTCTGCCTTTTGGACGAGCATGCTGGAAAACCCCTTGATGTTTTTAGCGGTAACCTTAACACTCGGCGTTATCCTCGTAAACGGCTGGACGGATGCCCCCAATGCCATTGCCACCTGTGTTTCCACCCGCTGCATGCCCGTGCGCGCAGCCATTCTGATGGCGGCGGTTTTCAATTTTATCGGTGTTTTCGTCATGACGGTTCTCAATGCCACGGTAGCTGAAACCATCACCAAGATGGTGGACTTCGGGAATGACTCGCGGGCTGCCGTTATTGCACTTTCGGCAGCTATGTTCGCCATTGTGCTATGGGCAACACTTGCCTGGGTATTCGGTATCCCCACAAGTGAAAGTCATGCTTTGATTGCGGGGCTTACGGGTAGCGCGATTGCCCTGCGCGGCAGCCTCGACGGTGTAAACGGAGGTGAGTGGATCAAGGTCATTTACGGCATACTCATTTCAGTTGGTCTCGGGTTTGCCTTCGGCTGGCTTATCTGCAAGCTCGTAACCCTTATCTGCCGCCGCCTTGAGAGGCGTAGGGCGCAATCCTTCTTCCGCGGGGCACAGATTACGGGGGCTGCGGCCATGGCCTTTATGCACGGAGCGCAGGACGGACAGAAATTTATGGGTGTTCTGATTCTGGCCTCACTTATGGCAAACGGAGTATCGTCCGAAAGCATGGCAGGTGGCTTTACCCCCGAGCTTTGGATGATGCTGCTCTGCTCTATCGTTATGGCGGCGGGTACCGCTATCGGAGGAAAAAAGATTATCAAATCTGTGGGTATGGATATGGTGAAGCTTGAGAAGTATCAGGGCTTCTCTGCCGATATCGCGGCAGCGGGCTCTCTCCTCTTCTGCTCGCTCCTCTCACTCCCCGTCTCTACGACGCATGTGAAAACCACCTCCATTATGGGTGTGGGTGCTGTCAAGCGCCTCTCGGCCATCAACCTTGGTGTTGTAAAGGAAATGGCACTGACATGGGTGCTCACCTTCCCGGGATGCGGTCTTATCGGCTTTTTGATGACAAAGGTCTTTATGTGGATATTTATGTGAAAGTGAGATATAACGATGGCAAAGAAAAACGATTCCTTCTACTTTGATAATTTCCGTTCTGTGGCAAGGATATGCGCCGCGGCAGCCGACTACCTCGTGGATTGCATCAAAAACTACAAGCCCGACGAACTCCCGGAGCGAATGGCAAAAATGCATGAGTATGAGAATACTGCCGATGAAAAGAAGCACGAGATGGGCGACGCGCTCTCGAAGGCCTTTATCACTCCACTTGAGCGCGAGGATTTAGACGACCTCAGCAAAAGGCTTGACGATGTAGCTGACTCGATTGAGGAGGTTTTGCAAGCCTTTTATGTAGATGAGCCACAGGTCATGACCGAGGATGCCATCCTCTTTGCCGAAAAAATTGCCTCCTGCTGCAGCGCTCTTGTCAATATGTTTGAAGAGCTCCCCAACTACAAAAAGCCCGAGGCCCTGCACGCCATCATTATTGAAATCAGCGACCTTGAGGAGGATTGCGACAGACTGTATCTGAAGGCCTACCGTGATGTCCGAAAGGTAAACGGGAACGTTCTCGACGTGGTAGCATGGAGAAAGGTGTATGACCACCTTGAAAGATGCGCCGATGCCTGCGAGCACGTGGCAGACACCACCTACACCATCATTATGAAAAACACCTGATAGCAAAGAACAAGCAAGCGGCCTCCCTATGCGAGGCCGCTTGCTTGTTTCGAGGGCGGAATTGTGGCAAAGACCGTCAAAATGAACGCTACCCCTGCATATAGTACTGATATAGGGGGTGAACTATGGAATTTACACTATACCGGGAAAAGGAGCTGTTTGCCGAGGGGGGGATTGCCTTTTGCGAGGTGCAGATTGCCTTGCCAATGCTCCCCGAGGGGGAGCGCGCCGCAAAAGAGGTCAATCGCTTTTATCACCCACTTCGTGAAGAGGCGCTCCGCCTGGCACGCGAGGTGCTTCTTCCGCATTCGAAGGCCTGCTACGAAGCAAGCGAAAACCCAAGACGTCGCTTCACGCACAGGCCGTACCGTCTTTTCCTCACGGCTGCGGTGGGGGACGAGGGGGAGAGTCTGCGGGTGGAGCGCACGCTTTCTCTCCTTTTTCGAGGGCTTACACTTTTAGAGGAAGTAGCCCACGAGCGCATTCTGCCCAACGGAAGGGTTCTCCCCATAAAGAAAAAAGAAGCATGATGACCGGCATCATGCTTCTTTTTTCCCGAAGAAACGGCAGGCATTCCGAAAGGTAAGCTCAGCGCACTCCTCAGGCACAAGACCTACAGCCCCGGCCAATGCCTCATTGGTAAAGGTGAGATACCCCGAATGGTTGAGCTTGCCGCGGTGAGGATGGGGGGTGAGATACGGGCAATCGGTTTCGATGAGAAGCCTGTCCCGCGGCACGGCGGCAGCCGCCACACGGACTCGCTCTGCATTCTTGAAGCTGACCGTACCCGAAAAGGAGATGTAATAGCCAAGCGAAACGAGCTCTCGTGCCATCTCGGCACTCCCGGAAAAGCTGTGAAAAACCCCCACAACATTCGGAAACTCCCGCACAATAGCAACCGAGTCACCATGCGCCTCGCGGTCATGAATGATGACCGGAAGAGAAAGTCGCTCGGCCATGTGCATCTGCGCGCGGAAGAGTGCTTTTTGCGCTTCCCTATCGGTGCCGTCGTAGTGGTAATCAAGCCCTATCTCGCCAAGAGCCACGGCGCGCGAAGCGGGGTCCCGAAGCAGCGCTTCTATTTCAGCAAGAGCAGCTTCGGTGTCGGCCATGCCCTGTCCATCACTCGGATGGATGCCAAGGGCGGTATACATGCCCGGATAGCGGGTAGCCTGAGCCACCGCAAGCCGTGCTGAAGCGGGGGCGGTTGCCACATTGACGATGTGCGGCACACCGCCGGCAAGGAGGGTACGAAGAAGCGTATCAAGCCCGGCATCACCGAGCTCGTTTTCCAACCGGGGGTCCCAATAATGGGCGTGGGTATCAAAGAGCCTCATCAATGGATGCGCTCCCCGGGCTTCACGGCAGGATCAAGGAAGACCACGCGAACGTCCTCCTCACCCGAGGCAAGGAGCATACCGCGGCTTTCGACACCGCAAAGGGTGGCGGGGGCAAGGTTGGCAACGATAACCACCGTCTTGCCGATGAGGTCCTCGGGCTTATAGAACTTCGCAATTCCCGAAACGATCTGGCGTTGCTCGTACCCAAGGTCAACCTGCAGCTTCAAAAGCTTCTTGGCCTTCGGCACAGGCTCGCAGGCGAGAACCTTGGCAGAGCGGAGCTCAACCGCCGAAAAGGCATCAATCCCAATCTCGGCCTCGTGCGAGACGTCGGGAATCTCCTCGGCTACGGGAGCCGCCTTTTTAGCCTCGCGCTCCTCCAGCTTCTTAAAGAAGGCAACGTCGTCGATACGGGCAAAGAGGGGGGACGACTCACCGAGCGGCAGTCCTGCCTCAAGCACACCGAAGGCGGCGACGGTTTCGTACGCCGTCTTATCGGTCCCGAGCTGGGCAAAAATCTTCTCTGCGGTGGTGGGGATATGCGGCGTTAAAAGCACGGCTGCCGTGCGAATGGTTTCAAGGAGATTATAAAGGACAGTCGCAAGACGCTCACGCTTGGCTTCATCCTTGGCAAGGGTCCAGGGCATCGTCTCGTCAATATACTTGTTGGCACGGCGGAGCATGGAGAAGATGGCCTCCAGCGCATCGGCAATATGGAAGGAGTGCATCAACTGACGCGAAGCAACAATGGCCTCGGCAACAGCGGCCTTCAGCTCCTCGTCAAGTGCCTCGGGCGCAGTGGGAGCAGGCACGATTCCGCCAAAATACTTCTTGGTCATCGCA
>JAZSHY010000011.1:0-27651 GCA_045533505.1 Eubacteriales bacterium | reverse complement strand
TGCGCTCACGCGTGAGCGCATCGGTGCGGCGGTAGGTACCGTCACGCGTCCTTTGGAAGAGGGTAATATAAAAATCGGCAATATGCGAGCTTTTATGGTAAAAATTCTGCCATAGTATCACGTCATCCCCCTGTTCGGCGGTATATACGTTGTCGGCATAGCACGTCTCAAACCTCCTGCGGCTGTTGAGGTCAAAGAGAAGCAGGCCGCCGGGGACGAGATAATTGTGCAAAAGCGAGAGGGTTCTCCGAAGCTCGGCATAGGTAAGCAGGTGGTTCAGCGTATCAAGACAGGAAACAGCTGCCTCCACCGTGCCGTACAGCTCAAAGGCGGTAATGTCCTGCTCAAGCCATAAAATCCTGTCCTGCACCTCTGCCCTCTCAGCAGAGCTGCGCGCAACCGAAAGCATTTCGGGGGAGGAATCCACTCCCACAACTCCATAGCCGCGGCGCGCAAGCTCGATGGCCATACGTCCGCTTCCGCAACCAAGGTCCATAATGTCCGTGACCTTGCCACAGAAATGACGAGCAAAGACCGCTTCGGCACCGTCTGCCCAAACCGCATAGTCAACGTCGGAATTCCAAGCATCGTAATAAGGCGCGATAGCGCCGTATATTCCGTCCTGCAAAGGCGTCTCCTCCTTTCGGCGGAGGAAAACAGGTTGTAGAAACGGTTCTATTCCCGTTTTTCTGCCGAATTTTATAGTAATTTGTTGGTTTTTCTTTGTTTTATTTTTGTTTTTATGCCTTTTATAACATCATCTTACCTTACCGCGTTACAAAAGAGAATATCCGTTTTTCAAAAGGAGTTATCTTCCCCTCCGAAAGCGTTGCATGACCTCGTCAAGAGCCAAGCGGTCCTCGGCGTAGGCACGCCGCAAAAGAGGGGCGGGAATGTATTTGTCATACCTGTCGAAGCACGGCATCTCCTCTCCGACAAGCTCGGAAGGCTTGGGAGGTCTTTCCGCAAGGAGGGAGGAAAGATGTGTGAGAAGCCTTTCGGGAGTATTGCCTTCGCCGCGAAAGGTTATATAGCAGCCACCCTCGCCGCGAATCTCGCCGATACCGAGGTCCTTAGCATAGTGGCGCAGGATGCGGCGCGTGGTGTGAAAGGCGCGCGTCCCAAGCCACGGAAAAAGGACGAAGCGGTCACCGCCGAGGGACAAAAGAGGCGATGCCTGCATTCCCGAGGCACGCGCTGTTTTGCGGGCAAGGGCAAGGCGGTGCTTCGCGTTTTCGCCGAGATAGGGATAGACTGTGTCCTCAAAAAGGACAGTATGCATCCCTTCAAGAATACGGGTGTGGATTTCACCCGTGTTCCCCGACCAAGAGATTGCCTTCTCCCCCTTCGCCGCACGGACATATATCAGGCGGCGCGAGGTGTCAAGCTCCTCCACCTCCCAAACCCGCCCCGCAAGAGCCAAGCAGTCGCCGACGGGCGGCGCAGCTGAGACCGAGCCGATTTCCTCCGAGCCCGCACGGACCGTAAATTCCTCGCTTTCGGCAAAGACGGCATAAAAGCGGAAGCTGCCAGTCAGGCGCTCGCCCTCAAGGCCTACAATGCAGCCTCCCTCCTCGGTAAGCGCAACATACTCGTTTTCCACCATAGAAACCAAGAGCTCGCGATAGTCTTCCGGTAAGAGCGCGGCGAAGGGAGGGAGAGAGAGCAGCCTTTCGGCAAGAGCCTGCGGAGCCAGCTCTCCCTCTGCCATAAGGAGGGAGAGGGTTTGCTGAAAGGCAAGAGAGAGGGGCATACGACGAAGCGTGGGCGGCTCGATGAAGCGCTCACGGCGATAGAGCTCCACAATGGCTATACCGCGAAGGAGCCCCCAAGGAAGGCTCTCGGGCAACGAGGCATTCGCGGGAGGCGGTGCCTCGCGAAAAAGCATACACATTTCAGGCGGACTGCCGCGCCTGCCGGAACGGCCAAGCCTTTGCAAAAAGCCCGCAACACTCAGGGGGGCACCCATCTGCACCACGCGCTCAAGCCGACCTATATCAATTCCAAGCTCCATAGTAACCGTAGCGGCCACTACCGTCCTTCGGTCCTCCTCCTTGAGGCGGCGCTCGGCCTCCTCGCGGAGGGACGTCGAAAGGCTGCCGTGATGAATGAAGAAAATATCCTCCTCGCCCCTCTCACGCGCGACTCTGCGCAGAGCCGCCGTGACCTGCTCGGTTTCCTCACGCGAATTGGAAAAGATAAGAGAACGACACGGCGTTACCATCCGATACAAAAGCTCGTAGCCCGCATCAGAGGGGGTGCCGTCATCGGCAACAGGCCCCGCCGCCCTCGCATCTTCACGCTTATCGCTTGTATCGCCGATATAAAAATGCTCCATTCCGAGGCGAAAGCTCTGCCCAGTCTCGGAAAAGCCGGGGGCTGCCGTTTGTCTTCCGCTTCCGGCCCCAAGCCATGCGGCGGCGGTAGCGAGGTCACCCAATGTGGCAGAAAGCCCCACGCGGCGCGGATGGTGACCGATACGCGCGCCGAGGCGGGAAAGCTGACACAAAACCTGCTCTCCGCGCGCGCTGCCGATGAGGGCATGAAGCTCATCTATCACAATATAGCGAAGGTCACCGAAAAGGCGAGGAATATCGCGCCAACGGTTGACAAGCATGCTTTCAAGCGACTCGGGCGTAATCTGCAAAACGCCGCCCGGCTCACGCAAAAACCGTTCCTTTTGCGAGGAGGGAACGTCGCCGTGCCAATGAAAGACGGGGACATGGCCGCCGTCCAGCAGCTCCTGCATACGAAAGAACTGGTCGTTGATAAGGCTTTTTAAGGGGGCAATATATAAAACCGTAACGGAGGGAGCAGAGGGAGGCTGCTTCAAAAGCTCCGAAAGAATAGGAAAAAAGGCCGCCTCGGTTTTGCCGCTGGCAGTGGCAGAGGACAAAAGAAGATTGTCCTCGCTGTCAAAAAGCACCCGTGCCGCCGCAAGCTGGACAGGCCGCAGCTCCGTCCACCCAAGGCGGAATATGTGCTCACGAATGAAGTTGGGAAATTCGGCAAACAGCCTATCGGCCTCGGTCAAAGCAAAGCCTCCATTTAGTAACGTTTTGTTTACAAATTCAAGGAATTACAGCGAAATGTTGAAGAAAAAGCCTCCTGCCCCATCCGAGGACGGAGGCATATCACCCTCTCCTCCCTCAGCGCTCGGCGGAAGCATCTCCTGCATAAGCCCCTCAAAGGTTGCCTCGCTGTTTTCGCGCAGAATATCCAGAAGCGCGAGAAAATCGCGAATCATTTCACGGGGGGTAAGCTGCTCGTCTGCCACCGTGCGCGCAAGGGCAGCGCGGAGAAAGGTCTCGCATTTTTCGGGCGGCAGGGGGGCAAGGCCGTGAAGCTCGGCATGAAGAAGAGAGAGCCGCTGCAAAAGCGCAAGAAGCTCATTATCCGAAAGGCGGCGCAAGCGAATGAGGGGAGAGGTCATGGCTGTATAGCCGCCCGATGTGAAGCGGCTGTCGGCAAGGCGGCTACGAAGGGCCTCGTAGCCGAAAAGGCCGCGGCGCGTATCCTCAAGAAACTGCACCGTGCCCGCAAACACCAGGGCAAGCCCCTCAGCGCGACCTCCTATCGTATCATTGAAGAGCGAAAGAAGCTTCTCGTAATTGGCCTCCCGCGCAATCCGATTGGGGATTTTGTAGAGATTGACGCACTCGTCGAACAGAACCAAAAGCCCACGGTAGCCAATGTGGCGCGCGAGAATGGCGAAAAGCTTAATATAGTCATACCAGTTGGCATCGTCAATGACGCCGCCGACAGGAAAGCCAAGGGCGACACGTGCCTCTGTCTTTGTGTGGAATTCACCGCGAAGCCAACGAAGGCAGGCACTCCTTTTAAGGTCATCTCCCTCCGCCTCGGCCTCATAATAGGCACCGAGAACACGCGCGAACTCAAAGCCGCCGACGCCCCCCTCAAGCCGTGAGAGCATGGCATAGATTTTCTTTTTCATTTCCGCGCCAAAGAGCGGGCTTTCGGGAAAAATCCCTTGCGCTGCCAGCTCGCTTGCAAGGCTTGCGTAATAGCGGGAAAGCACAACCGGAAGCGCGCCGCCCTCGGGGGCTGCACGCGAAGCGAGATTGCGCAGAAGCTCTCGGTAGGTGGCAAGGCCGCCGCTCCCCGAAAGGCGTCGCTCGGGCGAAAGGTCAACATCCGCGGTGAGATAGTCCCTGTCAAGCGCGTAGCCGCGAAGGAGCTGTAAAAGAAAGCTCTTTCCGCTTCCGTAACGGCCTATGAGAAAGCGCATGGAGGCTCCGCCCTCTCCCGCCGCATCCAGGCTATCTAAGAGAGCTGCGGTTTCGGCACTGCGCCCAATGGCGATATACGGGGCACCCGAGCGCGGCACAACCCCCGAGGTAAGAGCTGTCAAAAGAGTACGAAGAATCCGCTTCGGCACAGTTACTTTTTGTTGTTTTTCAGCCATGTTTCGGCATCCTCCCTATATTCCTCAATTAAACAAAAGCTCTCCCCGTCCGGCATAAGAAGCACATCTCCCAAAACAGGAAGGAGGGCTTCGTTCACGGCTTCGGCTGCCAGCGGCAGGGGAAGCCCCGCGGCAGCAGAGACACGCCCGGGCGCCTCACCGCCCAACAAAAAGGCCTCAAGAAGACGCGGAAGCCTCTCCTCAGGCAAGACATATCCCTGCGGCGCCTCGGAGGCGACGGGCTCCTCCCGCGGTGAGGGCGGAGGCTCGCCGTCAAGGGAGGAGGTCTCCTCACCGACAAGACGGTAGGTAAGCGCCCAGGAATCGGCCTCGATGTTGGCGGCGAGCGAGGAGTCTATCCCCTCATTCTCCGCCTCGTAAAGCTTCATATAAGCAGGCGGCTCGGGCTTGCCCCCTTGCACCACTGCGGCGCGGCGGGCGGCAAAATACCCGTCAATCACCCTGCGGAGCGCGGGCGAAAGGGTGCCAGCCGAGAGGCGCGCGCGAATACCGAGAAGAGCGCGAACATGGTTTTCGGCATATTTCACGGCAAGGCCAACCGTGCGGCGGAAGCCCTCCGCGTGACGAAGCGCGATATAGTCAAGTGTAAGCTCGGCCCGAAGATTGTGCGAGCAAAGCGAGCCTGAAAAGGCACGGCGCGTGATGCGGCGGATGCCCTCGTGGGTTCCTATCTGCCCCTCCTCAAAGAGACGGGGAAAGACCTCTGCCATAGCGCCGAGAATGTGGGTAAGAAAGAAGGGGCGGTTCTCCTCGGTGAGGGCACGGCTTTCCCAAAAAGGATACGCGGAGCTGAGCTGCAGAAGCCGCAGCATCCCCTCGGTGCTTGCCTCGGCGGCATTCCCAAAGAAAAATTCAATCCCCTCGCCCGTAGCCGCCGCGGCGGCAAGGCACTCCGGCGTGAGGGGGGGACAGGCGAGGCCGTAAAGAAAGCAGTAATCGCTGAGCCAGACAGCCATATATCGGTCTATCCCCGAAAGCGAGGCGCGGTAATGCCCCCAAAGCGCGGCCAGGAAGCGCGCCCCCTCCTCGGGGGAAATTCTCTCGGGAAGATTGATGATTTCATAAACAAGAAGAAAAAAATACCCCTTGTCGGCACGCAAAAAATTCGACCTGCGTGCCTCGGTACGAAAATAGAGATAATACGCCCTTTGGTCCTCGGTAAGCTGCTGATATTGGGGAGAAAAGGAGAAGAACGGAACATATTCCGCAGGCCCCCCCTCACAGGAAAACAAGCGGAGGGCATCGCGGCGGAACTGCTCATAAAAGCTGTATCCCGAGGGACGCGACCTAACGGTTACAGAAAGAAGAAGGGGGTTCCATGAAGGGCGATAGGTGTGTTCCTCGGCATCTCCCAAGCCCGAGGGGACAGCGGCAAGGTGGCACACCTCCTCGGGGGACGAGGCGGGCGGCACCGTTCGCGAAGAGTCTTGTACCGCGGGAGATTGCGATAGGTGCTGACGGGGAGGACTTTCACCACCCCGACGCGGAGTAACAAGCTTGGCAATATCCCAAAAGGAAGCCTTTTCGGTATCGCTCACGGTTCCACCTCCTCCGCACGGTTCTCTTTAATATATTATTGTACCATTTTTTATCTTCCCTGTCAATCGGTTTTGAAACCAAACGGCAAAGCCGCTGTTTTTTATGTTTTACAAAACCGCGCCGATATGCTTCGGGCAAAAAAAGAAGAGCCCCTGCCCTCCCCGGAGCAGGGGCAGAAGGGGAGGCACCTCCCCTTCTGTCTCACACCGTATGAGTGGCCACTGCCCCCTTGCCAAGCTTCTTGGCGGCCACAGCCGCCGCCTCCTCGGTTTCAAAAAAGCCGACAACGGTGGGACCGCTCCCGCTCATCAGGGTGGCTGCGGCACCAAGCGAGCGAAGGCTTGCCCGATTTTGCAGCGCGCCGGGACGCACGGGCAGAATCACATCCTCAAAAATGTTGTAAAGCGAGGGAAGAAGCGCTTGCGTATCCCCTGCGGAGAGGGCTGCCGTCACCGCCGAAAGGCTGCCGTGCTCGCAAGGATCCGCAAAGTCGCCATAGGCCTTGTCGAGAAGCGCATACGCCTCAGGCGTGGAAACCCTCTCCGCCGACGGGACAAGCACAAGCGGTAGGCCGCGAAGCGTTGGCAACGGAAGCATCCGTTCCCCCCTTCCCTCACAAAGGCGGGTGTGGCCAAGGAGGCAAAACGGAACATCCGAGCCGAGCTTTGCGGCGAGAGCGAGAAGGCGAGGCACGGAAAAGCGGTTCCCTGCCGCACGGTTCACGGCACGCAGGGCAGCGGCGGCATCGGCACTCCCTCCACCAAGCCCCGCGGCAACCGGTATCCTCTTATGCAGATACACGTGAATTCGCATCGGAATCGCCGCCTCGCTCATATACTGCATGAGTGCCCTGTGACAAAGGTTACCCTCGCCAACGGGAACACGGTATTTGCCCCGCACTGAAATCGTGACGGAGGGGACCGACGCAGGCGAGGCCTCAATAAGCACACCGTCGGCAAGAGCCACCGTTTGCATAACCGAGCGAAGAGAGTGAAAGCCGTCGGCCTCGCGGCCTGTTACGTCAAGATACAGATTAAGCTTGGCATAGGCCTTTTCAAAAATTCTCATACGCGCCCCCCTTCCCTTATATTTTCTATTTCATCATAACATAACGGGACGAAAAAAGCAAGAGAGAACGCCCCCTGCAAAACTCTTTATTTTTTTGGGAGAATGGCTTGATTTAGACCGTCGCGTGTTATATAATATATAGTGCAATACAGAATTTTTACAAAAAAAGAACACTGCCCATAAAAAGTGGCTCACGAATGCTGTCACATCCAGGAGGTGCTTATGCTGAAAAAGCTATATAACAAGAAATACATGGCCTGTGCGCTTTATACACTCGGCACCTTAGCGATAATGATTCTCTTCGCCGCTTTTCTCTTTTATTTTGAGGCTATCCGCACGGTGGTGAATACCGTGGGGGGCATTCTGACCCCCATTTTCGTTGCCCTCATCCTTTCGTATTTCTGCAATCCGATGATGAAAATCGGGGAGAAACACATTTTCCGTTTTTTTGACCGCATCCGCTGGATGCCTAAAAAAGCAAAACGGATTTTCTCTCTCCTTCTCTCTTATCTTGTCATTCTGCTTTTCATCGCAGCGCTTCTCCTTCTTACGGTGCCCGAGCTCGTACAGAACTATGAGTCGCTTATCCAAAATCTCACCAATTTCGTTCTGATTGCCGTAGACTGGGTAGACAGCATCCTGCACCTGGCGCAGATAGACAGCATTTCCAAGCTGATTGTGAAAAACTCCGAGCGTATTCTTGCGCTGGCTGCACCGCTTCTTACCACCTTTGTGGCCTCGGCAGCCAAGCTCGTGGTGGTAACCGTCCTCTCGGTTGTGCTATCCTTCTTCATGCTTCTTTACAAGGAGACTTGGGCGGCCATGCTGAAGCGCATAGCGCTTGCCTTTTTGCCGCGGCGCCTTTATGCCGAGGTGAATGATACTCTGATTTTTGCCAACCGCACCTTTGGGCGATACCTACTCGGGAGCGTGTTCGACTCCATTCTTGTCGGCTGCGAAACCTTTATTGCCCTGACAATCTTCGGCGTCCCCTATGCGGCTCTTGTCAGCGTTCTTGTGGGCGTCACCAACATTATCCCATATTTCGGACCGTTTATCGGTGCCATTCCCTCCTTCTTTATCATCCTCACGCAGGACGCCTTCAAGGCATTCCTGTTTCTTGTTCTCGTTCTTGTCATCCAGCAGATTGACGGGAACATCATCAATCCGCGAATCGTCGGAAAAACCACCAGCATCAACAGCATGTGGGTCATTCTGGCCATCACGGTCATCGGCGGCTGGCTCGGTATTCTCGGCATGGTGATTGCCATTCCGCTTTTCTCGGTCATCTATATGCTGGTGAGCCGCTTCGTGCATAACCGCCTCAAAAAACGGGGGCTCAGCACAAGAAACGAGGATTACGATGGGCTTTTCTCGGTTTCACAGTACCGAAAAAAACGGGAGGAGGCCCAAAAGGAGCCGTATGAAAAAGAACACGGAGAGGAGGAGCAAAAATGAAAAAGCCTGAGCTTAACAAAAACTATCTGACGATATCCCTCTATGCGCTTTTTGTTATCTTTACTGCTCTTCTTTTTGGCGTTGCCGTCTTTCGCCTCTCGGATATCGTTGCCTTTTTCGCACGTGCGATAGGCGCTATAAAGGCACTCCCCTACGGCATTGTGTTCGCCCTCATTCTTTACCCCTTCGTTACGATGGCAAGCCGCCTCTACTCCCACCTTCTTGAACGGAAGAGGAGCCATCCGCGCGCAGTAAGCATTCTTGCCATGCTGACGGTTTACATCGGCATGCTTGTGGTGCTTGCGGTAATTTTCATCGGCGTTATCCCGCCTATGATTGACACCGTAAAGGAGCTTTCCGCCCTGATTGGAGATTCGCTTGCCGAGGGTGAAGCCGCGCTGAGACGTGCGCTTCTCTCCTTTAACTTCCCCGCCGAGTTCGGAGACAAGGTAATTGAGTACATCAAAAATGCAACTCAGAACTTTGTCAAAGCAGACCTCGCAGGGCTTGCCACCTCGGTGCTTACCGGCTTTGTCGGTGAAACACTTGACATTCTCGTAGGCCTTGTCATTTCCATTTATCTCCTTGCGGGCCGCCGCCTCATCGGCATCATATGCGGAAAAATTGTGACGGCACTCCTGCCCTCGGGTGGAGCACAGAGGATTTCCCTCTTTATTAAGCGTCTCTACTCCAATTTTACTGAATTTATCGCCTCGCGGATTCTCTCCGCCCTTTTCCTCGGCGTTTTCTCGTATCTCATATTCCGTATCTTCAACATCCCCTTCTTTGCCCTTCTCTCACTCATCATTATGGTGATGAATCTTTTCCCTGTATTCGGTACCATCTTCTCGCTGCTCCTTTGCGGCCTTGTGCTCCTGATAACCAAGCCTGTATACACGCTCCCTGTTCTCGCCATTCTTATCGGTCTCGAAATCGTTGACAACCTGCTTATTGAGCCGCACACCATGGTACACAAGCCCCTGCGCCCCAACGTGGGAATGACGCTTGTGCTGCTGCTTATCGGCTATGCGCTCTTCGGCTTCATCGGGCTTTTGATTGCCATTCCCCTTTTTGCCACGCTGAAAAGCTCGTTCCACTCCTTTATCATCCACCTTCTGAACCGTCGCGGTCTCCCCACTGCGCTTGAAGAATACCACAAGCTCGACGTCGCGGCTCTGCGGAGGGAGGCCACGGAGGAGACCGCCGGCACCGCAGGAGAGCCTGCCGAGGAGACCGCCTCCCATGGAGACGAATCCGAGGAAAAATAATTTTTCAGACAAAACCAGGAAAAGCTCTTGACAAGCATTCACTCAGTATGTATAATATATAATTAGTTTGAACTGTGCACGAAGCACGGTTCGGCTCCTTGGGATGTTGCATATTGCATATTCCCCGATTAAGACCATAAGGAGGTGTATTCTAATGGAGAAAAGAATCGGTTCGTACGAAACTCTCTTCGTCGTCAACGCGGCTCTCCTCGAAGAGGAGATTAAGGCTCTCGTTGAGAAGTTCACGGCTCTTGTGAGCGCGAACGGTACGCTGGAGAAGGTGGACGAATGGGGCAAGCGCAGACTCGCTTACCCGATCAACGATCTTACCGAGGGGTATTTCGTTGTTCTGTCCTATCAAAGTGCTGCTGATTTCCCGGCTGAGATCGAGCGTGTGCTCGGTATCACTGACGGTATCCTTCGCTCGATGACAACTGTTGCCGCCGCGAAGAAGGCCGCCCCTGCCGAGGAGGTCAAAACCGAAGCTCCCGCAGAAGATACTGCGGCTGAGTAAAAAAGCAAGGAGTGTAGACGACTATGGCAAGCTTCAACAAGGTTATTCTGATTGGCAATCTTACTGCCGACCCGGAGATCAGACAAACCCCCAGCAACATTTCGGTGTGCCGTTTTACCATCGCAATCAACCGCCGCTTTGCAAGAAGCAACAATCAGGATTCTCAGGGTCAGCAGACCGCTGATTTCATCACGGTTGTCGCATGGCGTCAGAGCGCCGAATTCGTAGCGAGATATTTCAAAAAGGGGCGTCCTATCCTTGTTTGCGGACAGTTGCAGTCCCGTAGCTGGACCGACCAGGCAGGCACGCGGCATTTTGCCACCGAGGTGGTTGCCGACGAGGTCTCGTTTGTGGAGTCCAAGGGCGATTCGCCCGCAGGGGGCAACAACACTCAGTACACCCCGGATGCTTACGGCACCCCCACCTATACCGGTGGCAGTGCTGCGGGCTTCGAGGAAATGCCTGCAGATGACAATCTACCCTTCTAAGTTACGCAATCTCTCACGGTGTGTGAAAAGGCTCACACCATGCACCGCTTGAATTCGAGCCAGAAAGGTCAAGGAACTTTACAGTGGAAAGAAATGATGCTCAGCGCCCCTTCCGCCCCGCTTTGCGCCGCAAGAAGAAGGTTTGCGCTTTCTGCACCGATAAAATCGAAGCCATTGACTACAAGGATGTGGCTCGCCTTCGCAAATACATTTCGGAGCGCGCCAAAATCCTTCCTCGCCGCATGTCCGGCACCTGTGCGAAGCACCAGCGCGAATTGACAACCGCTATCAAGCGCGCCCGTCAGGCCGCCCTGCTTCCTTACGTCACTGACTAATTTCAAAAAGCACGAGAGGCATCTCCCGTGCTTTTTTTCTGCCTTTTTTGCACTTGCCTTCGGCCCTTTTCTGTGCTATAATAAAAACAATAAAAAAACGAATGAACATACGAGAGAGGGGGGAGACGATGGCAAGGGACGAAAGAGCGCTTGCGAAGGCAATTGCCGAAGCGGTTTCAAAAGAAGGCGGCAGCACCTATTTTGTGGGCGGCTATGTGCGTGACCTTATGCGGGGCCTCTCCGGCAAGGACATTGATATAGAGGTGCACGGCATCGCGCCCGCGAGACTCGCCTCCCTTCTTGAACGCTTTGGTGAACGGCTGGAGATTGGCGAGAGCTTCGGCATTTTTGCCTTGCGCGGTCATGCAATTGACATCGCCATGCCAAGGAAGGAAGCCCTCCGTGGGCACGGACATCGGGATTTTGACATTTCGGTTGACCCGTACATCGGCACCCGTGCCGCCGCACGCCGCCGCGACTTCACGGTCAATGCGCTTATGCAGAACGTACTGACCGAGGAAATCCTCGACCCCTTCGGCGGTCTTCATGACCTTGAGCGCGGCATACTCCGCCACATAGACGAAAAGACCTTCGTGGAGGACCCGCTTAGGGTGCTTCGGGCGGCGCAGATGGCGGCGCGCTTCGGCTTTACGGTAGCGGAGGAAACGGTAGCCCTTTGCCGAACCATGAACCTTCTTACCCTCCCGCGCGAGCGCGTTATGGGAGAGCTTGAAAAGGCACTTCTGCAAGCAGAGAGGCCTTCGGTCTTCTTCTCGGTGCTGGCCGAGATGGGGCAGCTTTCCTACTGGTTTGCCGAGCTTGACGCCCTCCGCGGTGTGCCGCAAAGCAAAATTCATCACGCCGAAGGAGATGCCTTCACGCACACAATGATGGTGCTGGACGAGGCGGCCCCTCTCGCCACTACCGTGAAAAACCGCACAGGGCTCCTCCTCTCTGCCATCGCGCACGATTTTGGAAAGGCAATAGCCACAACCGAGGTGAATGGAGAAATCCACTCCTATAAGCATGAGAGCCTGGGGCTCCCTCTTGTCGAGCAATTTATGAAGAGACTGACCGGAGAAAGAGAGCTGATTGCCTATGTAAAGGAGCTCACAGAGCACCATATGAAGCCGAACATCATGGCGGCATCAGGCGCCTCTGTGAAGGCGACCAACAAGCTTTTTGACAGTGTGAGAGAGCCCCTTGCCCTGGTTGCCTTAGCCAAGGCAGACGGGCGTGGAAAAATCGGAGAGGACGACCTCACACTCGCAGAAGACTTTCTTGATGAACGCCTTTCACTCTATTATGAATATATGGCACGCCCCTATGTGATGGGGCGAGATCTTATAAAAGCGGGGCTTGCCCCATCCCCACGGTTTTCCGAATACCTCGCCTTCGCTCACAAGCTCAGGCTTGCGGGGGTGGAAAAGGAAGCCGCCCTGAAGCAGACACTTGCCATGGCCGAAAAAAACTGAAAAAGCCGAGGAGACTGCGTCTCCACGGCTTTTTTATATTCGCCCCGATTCCCGATTTTGGCGGCAGTAGCCTGCCGTGTCAAGGCGCGCGAGGTCACACGAGGTGGCACGCCAACGCCAATTCTTCCCCACGGTACCAGGGGTATTGACTCTTGCCTCCTCGCCAAGGAAAAGGAGGTCGGCAAGCGGGAAGACCGCAAGGGCCGCCGCGGAATGCAAAAGCGCGCGGATAGCCGCCGCGACCAAGGGCTCCCCCGCCTCAGCACCGAGACGGGCGGCAAGCGCCCTTCTCTTCGCCTCGTCCATAGTGGCAAGAAGTGCGGCATACGGCAGGTTGTCATGCGTACCCGTGTAGACTGCGCAGTCACCCGAGCAGTTTTCGGGAAGATAGCGGTCAGTCGCATCCTCGGGATTGGCAAAGGCCAACGGGCGCGTGGATAGAAAGCCGAAGCGGCGGCGGAGAGGGTCGGTAAGCTCGGGAGAGGTACCCAAATCCTCCGCCACAATGCATTTGCCCTCCATAAGGGGGGCAAGAATTTCGAAAAGCTCCTCGCCGAAGCTCCTCTCCCAATGCCCCGAAGCCGCGCCTTCACCGCGCGGAATACGGTAATAGGAATGGTAGCCGCGAAAATGGTCAAGCCGCAGGGCATCAAAGCGGTCAAGGAGATAGCGGAAGCGAAGCGAGAGGTAGCGGAAGCCGTCCTCCCGCATGGCATCCCAACGATACAGAGGATTACCCCATATCTGCCCCTCCGCCGAAAAGGAATCGGGCGGCACACCGGCAACTCCGAGAGGGAGGCCGCACCCGTCCAGGAGAAAGGCCTCGGGATACAGGCGAAGGTCGGTGCTGTCTGCCGAAGGGTAAATTGGGAGGTCACCCATAAGTGAAACTCCGATACGATGGGCATACGACAAAAGTCCTTGCCACTCACGGTCAAATTCATATTGAAGAAAGGCCTCGAAGAAAAGCTCCGAGCCGCCCTCTGCCCTGCTTCGGCAATAGGCAGCCGTTTCGGGATTCCTATGAAGGAAGTCCTCAAGCAACACCCGCTCTACTCTCTCCGCCGCCCGTCTCAGCACGGGCATGCGCACGGAAAGAGCCGATGCATTCACCTCAGCTGTCTCGGGCATGCAAAGCGACAGAAGCTCCTCGCGGCTTATCAGCTCAAGGCAATAAAGCTCCTCGGGGTCAAGATAAGCAGGGTCGCCCGCAAAGGAGGAGATAGCGGCATACGGGGAACGGTAAGCGTCAGGGGGGCCAAAGGGCAGAGTTTGCCAAAGAGAAAAGCCCCCCGCCAGTATCGCATCCAAAAAATCACGTGCCCCCTTGCCGAGCGTGCCTATGCCAAACTTGCCCGGAAGAGAAAAAATGGGAAGAAGTACACCGCTTTGTTTCATACATACCACCTTTCTGCTCATTGGCAGTATATCCGTTCTGACACATTTCGATACTGCCGACGGGAGCCGAAAGGATGATTATAACGAAAAGCAAAAAAGGCACTGCCCATGCAGTGCCTTTTGCTTACGCCATAGCGTTTAACTTTTTCGTGAATGCACTCTTCTTGTGTGCTGCGTTGTTCTTGTGAAGAATGCCGCGGGCAACAGCCTGGTCAATCTTCTTCACAGCAACCTTGTATGCGGCGGTAGCCATAGCCACGTCACCGGCGGCGACAGCAGCATCATACTTTTTCGAAAGGGTGCGCATCTGCGTTTTGAATATCTGGTTACGCAGGGCCTTCGCTTCGGTCACTTTCACACGCTTTTTGGCAGATTTGATGTTCGGCACGATACTTTCCTCCAAATTATTTGTTGCTTTCGGACTGCATTATCACCTGAGAGGGTGTGAAAAAGCACTCACCTGCATACTTTTAAGATAATACCATATATTTCTGAAAAATTCAAGTCTTTTTTTGAACTTTTTTTGATTTTTTCTTGACAAATCGAAAAAAGCGTGATATACTTGTAAAGTAAATAACTTTACAGGGGTGTTTCGCCGTGTTTGAAAAAAATTTAACGGTAGAGTTTCTCCTTGATTTTTACGGTGAAATTCTCTCCCCGCGCACGAGAAATTTGCTTGCCGCTTATTATGGGGACGACCTCTCGCTTGCGGAAATTGCCGAGGAAGAGCATATCTCGCGGCAAGGGGTGCGACACATTCTGAAAAAGGGAGAAGAGGAGCTTTTTTTCTGGGAGAAGCAGCTGGGCCTTGCCGCCCGTCACCGTGCCATGTGCCGTGATGCCGAGGCGATACGAGCGCACATGAGGCTACTGTCCACCTCCCGAGATGCTACCGTGCGTACGCTTTGTGAAGAGCTTGACCGCTTTTTAGAAAGCTATCTCGAAGAATAACGGAGGATTTTCGCGCTGTGTCCATGTTTCAAGGCTTAACCGAAAAATTGTCGGCAGCGTTTAAAAAATTTCGCAACAAGGGCAAGCTTACCGAGGCCGATGTCCGTGAGGGCATGCGTGAGGTCAAGCTCGCTCTTCTTGAAGCCGATGTCAATTTCAAGGTGGTACGCGACTTTATCAAGCGTGTTACCGAGCGTGCTGTGGGAGAGACGGTGCTGGAAAGCCTGCTTCCTGCCCAACAGATTATCAAAATTGTCAACGAAGAGCTGATTGCTCTCATGGGCTCGGAGTCCCCGAAGCTGGAAATTGCCTCAAAGCCGCCCACGGTGGTTATGATGGTGGGGCTTCAAGGCGCAGGTAAGACCACGCACACGGGCAAGCTTGCCCTTCACTTCAAGAAAAAGGGGAAGTCTCCCCTGCTTGTCGCCTGTGACATTTACCGCCCTGCGGCGGTAGACCAGCTTAAGATTGTAGGTGAGACGGTAGGCGTTCCCGTGTTTTCCATGGGAACGGGTACGAGCCCCATCAAGATTGCACGGGCGGGCATTGAGCATGCCAAAAAGCATGGCCATGACCTTGTTTTCATTGATACGGCAGGACGCCTGCACATCGACAGTGCCATGATGGAGGAGCTCAGCCGTCTTAAGCGAGAGACCTCGCCCACCGAAATTCTTCTGGTTGTTGATGCTATGACGGGGCAAAATGCCGTAGACGTGGCCTCCGCCTTTCATCAAGAGCTTGACATCACGGGCGTCGTGATGACCAAGATGGACGGTGATACCCGCGGCGGTGCCGCCCTCTCGGTGAAATATATCACAGGCAAGCCCATCAAATTCATCGGCACGGGAGAGGGCATGGATGCCCTTGAGGCCTTCCATCCTGACCGCATGGCCTCCCGCATTCTGGGCATGGGCGATGTGCTGTCTCTGATTGAGCGCGCCGAGGCGGCCATCGACGAAAAGGAAGCCGCCGAGATGGAGAGGAAGATGCGTGAGGCGACCTTCTCGCTTGACGATTTTCTCCTGCAGCTTCGCCAGCTTCGCAAGATGGGAAACCTGAATCAGCTGCTTGCCATGCTCCCCGGTATGAAGCCGGGAGCCGCCGACAGCCTCAATGTGGACGAGAGGCAGCTTGCGCGGATTGAGGCGATTGTCCTTTCCATGACACAGGAGGAGCGTTTGCACCCAAGCGAGGTGCTGAACGGCTCGCGCCGCAAGCGGATTGCCGCGGGAAGCGGCACCTCGGTGGAGGAGGTCAATAAGCTTTTAAAGCAGTTTGAGCAAATGAAAAAAATGATGAAGCAGTTCTCTTCCCCTAAGAAAATGAAGGGGCTCTTCGGAAGCAAAATGAAAATTCCGTTCTAAATCGGATTTTTATAAAAAATAATAACTTTTGGAGGAAAAAGCAATGGTTAAGATCAGACTGAGAAGAATGGGTGCAAAGAAATCTCCCTTCTACCGTGTAGTAGTGGCTGACGAGCGCTATCCCCGCGATGGCCGCTTCATCGAGGAGATTGGCTACTACAACCCGATGACCACCCCTGCGGAAATCAAGATTAACGCAGAGGCCGCCGCCGCCTGGATTGCCAAGGGCGCACAGCCCACCGAAACCGTGAAGGCTCTTCTTAAAAAGAGCGCCTCAGCCGAGTAATCGGTAAAGTGGTAGGTACGGTATGGAGCTTAAGCAAATTCTGACCGACATAGCGCGCGCCATTGTGGACACACCGGATTCTGTTTCGGTGGAGGAAACCGTGGACGGCGATGACATCAAATTTGTGCTTCGTGTGGCTGAGGAGGATACCGGTATGGTCATTGGCCATCACGGGAAAATTGCCAAATCCATTCGCACGGTCATGAAGGCCGCTGCCAATACCTGCGGCAAGCGCGTCACAGTGGAAATCGAATAAGAAAAAGCCCTTTCGGGCTTTTTCTTATTGCAAAATCACCGCTTCATATGGGCAAGGAGCGCATCCGAGAGCGCAACAAAATCAGCGGTGGAAAGCCGCTCCCCCCGCACGGTGGGACTATGGCCGAGCGAAACAACAAGCTCGGTGAGTGCAGCCTTATCGAGCCCTGTGCCGAGAGAAGATAGCGTGTTGACAAGCGTTTTTCGCCGCTGAGAAAAGGCGGCCTCCACCGTGCGAAAAAAGAAGGCCTCGGAGCTTGGCGTGAAGCGCGGCTCCTTATAGAGCGTGAGTTTAATAACGGCAGAGGAAACCTTCGGCGCGGGGAGGAAATTCCCCGCCGCCACCGTGAAAAGACGGCGCACCTCGCCATAGTAGCCGAGAACCGCCGTAATGGCTCCGTAGGCATCGCTCCCAGCGGGGGCGGCAAGTCGGTCTGCCACCTCACTTTGTACCATCAACGTGAGCGAAGTGATAGGAAGACGCAGCTCCAAAAGGCGCATAAGAATCGGCGTTGTGATATAGTACGGGAGGTTGGCGCATACCGCCACAGGAAGTCCTCCCGCCTCCTCCTCAAGAAGCGCGCGAAGGTCCACCTTCATCACATCTCCCTCAACCACCCTGACGTTGTCACAGTCCGAAAGTGTTTTCCCGAGAACGGGAATGAGACCGCGGTCAATCTCCACAGCAACCACCCTGCGATACCGTGCACTGAGCGCACGGGTGAGGCTGCCTATGCCGGGGCCGATTTCAAGAATGAGGCTCTCACGCTCCCCGGAGGCCGCATCGGCAATTCTTTCTACCGTCTCTCTGTTGATAAGAAAGTTCTGCCCGAACTCCTTTCGGAAGGAAATGCCCGCCTCGTCCATCAGTGCGCGAATAACCGAGGGGCTGGTAAGTTCCATAGCTTGTGCTTTCTCCTTTCGGAAGGCCGAGACCTCCATTTCTTACTGCATTCATAGTATCATAAGTTTTTGGGCTTGTCAAGCAGGGGCCGTCTTGGGTGCGGAGAAAACTTTTTTCAAGTTTCTTTTTCGTATCCCTTGACAAAGGCCACCCCCTTTGTTATAATGATATAGGTCTTTGCGCTGGTATGGCTCAGTTGGCAGAGCAGCTGATTCGTAATCAGCAGATCGTCGGTTCGAGTCCGACTACCAGCTCCATCTCCTTCGCAGATGAAGGAAAGCCCTCACGGACTGTGGGGGCTTTTTCTTTGCTCTCCGCGCCCTCGCTGTATTCCACAAAAAAACCGGGCTCTTTTTGTAAAAAAAAACAGTTGTCATTTCTCCTGTACTATGTTATAATAATATTGTATATTTTTGCGCTTTGCACTTCCGTGTGCATTTTGGATTTGAGGAGGATTCTATGAAATCGTCAAGGCTTATTCTCATGCTTTTTCTTTTCGTGTTTGCTTGCCTTCTTTTGACCGCTTGCAATCCGACACAGCCCGAAGACACGACGGCGCCGACCACCACGGCACCGACCACCACGCTCCCACCAACAACCACAGTCCCGCCGACTGTTGAAAATCCGATTGTGAGCGCAAGGCTCACCAATGCGGGAGCCATTAAGCTTACATTCAGGAATGGTACCACGCAGAACCTTGGTACGGTCCTACCGAGAGAGGGATACAGCGGTGCTACCTCCGAATTCACGCTTGATACCCAAACGGGAATTCTCACGGTGACGCTCAAGCATGCAAGTGCTGAAAACATTGCCAACCAAATCTTGGAGAAGCCGGCGGAAACCCTCACCCTGCGTCTGCGTGAGAGGGGTGGAAGCCTCGAGCATGCCCCTGTGGGAAGCGACAGCTGGCAGGTCCTCTGCCCCGCAGCCAACGCCGCGGGCAGAAAGCCGCTTCAGATGCTGGCTGAGCATTACGAATTCGGCAAGCACACCCCGGCTCTTGGGAACGGCGTGGTTATGAACATATCGGGCAACGACTTCTATATCCGTGCCAAGAACTGGATGAAGACAGGCTATGACTTTGTCACCTCCGGCTTGTTCCGCTACTCCGCCAACAACAATAGCCTCACCGTTTGGGATAATTACGAAATTCCCCAAAGCACCGCCGAGGCTGAAGTTTTTTCTCTCTTCACGGGTGAAGCCTCACCCTACTTTTTCAAGAATTCAAGAGACTGTCTGACTCCCATTACATTAAACGGAACCTACATCGGAGCAGGTCACGGCTACTCTTTGATTTCTGAGATTCCGCAGCCCACAAAGAAGCTTACCGAGCGCGACATCGGCATCGTCTTTACCCGAGAATCAGACGGCCAGAAATATGTGCTCGTAAAGGCTCTTGACACTGTGCTCTGGTTCTGCCCGTTTGACGATGCTGCCATGGAGGACGGCGACTTCACGAGATATGCCGAAGGCAGTGACGCCGAGGTCTTGGGCATGCTTAAGAAAAGCGACGTCCTGACCCCTGACCCCGACCAGTTGCTTAACAACGGGGAGCCTTCGCTAACCGTTCAGGCAAATGCCACACGCGTGCAGCTCCGCGTGGCCATCAACCATGTGGTGCAGCACGTCTTCCTCGATGGGGTAAACGAGATAGACATCTCCGAGAACGGAATTTATGTCGGCGATTTCATTGATATTTATGAGCGCTACGATATCATGTATCTCCCCGCCATACTGAACCATCTCACAGAAAACGTCAGATTCAATACCAACGAAAGCTGTCACGACGACATGATCAAGGAATCCTATGTTTCCTTTTTGACCACGCGCCGCTTCCACAAAAACGGCTCCTTCACCAGCTACCAAACCGTAGAAATAAACCGCGACCTCAAGCAGGGGGAGTGGCTCGGCGTTATGTCCCCGGCTCTTGAGGCCAAGCACCTTGTCAACACCACACAGTATATCTATGCTCCCGGCTCCACCAACATTGGTACGCCGACGGCACAGGCATATCGCAGCACGGTTTACGGGCGCGGCGGCGCCTCGGTCCGAAGCATGTATCACTTCATTGATGCCGCAGGCACTATGGGCTTTGGCGTAGGCTTTTATCCGCATTTCGGTGCGGCTTCTGTCGAAAACCGCGCAAATGAGATATCAGGCGATGTCTTCGGACGCTGGCAGGGCACTCTTAAGGTATACCTTTACCTCTCGACGTCCAAAGAAAGAGTGGCGGGAGAGAAAGTCTCCTTCATCGGATATAATGTGCCCACCACAAAGCTACACGAGGATTTCTTCTCAGTGGACTGGTACTTTGTGGGAGATGACGTCTACCTCTCGCTTCACACCGACAAGGCGGTTGCCGAAACGACTGTGGCTCTCCCGAACTCCGACTATCTTATCGGGCGCACGGTTACGGTAGACACGAAAACGGACAGCTTCACCGTCCACTCCTCTGCCATCACTGCTGAGGGTATCACCGTCTCCACCACGGGAGCAGGCTACGTCACAGTAAAGCTTTCGCCTGCCGCGAACTAATTAATATCCGCACCCTGCTTTCCTACCATCTGACCGAGGCGGGAAAACAGAAAAGGGAAGGGGCCTCCCCTTCCCTTTTCCTGTACCTTTAATAAAAAGTACCCCATGAAACGGAGGACAGTTATTCACCGATAAGCCTATCCCCCACCGCACTCTTTTGTGCGTGGTTTTCGTTTTGCAACAAATAAAAGCCCCCCGAATGAAGGAGCTTGAGCTCGCTTCACGCGGGGGGCTTTTGTTGAAGAGCCCCTCCCTTAGGGATTAGCCTACAATACCCGAGCGTTCAATTCCCTGCACCAGATACTTCTGGCAGAAGAGATAGACCACGACAAGGGGCAGAATAATCATAATACCCGCCGTGTTCTTGATAGCCGTTTCGTAGAGGCTCTTACCTGCCTCGTTGACGACCAGCGAGGGAGGAATAGCCACAATATCGGGCATAAGAGTAACCTTATTGGCCGTCGGGAAGAAGAGTGTGGTATAGAACTCATCCGTCCACTGCCAGGAGAAGGCAAAGAGGAAAATCGTAATCATCATAGGCACCGAAAGGGGCAAAATGATGTTGAAGAAGGTGCGCATCGTAGTGGCACCGTCCACATACGCCGATTCCTCAAGCTCGTCGGGAACGCCACGGAAAAACTGACGCATCATGAAGATGTAAAGACCGTTCTTAAAGGCGAGCCCCGAGGCCGAAATAATCAGGATGGGCCAGAAGGTGTTGAGAAGGCTCTGAGTACCTATCCCGAAAATTTGCAAAATACCGGGGAAAATCCGTGTCCCATCTTCGCGAAGAATACCCGCAAGACCGCCGAAATCGAAGTACCGGAAATGCATAGTGAAGGACAAGCGAAGGGTTTCATGCGGGACTATCATCGTAAGCACCACGAGGAGCATGATAAGCCCATTGCCACGGAACTTGAACTTCGCAATTCCGTACCCGACAAGCGTACAGACGAAGGTCTGCAAAAGCGCCGCCGAAACCGAAAGCAGCGTCGTGTTCAGGAAGGCATCCAAATAATTGTTTTCCACAAAGATAGCCTTATAGGTATCTAAGGTGAAATGCTTCGGAATCACGCGAACGGTAACATCCACGAAATCCTCAAACGCCATAAAGGAGCCCGCAATCTTAGAAAAGAAGGGGAAGAGGATAACGTAGGAGATACCGATGAGAAGAACAAGACGGAAGATGTACCAAAGAAGCTGCGTGAGGAAATACGTGGAGGTAACCTTGAGCTTAAAGCGCTGCCAGAAGGACATTTTCCCTTCGTAATCGACACGGATTCGGTTCTTGGTTACCTTTTTTACCTGTACTGTCTGAGTGTTTTCTGCATTCATTACTTTTTACCTCCTCAATCTCTTCTCTGGTAAAAGATAAATGCCGACGCGATAGCTACAAACAGACCGATAATCAGCATGATGACCAGGAAATAGGTCCAGGACATTGCTGTTGCCAGCTCACGGCCCATATCGTATTTGCCTTGGATAAAGGTCATCACCACATTGGATTTGCTTGTAAACGAGTCGATAATGGTGTAGATACCGTTCACAAGTATCATCGGGCTTATCATCGGGAAGGTAATCTTCCAGAAGGTTTCCCACGCGGTAGCACCCTCAATCTTACATGCTTCGTAAATCGCAGGTGAAATGGACTGAAGTCCGGCAAGGAAAATCAGCATCTGAACGCCCGAACGGTTGATGACATCGTAGATATCGTTGACCAGCTGCGTCACATACGAAACCAACTGCGAACCAACCTTCATGTTGGCAAAGAGTGCCTGAATGTCAAGAGCCGATATAATTTCGGTGGAGCCGCCGCTGCTACCTGTGTCAATTCCTCCGCCCGACTGCATCTGGTCGGCCAGGATATCACTTGCGTTGATGGAGTCCATAAGGCCCGTGGCAATAATAACCGGAACGAAGAAGATGGCACGGAAGGCGGCACGCCCTATCATTTTCTGGTTGAGAACAACCGCAATAAAGAGCGAGAAGATGACAATAGCAGGAATGTCGAGCACAAGCTGACCTATGCCTTCCCCAAGCTTCTGCACGAAGGTCGGATCGCTGAGCACCGCGGAATAGTATTTAAAGCCCTCAAAGGTGAGCTTTAAGCCACCGCCCTTAATCGTGCCGAGCGTATTAAGGCTGAACCAGATGGAGTCGAAAATAACGGGAATGTAAATGAACAGGATGCCAAGGACAAACGGCAGAACAAAAAGCCAGCCGTTTCTCGCTTTGCGCTTATCCAGCGAGGCGGGACGAATCATCTTGGAAAGCCCCGTCTTTTTCCCAAAAGCCGAGATTCCCTTCTTAGTAGCTCCAAGCCCCTTGGCTACTGCCGCCGTGACGGGGGCGGTCTTTTCCTTCAAAAAGCCGCCCGCGGCTGCCGTTTTCTTCTTTACAGTACTGAAAAATTCACTGAATTTAGACATACGTCAGCCTCCTTTCACGAATCAATGCGCTTCCAGCCATAGGAACCGAGAGTATGGATTTGACCGTCAATCTTAACGGTAACATCAAACATGTTGTAGTTCAGCACAATTCTCACCAAGGTACCGTTTGCCTTGCGATAGGTAACCATCACAATGCGCTCGTCATCCAGGGTGTAGGCCGTATCGGCATAAGAATCGCCGTCGGTTGCCGAGGAATCGGTGGTGTTGAAGTTGAAATCTATCTCTGCCGTGTTCCCCACAACAAGAACCTGGCCCGCATCACGGGTGTTTTTGACAAGCAGGAGCATCTCTGCCACCTTGGCGGCATCCAACGTCACCGAGAAGCCCTCAGCCGCACGCTCGCTCACCGATGCATCATCCATGCCGGAATAGACCAGCCAGTTGAAGTAGGCTATCTGCTCATCGTTGGGAGTCGCACCGAGAATGCTTGCAAGACCTGCATAAATCGGCGCCGTTGCATTTTGGGAATACTCAGCCAGAATGGCCTGCACCTTCGTGCGGATGCGCGAAAGCTCCTCGGATGAGAAGGTACCACGCACGCCTGCCTCAATAGCAGCCCAGATGCTTGCCTCATCGGTATTCACTACCGTGCGAAGACCGCGCATAACGCGAAGGTCTGCAAGGCCCTTACCGTCGATATACGCATCAACAATCGAGGTGCACTCTTCCTCGGACAAATGCGAAAAGCCATTGTCCTTGTTGGCAAGATAGGCTGACAGCTGGCTACGCGCCACGCGCTTCGGCGTAATGGTGGAATAGCCGGAAAGCTCGGCATCCTTAGCGGCGGCAAGCATATAGATTCCAAGACCGTTGCCAAGCTTTTCAAGCAGGAGCGACTGCTTTTTGTCGATTTCGTTACGAACCGATGCGAGCACCGCGGCCTCAAGGGCAGCCTTGTTGGCTTCCTTCTCGTATTCCTTCAGCACGCGCTCGCCGCGGATGAACTGATGGTTCTCCATCGTAGCTGTCTGAAGGTCGGAAAGAACACTGTTGATTTTCTTGTACTGCTCAACCAAGGTACCGTCAGTCGTCTTTTCGTCGGGATCCTGCCAGCGCCATATGTCATAGCGAATCGAATAGTACTTGCTGAGTGCTTTATCCTTCTTCAGGAGCATCGTGTTTGTTGCGTTGTAAGAAAGAAGGAAATAAGGATATGCACCGTTCTCTATCGATTTGAGAAGGCTGTAAGCCGTGTCACCCGACATATTGATGGGAGCACCCGCATAGTTCACATAGCCGTGAAGAACCATGGCCATAAAGGGAACCGAGGCACTCGCGTAGCGATAATTGCTTCCCGAGAGAGGCATGCCGAGAATGTGGTCGGCGTACCGGATCGTAAAGGCATTGCCGCCGTTCAGCATAAGACTGCCGTACGAATCCTTCATCGAGCTGAGGAGATTGGCAACGTCGCGCTTTGCCTCCTCGCGGTTGATGGGATTGTCTTCGTCAAAGCTGGAGTTCAGGTCGGAGCCGAGCGTACCTACCGAAAGGCCGAAGCTGCCGTCCTTCTGATAAGCGGAGAGCTTCTTGTCGAACTTTTCATAATGCGTGCTAATGAGGTTCGTCGCCACGCACATATCAAAGAAGTTCATAAACTGCTGGTAAACAGCATCGTAGACCTGCTTGCTACAGTAGCGGTTGTCAACCGTACGGGCACCGAGCTTTTTAAGCGATACCCCATCAAAGGAGGCCTCGTTGCTGAGGTAGGAGAAATCGAAATCGGGATATACACCGAAATTCTTTTCCTTCGCCATCGAAATGAGGTCACGGAAGCCACTCTTCCCTCCCACCGATTTCTCCCAGCTGAGCTTGGTGGGATAGGTGGCTCTCATGCCGCCGTTGGCAAAGCCCGTCAGCTTGAAATGGAGGTTATAGATACCCGCATTTTCGGAAAGGTCTTTGTAAACAGAGCCGATATCCTCAAAAGTGGTAAGCGGAACCCTGACGTTCACAGGCATGGAGAGAATCTGCTTCTGGGTTTCGTATGCACCAAAGGCTTCGATGTAAAGCGGGATCTGCGTTTCGTCGGCAAGAGTCAGAGGATTGAGGATACCGTCCTCAAGGAGATAGTCACGGTAGGCCGTGGCCATTCCCACCCAGCTCGGCGCATAATCACCGGCATTCTCCGAGAGCATCACAACACGGGTGCGGTAGTTGCCCGTATACTTGCGATCAGCCACTACCGTCCACTCGGTTTCGCCGCTGACAGAGATGGAATCCGAAAGGTCGTAGGTGTCCTTCGGGCGCGGATAATAAGTGGGGAACACAGAGGCGTAATTGTGACGGGTTGCACCGAAGGCGAGCGAAAGGCTTGTCATAGCCTCGCCCTCCTCAAGAATGGCGACAAAGCCACTCTTCACAGGAACAAGGTCATATATCGTCTTGTTGTTCTCGTCCTTCTTCGTTGTGCCGTCGGGATTCAGAATCGGCACCTCTTTGATGCCTGTGGTGGACACAACACCGTAAATCGGCAGGCGGATTACCTCCTGATTTTTGCCGGTAACGGTATAGTAGGCATAGTCCTGACCGTATACCTTGCCACTCCAGGCCACCGCGGGCTTATTGGTGTCGGTGTAAAGATCCGAGAATTCGAAGATGGCACCGCTGCCGTCAGGATAGAAGAGATAGCCGTCATAGAGAACCTCATCGGCAGCGTTCCCCTCGTAAAGCTTAGCAGACTGCTCGGTATCCTCAAAGTAAGAGCCATAGGTAGTGGTACTCATGGCACCTGCGCCGAGGTAATTCAGCGTGCTGATGCTTTCGAGCTGGAAGAGCGTCTCATCATAGAGAATGCCGTTGGCGGGCAAACGAATATCAAGCGAGCCGTCTTCCTTATTGATGGTATACTCAAGCGAGAGCTTGAAGAGGGCGGGAACCTCTGCCTTCGAGACGTATTGCGTCTCCTGGTTGTCCTGCGCCTGCTCCTCATAGGAGTAGTCGGGGCAGAAGGTGCGAATCAAGGTTTCAAAGGAGGCCTTCTGCACCTCGGTCAGCTTTTCATCAACCGTATAAATGACATAGTTCTTACCCGTTGCGGGGTCCTTCTCTGCTGTAATCGGGAAGGCCTTCTGCATGACTTTGAGCAGAGTCTTACTCTTGGCATCGGTTTTGCCGATGTACTCATTCGGGTCCTGCTTGGTGTAGGCCGAGCTCACGCGGAGGAAATAGAATTCTGCCCAGCCGTACTCTTCGGAATCCTTGGAGTAAATAGACTCGATTTCGGCCATATACTTGCGAAGCGGCTCCAAAATCATCTTTTCAAAGCGAGCCTCGGTAATCCAGCCCGGCATAAGATAGTTCGCGTTTTCACGCCCCATAGCGTACTGGATACGGAAGCCGTCCTTGATGGGCTTCAGCTGAATCTGACCGCGACGGGCAGCCTCGGTAAAGCTATACATGGTCTTCAAGGAGCCGTCGGTCCCCTTATAGGAAATCACGACCTGAGACATCAGCTGTGCCTTTACGCTTTCCGAAATGTTCTCATTTTCAGCCATGTCATACGGGTTGGTGGTTACACCCTCGCCGGTTGCCGTGTTATAGTAAACCACCTCGCCCGTATAGGCGTTAGCATAGAGCTGATACGTGATGCCGTTGTCGGCACGCACCGCAAGCTGGAGCTTAAGATTCGGGTCGCTTTCCAGCTTATCGGCAAGGTCCTTATAGGCCTTGGTCACGGCAAGGTCAGTTGCCGCAAGATAACCGCCCGCGCTCCCCGATTCACCCGCGGCATAGGAAATTACGGTAGCCTCGGGAATCAGGGCGGAGACTGCACCGAACAGCATCACCATAACGAGCAGAACGGATACTATTTTTTTCATTTTCACTTTCTCCTTTGCTCGTTATTATGCACGGAATGCAATTTCGGTAATGATGGAGGAAACGAAGGAAATCATCTTGGTGATAAGCCCCGAGAAGAGGACCGCCATAAAGATGATAACCGCCATACCCAAGATGGTGCAGATGACCATCAGAAGGTTTTTGCTCATGGAGTAGTCGTGGATTACCATAAGGCCGAAGAAAAGGAGCATAGCGCACCAAACGAAGCCGATGGAAACAATCAACGACACAATCATCGACTCCTCTGCGGTAACCACATTGGAAAGCAGGGTGGAGACGATAAGGAACAGCGGCATGGGAGCAATCGCATAGCCCACGGTAATCAGAATATCGCGGAAGGAGCCTTCGCCGTCAAAGAGCGTCGTCAGGCACCAGTTGGCGATAATCCAGAGAGCCAGAGGAACAGCAACCGATATAATCTGAGAGAAAATCGTGGAAATGCCGCCCTGAGGATTGAGGATAAAGCCGGTACCCACGGATTGATAGAAGAAGGCAAGCACCGTGATAACCACGAAGGTGAGGGAGGCACGGACAGAGCCGCGCTTTTCATGCTTCAAATCCCAGAAGCCGTCAAAGGGATGGAAGGAGGTATGGAAGCAATAGGCCAGCTCCTCCCAATAGGTGGTTTTCGTGCGGTTTTGCCGTACGGCAACCTCAGCATTGAGGCGTTTCGTAAAGCCCATCAGCTTGATAAAGCCGAAGGCAACCGCTGCCACCACAATAACAATCAGGAAGATGTTTGGGATAAAGCCGAGCGAGGAGCCCGAAATCCACTGCTTTCTCACTTCCTTGTAAGAGTTTGAGTAATTTGCGGTGTCGTAGGCCGAACGGAAGTAATCCATTGCCTCCTCGTATTTACCCTCGCGGTGAAGCGATTTACCGACACCGATATACGCGGTATCGAAGTTGTTATTGTACTTCAAGACGTCCTTCCAGGCCTCTACCGCACCGCTGTAATTACGGTCATTTTCCTTGGCGAGCGCACCGACGAGCAGGTCGCCGTAGTCGGTACGGCGGTACACCGTGAAGGTGTCTGTTACATTGTCAAGAAGAATCAGGTTTTCACCCTGGTAGGTAAC
>JAZSHY010000032.1:0-12572 GCA_045533505.1 Eubacteriales bacterium | reverse complement strand
CTTTTTGTAGCTTTTCTTGGCATACCTATCTCCTATAAAAAGCGAATGATCTGATCGTCATTCTCATCCAAAATGCGCTTCATGGCAAGCCTTTCGCTCACCTTCTTTTTGGAAATTGCCGTGAAGCCGAGAAGCTGAATGGTGATCAGCGGTGTCATGGCTACCATGGCCACAATGCCAAAGGCATCGGACAGAATGTCGCCGCCCACCGCGACACACGCCCCGATGGCAAACGGCAGAATAAAGGTCGAGGTCAGTGGGCCGGACGCAACGCCGCCCGAGTCAAAGGCAATAGCGGTGTATATCTTGGGGACGAAGAAAGAAAGCCCGAGCGAGATAAGATAACCGGGAATCAGATAGTAGAGCACCGAGAAGCCGAAGAGAATTCGGATAACCGAAAGGCAGATGGAAAGGCCGACACCCACGCTGAGCGCAATCATCATGGCGGTCTTCGATACAGTGCCGTTTGTGATTTCCTCTACCTGCTTATTCAAAACGTGCACCGCGGGCTCTGCCAGAACAACGACAAGCCCCAAAATGAAGCCTGCCACGCCGAGTGCCACGGGAGACGCCTTGGCAAGCTCCTGCCCCATCTTAAAGCCGACAGGCATAAATCCGACGTGAACCGAGGTCAGGAAGATAACAAGACCTATGTAAGTAATTCCCGCACCCACCGATATCTGAAGCAGCTTTTTCTTCGGCAACCTCAGAAAAATGAAGTTGATGGCGAAGAAAAAGGCCAAAACGAGCCCGAGGGCGATGAAGACATCCTTTGCGGTGCCGAGAAGCGTGTGCAGGACGGCTTCACCTATGCTGTCTGCGAACCCATAATCCTCTGTGTTAGGGACCGAAATATCCCCGTTGCTCACAATGCCGAGAAGCAGAACGGCAAGAATGGGCCCGACTGAGCACATGGCAACAAGGCCGAAGCTGTTTTCACTGGCGTTCCTTCCGCCTATCGTCGTTGCAATACCCACGCCGAGGGCCATGATGAAAGGGACGGTAATCGGCCCTGTCGTGACTCCGCCCGAATCAAAGGCTAAGGGCAAAAGACGAAGATTGCTCGGTTCGGTTGCTGTAACCAAAAGGGCAAGAGCAAACAAAACCATGTAGAAATAGACGAGCATGCTTCCAAGGTCTTTTTTGAATACAATTTTCAAAACCGAAAAAATCAAAAAAAGACCTACCCCGATCCCCACAAACAAAACAATGAGCCTGCTGCCGACCTGGTTGGCCAAAACCGTTAAATCCGGCTCGGCAACCGTGATGAAAACACCGAGGGCAAAGCAGATAAGCAAAAGAAGCTTAAGATTTTTCGATTTTATAAGTCCGGAGCCCACATGCTCCCCCATAGGCGTCATCGCGACGTCGGCTCCTAAGGTGAATAATCCGATGCCCCAAATGAGGCATACGGCAGAAAGGCTGAAAATCAGCATTTCGCCCAGCGACAACTCCAAAAGCGGAGTGAGATTCAGAATAATAACAATCAGCGTTACGGGTAACACCGAAAACAACGCCTCTCTAAGCTTGCCAAATAACAGCTTTTTCATAGCCCTCCCTTTCATTAGGCAGCAGTCCGATATGGCATAGGACAAAAAGCCTGTGCTTTTGAAAAAACCGCCTAATTTGCTTGCAAAAATCGAATTTCACGAAGCAAGAGGCAGTGCTATTTCTTGAAATGCAAGTAGTGTTTTTTTGCCGCCGAGAAGGATTTTTCGCTGATTACGTGCTCTATTCGGCAGGCATCCTCGGTAGCGGTTTCTTCGTCAACCCCGAGAGCCATCAGCATTTTGGTCAGCACGGTGTGCCGTTCGTAGAGCTGCTCGGCCATCGCCCTGCCCGATTCCTCCAAGGAGATATACCCTTCCGAATCCACCGAAATATAACCGCTTCTTTTTAAAATCCCAACGGCCCGACTTACAGACGGCTTGGAGTAGCCGAGATAGGCCCCGATATCAATGGCCCGTATTTTTTCGCTTTTTTGCAGCAAGACGTATATGGCTTCCAAATACATCTGCCCCGATTCGTGAAGCGCCATGAAAATCTCCTCTTTTCCCGTGTTTTCCTTCATATTGTTATAAATAAACCCTCGCCGTAATATTATATCATAGGATTGACGGCTTTTCAAGAGATACTTTCGCAAATGAGAGCGAGCCTCCTCTCTTTGTGCATTTTGTCGATGGAAATGGGCCGCATACGCGAGCGAACTTGGCAAAGCAAACGAATTTTGAAAAATGACATCGAAAGCGGTTGACAAAAAAGAAAAACCGAAGTATACTGTATATGAGTTAGCGAATGCTAACCAACGAAAATCCGGAATGCTACGGAGGCAAGGCTTGCGATGAGTTTGTGGGAAGCACAGGAGGGAAGGGAATACATCATACGCAAAATTGAGGCCGATGATGAGGAGCTCAAAGCCTTCCTGTTCTCTCTTGGCTGTTACAGCGGAGAGGCGATTACCGTGGTACGTCGGCGGGGAAGCGGCTGTGTGGTAGCCATTAAAGACGGACGGTATAGCATAGACCGTGCGCTTGCCGAAGCCATTTTGCTGTAATTTCATCGAATACAGTACAGAACAGGCATGCTAAATAACAGTGTGCCCATTCTTTTTTGCCAGGAGGTTAGCAATTGCTAACCACCTTCTTGGACAGTACTTCATCCGCGATAGGATTAAAATAAGGAGGAAATCTAACATGAGACTTGCTTTGGCGGGCAATCCCAACTCGGGTAAGACCACCATGTATAATGCTCTGACCGGACGTAGCGAAAAGGTGGGCAATTGGGCCGGTGTTACCGTTGACAAGAAAGAGCATCCCGTTAAAAAAGCGTATGCGGGTAGTGAACCGTTGATTGCCGTTGACCTTCCGGGCGCATACTCCATGTCTCCCTTCACAAGCGAGGAAAGCATCACAAGCTCCTATGTAAAAAAAGAAAACCCTGATGTTATTATCAACATTGTGGATGCTACCAATTTAAGCCGCAGCCTGTTCTTTACGACTCAGCTTCTTGAGCTCGGGATTCCGGTTGTTGTTGCTTTGAACAAGAGTGACCTTAACGAGAAGAAGGAAACCAAAATTGACGCAGATGCGCTGTCGGCCAAGCTCGGTTGCCCCGTAATCGCCACGGTTTCTACCTCAGCCGAAGGGCTTAAGGCGCTTGTTTCCACTGCTGTATCCTTGGCAGGGCAGAAACAGAAGGCGCCCTATCGTCAGGGGGGGCTCGACCTTTCCGACAAAGCTGCTGTTGAATCGGCTGACAGAGCGCGCTTCGAGTTTGTGAACCGCATCGTAAGGGCGGTTGAAACCCGCAAGGTATTCACAAAGGATAGAAATGTCGGCGACAGGATTGACGCCGTTCTTACAAATAAGTGGCTCGGTATTCCGATCTTCGCTCTTATTATGTGGGCTGTGTTCTGGCTCTCTCAGGCAGGCCCCGGTGTTTGGCTTGCCGAAGGTCTTGATATTGGCGATTTGCATATTCTTGGCCTTGTTGACCTGATAGGTTGGTTCAAGGAGATTGTTGCGGGGTGGCTCAGCGGTGCTCACGATCTGATCCAAGCGATTATCCTTGAGGGTATTATTGAAGGTGTGGCAGCCGTTGTCGGCTTCTTGCCTCTCGTTATGGTCATGTACTTCCTCATCGCACTCCTTGAGGACTGCGGCTACATGGCTCGCGCTACCGTTGTACTTGACCCCATCTTCAAGAAGGTGGGCCTTTCGGGCAAATCGGTTATCCCCTTCATCATCGGTACGGGGTGTGCTATCCCCGGCGTTATGGCTTGCCGTACCATTCGTAACGAGCGTGAGCGCAGAGCAACCGCTATGCTCACTCCCTTTATGCCCTGCGGCGCGAAGCTCCCCGTTATCGCACTCTTTGCCGGTGCCTTCTTCAAGGGCTCTGAATGGGTTGGCGTTACGATGTACTTCGCAGGTATCGTTATTATCCTTCTTTGTGCCCTCCTTATCAATGCGCTTACCGGTCACAAGGCAAGAAGGTCCTTCTTCATTATCGAGCTTCCCGAGTATAAAGTCCCCTCCTTCGTTCAGGCGCTCAAGTCTATGTGTCAGAGAGGCTGGGCTTACATAGTTAAGGCAGGAACGGTTATTCTCGTATGTAACTTCGTCGTGTATATGATGCAGACCTACGGCTGGAATCTTCGGATAGCGGAGGACCCCTCCGACTCCATTCTTGCCGCTATCGCGACTCCTATCGCCTATGTTATCGCACCTATCGTGGGTGTGACTCTCTGGCAGCTGGCAGCCGCGGCTGTTACGGGCTTTATCGCAAAGGAGTGCGTTGTTTCCACTCTTGCCACCGTATTTATGTTTGAGAATCTGATTAACGAGGAGCTTGAGGCCGTCGGTGAGATAGGGGCGGCCCAGATGGGCGGCATCTCGGCTGTGGCAGGCCTTGCCTTCCTTATGTTTAACCTTTTCACGCCCCCTTGCTTTGCGGCTCTCGGTGCAATGAACGCCGAGATAAAGAGCAAGAAGTGGCTCTTTTGCGGTATCGGACTTCAGCTTGCGGTTGGCTATACCGTCGGCTTTCTTGTGTTCTTCTTCGGCACACTCTTCACGGGCGGGAGCTTCGGTGCCGCTTGGATGCCTATTGTCGGCTTCGACATCGTTCTCGGTATTGCGGCTGTCTTCACTGTAATGATTGTCAGAAAGAACAAGCAGCTCCGCGCGGAAAACGCCCTCAAAGCATAATTATGAATATCGTGGATTATATTGCAATCGCCGCAATCGTTCTGACCGTCGGTGCGGCAGCCTTTTATATCATTCGCGCAAAGCGGCGCGGTCAGAAATGCATCGGATGCCCGTATGCCGGGCAGTGTGCCGGCAACGGCAAGAGTGATTGCGGCTGTCGGAATGGGGAGAACTCGGGCGGAAAGAAGGGAGAGTCCTGAGCGCCCCCGGAATATGCCAGGCGGTATATTCGGTATAGCCCCCGTGGAAAGGGGAATCCTCTTTAAGAGATTCCCCTTTCTTTTCGGTGCTTGGGAGATTTTCGGTTGCTTTTGCGCTCTTTTTGAAAAAAACGAAAAAAATTGCAAAAAGGGCTTGACAAAAGCAAAAAGCTTTGTTATAATGAGAAAGCCTCAAAGGAAAGGCTGTTTGGGAGCATGGGAGCATAGCTCAGTTGGGAGAGCATTTGCCTTACAAGCAAGAGGTCATAGGTTCGAGCCCTATTGTTCCCACCAAATTTTATATTCGGCAATATCAATGGCCTGGTAGCTCAGTTGGTTAGAGCGCTGCCCTGTCACGGCAGAGGTCGTGGGTTCGAGCCCCATCCGGGTCGCCATTTGCCTCTGTAGCTCAGTTGGTAGAGCAGAGGACTGAAAATCCTCGTGTCGTTGGTTCAATTCCGACCGGAGGCACCAGCGACCAAGCGTCGCTTATGCGGATTTAGCTCATTTGGTAGAGCGCCACCTTGCCAAGGTGGAGGTGGCGGGTTCGAGCCCCGTAATCCGCTCCAAACAAAAAGTCGCAAACGAGAGTTTGCGGCTTTTTTATTTCTATCTTCGAGGGGCGTCTTTTCGGGCCCTTTTTTTCTTGGAGGGGAGAAATTCTGTCGTTTTTCTTCGGCACCCGGCACCGATTTGACAATGTAAGTTGACATTTTTTGCACACCTCGCATATTGCACAAAAAAAGTCACTGAAATTTGGTATAAAAAAGCACAATATCCTCTTGACAAAACACAACATATAGTTTAAAATGAAAAATACCAACACCATATGTTGTGTCAAAATAAGGATTCTGAAAAAAGGGAAAAAGCTCGAATTTCCCTTGCGGGGAGGGCAAAATGCGGCTTGGCGGCTTGATGAAAATGACGCTTTTGGATTTCCCGGGGAAGGTGGCCTGCACCGTGTTTACCGTGGGCTGCGGCTTCCGTTGTCCGTTCTGTCACAACGCGTCCTTGGTTACTCATCCCGAGAGTGAGCTTTCGTCAGAGGCTTTCTTTGCCTTTTTGAAAAAGCGGCAGGGTGTTCTTGACGGAGTGTGTGTCACGGGCGGTGAGCCGCTTGGCCAGTCTGACATCGCTCCCTTCCTGCGTGATATCCGCGCCCTTGGCTATGCCGTGAAGCTGGACACCAACGGTGCTCATCCCGAGGCGCTTGCTGCCCTCCTTGACGAGGGGCTTGCGGATTACGTCGCGATGGACATTAAGGCGAGCCCCGAGAAATATCCGATGACGGTGGGGCTTACCGCGATGCCGACAGGGGTTTTCGAAAGTGCTGCGCTCCTCATGCGGGGGGCGACACCGTTTGAGTTCCGCACCACGGTGGTGGAGGAGCTGCATGAGCCCGAGGATTTCTCGGCTATCGGGAAATGGATTGCGGGTACCGAACGCTATTTTCTGCAAAGATTTACCGATTCGGGCGATTTGATAGGGGAGGGGCTGTCGCAGCCCTCGCCCGAAAAGATGCGCGCCTGCCTCGCGGCGGTGCTCCCCTATGTTCCCAAAGCCGCCCTGCGCGGTATGTGAGTGAAGAAAGAGTTAATAATAAAAATAAAAAATACATGACAGAAGAGGAAAAAGCTATGTATCAAGTACTGAAGCGCGACGGGAAGGTTATTGACTTCTCGCTCGACAAAATCAACAAGGCCATTACCATGGCGTTTGAGGCACAGGAGAAGGAGTATCATCCGTCGGTCATCGATTTCCTTGCCCTCAAGGTCACAGCCGATTTTGCCCCCAAGGTGAAGGAGGGGCTGATTGCGGTTGAGGATATTCAGGATTCGGTGGAAAATGTTCTCGTGCAGGGCGGCTATGCCGATGTGGCAAAGGCCTACATTCTTTACCGCCGTCAGCGCGCCAAGCTCCGTGAGGTGAAGAACACCGCGCTTGACTATCAGTCGCTCGTGGACGGCTACCTGAAAATCAATGACTGGCGTGTGAAGGAGAACTCCACCGTGACCTATTCGGTGGGCGGTCTTATCCTTTCAAACTCGGGTGCCATCACGGCCAACTATTGGCTCTCGGAAATCTATGACGATGAAATTGCCAACGCCCACAGGAATGCCGACCTTCATCTGCATGACCTTTCGATGCTCACGGGCTACTGCGCAGGCTGGTCGCTTAAGCAGCTGATTCAAGAGGGGCTCGGCGGCGTTTCGGGCAAGATTACCTCTGCCCCTGCCAAGCATCTTGCCACTCTTTGCAACCAGATGGTTAACTTCCTCGGCATTATGCAGAATGAGTGGGCGGGCGCTCAGGCCTTCTCCTCGTTTGACACCTACCTTGCTCCCTTCGTCAAGGCCGACAACCTGAACTATGACCAGGTGAAGAAGTGCATTGAGTCGTTTATTTACGGTGTCAACACTCCCTCCCGCTGGGGCACGCAGGCTCCCTTCTCGAACATCACGCTGGACTGGACTGTGCCGAATGACCTCGCCGAGCTGAACTGCATTGTGGGCGGCAAGGAGATGCCCTTCAAGTATAAGGACTGCAAGGCCGAGATGGATATGATAAACCGTGCCTTCATCGAAACGATGATTGAGGGCGATGCCAACGGGCGCGGCTTCCAGTACCCCATTCCTACCTACTCCATCACCGCCGACTTCGACTGGTCCGAAACCGAGAACAACAAGCTCCTTTTCGAGATGACCTCCAAGTACGGCACCCCCTATTTCTCCAACTATATCAACAGCGATATGGAGCCGAGCGATGTAAGAAGCATGTGCTGCCGCCTGCGTCTTGACCTGCGTGAGCTCCGCAAAAAGTCGGGCGGCTTCTTCGGCAGCGGCGAAAGCACGGGCTCCATCGGTGTTGTCACCATCAATATGCCCCGTATCGCCTTCCTTGCCTCGAGCCCCGAGGATTTCTACCGCCGCCTTGACCACATGATGGATGTGGCCGCGCGCTCTCTGAAAATCAAGCGCGATGTTATCACCCGTCTTCTTGAGGCAGGGCTTTACCCCTACACCAAGCGGTACCTCGGAAGCTTTGAGAACCATTTCTCCACCATCGGCCTTGTCGGCATGAACGAGGTTGGCCTCAATGCCAAATGGCTGGGCGGGGATATGACCACCGAGGCCACCCAGGCCTTCACCCGCGACGTCCTCAACCATATGCGTGAGCGTCTCTCGGATTACCAGGAGAAGTACGGCGACCTTTATAACCTTGAGGCCACTCCTGCCGAATCGACCAGCTACCGTCTTGCCAAGCACGACAGAAAGCGCTTCCCCGACATCCGTACGGCATCGGGCGAGGGCGAAACCCCCTACTACACCAACTCCAGCCACCTGCCCGTCGGCTACACCGACGACGTGTTTGCGGCGCTTGACATTCAGGATGAATTGCAGACGCTCTACACCTCGGGCACGGTCTTCCATGCCTTCCTTGGCGAGCGCCTCCCGGATTGGAAGGCTGCCGCCGCCCTCGTGCGGAAGATTGCCGAGAACTACAAGCTTCCGTATTACACCCTCTCGCCCACCTATTCCGTTTGCAAGAACCACGGGTATATCGCAGGCGAGGTTGCTGTCTGCCCCGAATGCGGAGAGGCAACCGAGGTGTACAGCCGTATTACGGGCTACTATCGTCCCGTCAAGAACTGGAACGACGGTAAGTCGCAGGAATACCGTGACCGCCGCGTGTACAATGCCGCCGCCTCTATGGCGCGTCGGAAGGATGAGGTGAAGAAGGCTCCCGCCGCCGACGGCTGTGCCTGCACTGCGCGTGCCGAGGCGGGCGACGCTCTGATTCTTTTCGCCACCACTACCTGCCCGAACTGCAAGATGGCCAAGAAGTTCCTTGATGAGGCGGGGCTCGCCTATGAGGTGATTCTCGCGGATAAGGAGCCCGAGATGGCCAAGAAGTACGGCGTGGAGGCTGCCCCCACCCTTGTTGTTGAGCAGGCGGGCCGCGTGGTTTCCGTGGTCTCGAACCTGTCGAACATCCGTAAGTTTATTGAGGAAAACAGGAAAGCGTAATCCTATGGTATACGACATCATTGTGGTCGGCGCAGGCCCCGCGGGTCTCACGGCTGCCATTTACGGGCGCCGCGCGGGGAAGAGCGTGCTGATACTCGAAAAGGAAACCTTCGGTGGGCAGATTACCCACTCACCGAAGGTGGAGAACTACCCCGGCTTCCGTGCCCTTTCGGGCATGGAGCTTGCCGATAAGCTGGTGGAGCAGGCAATGGACCTCGGTGCCGAGCTTGACCTTTGCACCGTGACGGCGCTCCGCACCGAGGGTGACACCCGCGTGGTGGTCGGCGAGGGGCGTGAGTACCTTGGCCGCGCGGTGATTGTCGCAGCCGGCTCGCATCACCGTATGCTGGGGCTCCCCGGGGAGGAGGCACTCTGCGGCCACGGGGTTTCCTACTGTGCCATTTGCGACGGAGCCTTTCATGCGGGGGAGGATGTGGCGGTTATCGGCGGAGGGAACTCTGCTCTCCAGGAGGCTGCTATGCTTTCGGATATCTGCCGCAGCGTGACGGTGGTTCAGAACCTCGGCTTCCTCACGGGTGAGGGCTCGCTTTGCGAGGATATTGCCGCGCGCGGGAATGTGCGTGTGATTCTTTCCACGGTAGTGGAGGCACTTTTGGGGGATGGACGGCTTGAAGGACTTTCGCTTCGGAACACCGAAAGCGGCGATGTGAGCCGTCTTGACGTGACTGCCGCCTTTGTGGCCATCGGTCAGGTTCCCGAGAACGAGCCCTTCGCCTCGCTTTGCGAGCTGGATGAGCGCGGTTATCTCGCCTCGGGCGAGGATTGCCTCACCGTGACCGAGGGCGTCTTTGCCGCAGGTGACTGCCGCCGCAAGGCGATTCGCCAAATCACCACGGCTACCGCCGACGGTGCTGTGGCCGCCCTTGCCGCTTGCCGCTATATCGACAGCCTTTCAAGAAAATGAAAGAAAGCCGTGAAGCCGAAGCTTCACGGCTTTTCCTTTTGGCAAAGCAAAAAACAGGCCCGACACACTGTCAGGCCTGTTTTTTGTGGAGCAGATGACGGGAATCGAACCCGCGTTTTGGGCTTGGGAAGCGCACGCTCTACCATTGAGCTACATCTGCATAGGAACTTACGCATGCTATTATAGCGCAAAAGCGGTAGGTTGTCAATCCCTTTTTGCGATTTTATTTTTCCTTAAGCCTCGGCAAAGAGCCGTTTGGCAGCTGTCAAACGGCGGCTCAGTGATGGTGATGGTGGTGCTCGCCGAGGCTACTGCGCTCGGGGGCAGAGCATTCCGGGCAGCTGCAGTGCTCGTTTGCTTTTTCGCATTCTATGGTGGCGTGGTCAATGCCATGCTCGGCAAGCTCCTCCCGTATGTGCCTCTTGACCTCTGCGGTGTCGGCCTCGGTTACCACGTGAAGCGTGGCAGAGCTGCGGTAGCCGTCTCGGCTCCACACGTGCAGGTGGTGAATTTCTATCACGCCCTCCACTCCCATAAGGTGCTGCCGAAGCTCCTCAAGGTCAATACCCTTGGGTACCTTTTCAAGAAAAATATCCAAAACCGTCCCCAGGTGCTTCACCGCATGATAGCCGACAAAAACAGAAAGGACAATCGAAAGCAAGGGGTCGAGGAAATACCAATCTGTAAAACGCATGCAAAGGGCGCCGAGAAGCACAATGGCCCAGCCGAGGACGTCCTCCAGCATGTGCAGATTGATGGCCTTTTGGTTGAGAGAGCCGCCTCCCCGAGTAAAGTAGGCAGCGGCGAAATTGACAGTAAAGCCGATGACCGCGATAAGCAGCATTCCGTTATAATCAATCGGTACGGGGCTCTGTAAGCGAAGCACGGCGTGGTACAGAACGAGAAACGAGCCGACGAGCAGCACCGATGCTTGAAGAACACTCCCGAGCACCGAATAGCGGTAGTAGCCGTAGGTGTATGTCTTATTTGGCTTTCTGCGGCTGATTCCTTCCAGCGCAAGCGAGGTACCGATGCTGAAGGCATCGCCAAGGTCATGAACGGCGTCGGACAAAATGGCAATGCTGCCCGAAAGAAGCCCGCCGACAAGCTCCAATATGCTGAAAGAAAAATTCAGAAAAAAGGCGAGAAGCAGCTTTGCGTTTTGTTTCATGGAGTAACCCTTTCGAAAAAATCGGCATAGCCTTAGGATAGATTCCATAGGAAGCGGTTCCCCTTAAGTATACCACGACAAGGCTGCAAAGTCAAGAAAGGTCGCTACCGCCGAGAGGCAAAAAAGCCCCTATTCCGCCTCTTTACGAAAAAATTACAAAAAAGCACTTTCTCCCTTGACAAAGAAAAGGAATGGTGTTATAATGATAGGGCAGTTTCCCGTGGCGCCATAGCCAAGCGGTAAGGCAAAGGTCTGCAACACCTCTATCCCCGGTTCAATTCCGGGTGGCGCCTCCAAAAAATTCCGAAAGCATTAGCTTTCGGAATTTTTTATCCAAGCCGACGAAGGAGGCTTGGTATGTAATCAATGCGCTTGCGCATTGTATGTAATTGCGACGGAGTCGCACATGGCATCACGCGCAAGCGTGCATGTTTCGTCGGCTTGATAACATACATCCCTTCGGGATGATTCCATACAGCCCTAACGGGCTGAGGACATACCGCCTGCGGCGGATTTCATACACGCCCTCGGCGTGATTGGGATGCGAAGGATGCGAAAGGAGAATGATATGGCGAAGAATCTTTTACTTGAGTATTCAGAAGAGCTCGCAACAAAATGTGAACTGCTTTGCAAATCTATCAGCGGCAATTCCAACACCGTTTTCCAACTTCGCAAATCCTCGTCAAGTGTGTTTGCTAATATTACCGAAGCGCAATATCCTCAAAGCCTTTCCGATATGCTCTCTAAATTCAAGATTGCAAGAAAAGAGTGTGCCGAAACGGAGAGCTGGCTCAAATTGCTCTATAACACAAAGGTGATCGACGAAACAACCTTCAAAACATATCGCAACCTCTGCGGCAGAATACAAAGAATGCTTACGTCATCTTGTATTACAATTGAAAAGAAAATCGATAACAAATAATTTTCAAAAACTTATCCAGACTTACTACTTCCTTTCGGTATAATGGTGTCAACCCAACCGAAAGGAAGTTTAATATGGAATGATTTATTGACAAAATTATGCTTTTATGCTATAATAAAATCAAGAAAGGCGGTGGATATATGAATAACAATCTTTTTTCTAATATTGACGGAAAATCAATTATTGTTTGTGATTTTTCAATAGAGCATAACGATGAAAAACTCGCCGTAAAAATGACATGCGTTTCTGAAAATCAAAACACCTACGATATCGTATTTGAAAATGTGTCAAAATTGAAGCTTTCCGAAATATCCTATCCCTTCCAAATTTGCGGTTTTGAAATATTAGATTATAGTTTTCGTGGTTATCAAAAAGACACTCGCTTTTTTGTAAATGATTATGAAGACGGAAATCTTTCGTTTTATTGCGAGAATTTTGAAATCTTCAATGCAAACAGGTAAAAAACAAACGGCATCTTTTTTGTCAACACGTTCCAAAACGAAAGAGACACGCGATGCGTGTCTCTTTCGTTTTGGAGATGCTACTCACGAATCAGACCAGGCTCTGTGCGCCTAAAGTCGGATCGTAGCCATGTCGTTCTGTGAGCCAAGGAGTTG
>JAZSHY010000008.1:0-38168 GCA_045533505.1 Eubacteriales bacterium | reverse complement strand
GGTGTTGACTTCGCCGAAGCCTACAAATGCCGCTTTTGTCATTGTTACATTCCTCTCTTTCTCATTAAAGGTAAAGCAAATACACAAAACAGTATACCATAGAATAGAAAAATAGTCAAGGAGACGGGAGACGCTTGTTGGATAAATTTAATCGGTCTTATCGCCGAAGCGCGCCTCTGCCAACCGTTCGCCCTCATAATAGAGCGAGAGCGTGAAGGGCTCTCCGCCCTCCTCCAGCTTCTTAAGGAAGATTTTGTCGCCCTCCCACATAGGGAGGGAGGCCATTTGCCCTTTGTCCACCCAGCGCAAAACGCCCTCGCGGCATTCCTTGCACAGACTCCCGCGGAAGGCTGTTGCGTGAAAGAGGTGCATCACCTCGGGCGGCCACGGCTCGCAATAAAACGAAACGTCACCGACATGTCGGTATTCCGTGAGCGTGAGCCCGGTCTCCTCATAGACCTCGCGCAGGAGGCATTCCTCCGCCGTCTCGCCCTCCTCAAGGTGCCCTCCGATGCCTATCCATTTTCCGGCATTCGCATCCTGCTCCTTCTTCACACGGTGCAAAAGAAGGTAGGCCCCGTCCTTTTCTATGTAGCAAAGGGTGGTGTGCTTCATCGTTTTGTAAACAATCCTTTACTTCTTTTTTTGAGCGCAAAATACAAGAAAAGCCCAAGCGCGTAAGCCGAAATCAGCTCACCCGCCGTGACGGTGATAAGACAGAACCAATAGCCCTCTGGAACTCCGTAGGCGAAGACCAGCACAGGGGGAATAATGACGGCGTTAGCAAGCACAGTCGGAAGTGGGGCGAAGAGGGGAAGGCGCCGCAGGAGATATGCGCCGACAGCGCCGAGGAGTGTGGCAAGGCTGCCGAAAAGAATGTCAAGGAGAGGGGCTCCTGTGACAAGGTTGGAAAGCAGGCAGCCGACAAAGAGGCCCGGCACGGCCTCGGGCAGAAAGACGGGGAGCACGCAGAGCGCCTCGGAGAGACGGCACTGAATGACACCGCTGCTGATGCCGAGCAACGAGGAAAAGAAGGTCAGGACAACATAGAGGGCGGCAATCAGCCCCCCAAGTGTCAGACGGTGGGTGCGGTTCATGATTTTTCTCCTTAGTTTTGTTTTTCGTGAGGATGGTTTCGAACTCACGGCGGCACTGCCACTTCTTCTATCATAGCGCAAAACAGGAAAAAGTCAAGCCTTGCTCCGCGAAATCTTAAAAAACGGCGGTGTGCACGGCTTTGCTGCGGCAGGAAGGAGGGGGGCTTTGCTAAAAAACCGATGTTTGGCTTATATCCGCAATAAATATCCTTTGTTGATCTGAAGAAAACTCATATGTGTGCTATAATTATCACATCGATCATAAAATATTTCACGCTAAAAATCAGCACTTCATTGACAATCCGGTCGTACCGTGATACAATGTGTTAAAATCTTATATGAGGCACAAGTATGACAACCTTTCTTGCAACATTGACACCGATGTTAACGCTCTTTTTTTGTATTGCCATCGGCTTTTTATCGGCGAAAACAAAAATTCTACCTGAGTCCGCAAGCGAGACCATGGCAAAGATGGAAACTTGGATCTTATGTCCTGCCCTGAGCTTTATGACGATGCTCCGCTATTGCACCATCGATTCGCTTTCGACACACGGTACCAATATCTTCCTGGCGTGTATTTCGGTGTTAATCGCTATGGCAATTGCAATCCCGCTTGCCAAGTTGTTTGTAAAAGAAAACAACGCCGAGCGAGGCATTTACAGCTATGCGCTCACTTTTGCCAACAGCGGTTACATCGGTGACCCCATCGTGCTTGCACTTTTTGGCGAGAAGGTGCTTGCCTATTACAAGCTTTTCTGCCTACCACTCTCGATTGTGATTTACACGTGGGGCATCAGCGTTTTGACACCCAAGAGTAAAGAAAATAGAGCGGGCCTCAAGCGTCTGCTCAACGCGCCCACCATTGCAATGTTTGTTGGTGCTGTAATGGGGCTGTCGGGACTCGGCGGATATCTGCCCGAATTTCTTCTCTCGGCACTCGATTCGCTCAAGGCTTGTATGGGCCCTGTGGCAATGCTACTTGCGGGCGTTACGATCTCAAGATTCGACTTTATCGGAATGCTCAAAAAAAAGAAGGTCTATATCGCAACCGTCCTGCGTCTCGTCTTTATTCCCGCCGTGCTCGTTGCGGCACTCTTTGGTGTCAAGGCCCTTGCGAATTTGCTCTTTGACCTCTCAATCGGCAACGACGTGCTCTTTTTCTGCTTCTTTGCTACCGCTACGCCACTTGGATTGAACACCATCGTCTTTCCGAAGGCATACGGCGGAAATCCCGAAACGGGTGCAAGTATGGCAATGATCTCGCATACCCTCTGTGTTGTCTCACTCCCCATCATGTATGCCCTCATGGTTGCCATCTTCGGAACGCCGTTCGGTACATAAACGAAAAAGTGTATATCTTCAGTATTTCGCCTTGTCATAAAGCAGATCTACCGAAGGATGCTTGCCCTTGAGGGGGAGTGATGCTTACTCCGTAAGTGATGCAGCACTTACGGTACAGTGGACAAATGTTACATTGTTGCGAACATCAGGAGTAACATCGCTTTTTCATAAGCAAAAATACCACGTATTTACCATCCGAGAATATAGTGCGGTATAACACACTATACCTTGCAGGGCGTGTGAAAAGGAGTACGAACAAAATTGCTCGTACTCCTTTTGCTTTTTCAGTGGGTAGAACCTGCTTTATGGCAGATGTCCCTTTTGCCTCTCTTTTTTCCTTTTGCGCTTGACACGGTTGCGTGTGCGCGTTATAATGACTTATAGAAAATAGAAACTGTTAATGCCGTTAATGTCAGTAAAAAACGCAAGCCGTTTGAAATCCGCAAGGAGTATTCTATGAAGGTCACCGTCCGTTTACTTTCTTTTCTTCTCGCCGTTCTTCTGCTTGTCCCCTCGCTTTTTTCCTGCGGGGATAGGGACGGGCGTGAAAAAATAGCCGTTACCATTCTCCCGCAGGTGGAGCTCGTCTCTGCCGTTGCGGGAGAGGATTTTCACGTGGTGGCGCTCGTGCCGCCGGGCTACAGCCCCGAGGGCTATGAGCCGACGGTCAGGGCAATGGCCGATTTTTCGGAGTCGCTTCTGTATTTCTCCATAGGCATACCGATGGAGGCCACCTCGCTTCTCCCCTCGCTTTCGGATACCACCCGTCACGTTTCGCTTGCCGACGGGGTGCGTGCCGTGTATCCCGACCTTTCCATTCACGGCGGGCGCGACCCGCATATCTGGCTTTCGCCCAAAAGGGTGAAGCATATGGTGGGCATGATTGCGGACGAGCTCTCGTCCCTTCGCCCCGAGCGTGCCGCCCTCTACCGCGAGAACGCGGAAGCCTACTGTGCCGCGCTTGACAGAGCCGATGCCGAAATTCGCGAAATGCTTGCCGAGTGCGAGAGGAAGGAGTTCATCGCCTATCACCCGGCCTTCGCCTATTTTGCCGAGGAGTACGGCCTCACCATGCATGCCGTGGAGGCGCATGGCAGCGAGGTATCACCCATGGACAGGGCGACCATAGAGAGCCTTGCGCGTGAGCGCGGTATCAAGGTGATTTTCTATCAGGAGGAAACGGGCGCGCGGCAGGCAAGCTCGATTGCCGAGGCAATAGGCGGCAGGGCCGTGATGCTTTCTCCCCTCTCGGGGGATTATTTGCAGAACTTGAAAAATATGGCGCGCGAAATAGCTGCCGCTATGGAAAGCGAGGCTCCGTGATGGAGGCTATCGGAATTCGGGATTTAACCGTGAATTACGGGAAAACACGTGCTCTTACGAGAGTGTGCCTTTCGGTAGAGAAGGGAGCCTATCTTGGCATCATAGGGCCAAACGGCGGGGGAAAGACCACCCTGCTTTCGGCTATTCTCGGCACAGTGCGCCCCGATTGCGGCGAGATTACCATCTTCGGCGCTCCCGCTGCCGAGGGGCGCACGCGCCTCGGCTATGTGCCGCAGTTTGCCGCCTTTGACCGTGCCTTCCCGATTACGGTGGGAGAGGTTGTTATGACGGCATCGCTCGGGCGAGGGCTGCACCCCTTTCGCCGTATGAGGGGCGAGGTGAGGGACAGGTCCGAGGAGGTGCTCTCCCGCGTGGGGCTTTCCGGCTTCTCTCAACGCCTTGTTTCTGAGCTTTCGGGGGGCGAATTTCAGCGCATGCTCCTCGCGCGTGCGCTCTTCAAAAGGCCGGACATTCTTCTGCTTGACGAGCCGACCTCGGGGGTGGACCCTGCCACCCGTTCACGGATTTATGAGCTTTTGGCCGAGGAAAACCGAGGGGGTATGACGGTTTTGATGGTGACGCACGATATGCTGGCCGTTGCCTCCTCGGTGACCTCTCTCGCCTGTCTCTCGCACACCCTTGTGTATCACGGTGAGCCTGAGCTTTCGGCGGAGGTGTCCTCGGCTATGTATGGCTGCCCCGTGGATTTGATTGCCCACGGCGCGCCGCACCGCGTTTTGCGGAATCACGGTCAGAATGGGGGGTGCGACTGCTGTGACTGTCATGGAAGCCATACTTGAGTATTCCTTTATGCAAAGGGCGCTTGCCGCGGCCATTCTTTCAGGTGTTCTTTGCGGCCTCATCGGTGTTATCGTGGTGGAAAAGCGCATGGTCATGATGAGCGGGGGCATTGCCCACACGGCCTATGGCGGTGTCGGGCTTGGCTACCTTGCGGGCTTTTCTCCGCTTCTCGGTGCCGTCCTTTTTTCGCTGGCGGCAGCCTTTGGCATCGGTTCGCTGCGCCATCGCAGAGGCGCGCGCGTTGAGGTGCTGACCTCGCTCTTCTGGTCCTTTGGCATGGCGGCGGGTATCGTGTTCGTCGCGCTTGCTCCGGGCGGATATCCGGCTGAGCTGAATTCCTATCTCTTCGGCAACATTCTTACGGTGGAGAGGCTTGACCTCCTTTTGATGCTGGGGGCAACCCTCCTTGCTCTTTTTCTCTTCTTTCTCTTCTATCAGGACTTCAAGGCTTATCTCTTTGATGAGACCTTTGCCGGAATTTCGGGCCTCGCAACCGGAGTGCTTTCCTATCTTCTTTTTGGGCTTATCGCACTCTCGGTTGTGGTTCTCCTGCGAGTGACGGGTATCATGCTCACCATCGCGCTGCTCACCGCCCCCGCCGCCACCGCCGCGCTCCTCTCGCGCCGCTTGCTTCCGCGAATTCTTCTGGCGGCAGCCCTTTCCTCGGTCTTCTCAATAGCGGGGCTTGTTCTGTCCTTTTATCTCAACATTCCCTCTGGTGCCGTCATTGTGGCGGTGGCTATTTTCACCTATGCTATAGTCCTTTCTCTGCATGCATGCCTTTTGCGACGGAGAAAAAGGCAGGGTAGATGATTCCGCGATATAAGAAAATCCGGCAGCCGGCCCTCCCTCGGGAGGGGGCTGCCGCTTTCCCCATTTTAAGGCCCTTTTCAAGGGTAAAGGAGGTGACCTGCGATGCTTACCGAAAGGACCCGTGTCAAGGCGGTGCTCTCCACTCTGAACTCGCGGTATATCCATGCCGCTACCGCTCCCTACTGTCTCCTTTCCGGGATTCGTGCTTATGCCAAAAGCGAAGTGGAGGCAACGGTGCTTGAGGCCACCGTTCACGAGGACATTGCCCGTCTCTCGGAAAGAATTCTCTCCGCTTCGCCCACCCTCCTCGCGCTCTCGGTGTATATATGGAATCGCCGCGAAAGCGCGGAGCTCGTTCGGCTCCTGAAGGCGCGCACCCCCTCGCTCTATATCGTGGCGGGTGGGCCCGAGGTGGCATTCGATGCTGCGGCCTTCCTTACGGAATGCCCCGTCGATGCTGTTCTTCTCGGCGAGGGTGAGAGGCAGATTGCTGAGCTTTGCGATATCCTTGCTGCCGGGGGAGATATCACCACCCTTCCCGGCAGTGTCACAAGGGGGCAGGACGGGGTGTGCGAGAGGCCGCCCTCTCCGCCCGAGGAGGTGCCGCCGAGCGCGGTGCTCCCCGAATACCTTGCCTCACTCAAGGGGAGAATCGCTTATTTGGAAACCTCGCGTGGCTGCCCCTTCTCCTGCACCTTTTGTCTGTCGGGGCGCGAGGGGTGCGGAGTTCGCTTCTTTCCCGAGGAGCGAGTGAGGCGCGAGCTTCTTTCGCTTGCGACCTCAGGCGCGCGCACCGTGAAGCTTGTGGACCGCACCTTCAACGCCAACCGCCGCCGCGCGCGGGAGCTCTGGCGGTTTTTGATTGATGAGGCGGGGCGAGGTATCCTGCGCGGGATTTCCTTCCATTTTGAGGTGGCAGCCTCGCTTCTTACCGATGAGGATGTCGCCCTTCTTGCCACGGCGCCGAGGGGGCTCATTCGGCTTGAGCTCGGCATTCAGTCCTTTCATGAGCCGACGCTCCGTGCCATACGCCGCACAGGCGACATTCTTCGTGTGGAGGAGCGCATACGCGAGCTTACGGCTCTTCCGAATCTTGAAATTCATATTGACCTGATTGCCGGGCTTCCGCACGAAACCCCCGACAGCTTTGCCTCGGGCTTCGAGAGGGCATACGCCCTTTCTCCCTCGCTTTTGCAGCTTGGCTTTCTGAAGGTGCTGCACGGCACCGCCCTGCGCGATGCGGGGCTTCTCTTCGGGAGTGAGCCTCCCTACGAGGTGACCGAAACCGAAACCATGAGCCGAGAGGACCTTCGCCTCCTTCATGCTGCCGAGGGTGCGCTTGAGCGCCTGTATAACAGCCACCGCTTTCCGAGGACGCTTTCCTATCTCTTCGGTGAGGGGGGCTGCACTCCCTTTGCCTTCTTTTCGGGCTTCGGCAAAACCGTGCCGCCTCACGGCACCTCCTTCCTTTCATATGTGGATGCACTCTATTGCTATGCCTCGGCAGAGCCCCTTGTGTCACCCGCGGTTCTCAGGGATACGTTGCTTTACGATGTGATGACGCGCGTTCCCAACCACATTGTGCCGAAATCCATTTATATACCGGACAAAAGACTGTCGGAGGTAAAGAAAACTATACAAAAAGAATACCGTGCCTCCGGTTACCTCGGGCGGCTTGGAATCGCCCATCTTATCACGCGCGGTGAGCTGCTTGTCGTCCAATACGATGCCGAGGCAGGCGAGGACGGATGCTATCCCCACGAGGTTAGAAAATTTCCGTAGAACCTCTTTACAAAAAAAGGAAGGCGTGTTATACTGAAAGCATAGTAATAACTATTGAAAGCAAAAAGAGAGGTGAGGCGCAGTGGACAGTTGTTCAGGCCACAGTATACGAATAACGAAGCATGGCGGCGGAGCGAGGTCCCTTTCGTCTCTCATGGCCCGGGTACCCGGATAAGCTTTTTTCGGCATGGGGTGCATGGGCTACCTCTTGCCGCCCTCGGCTTCGTAGCGAAAACGGAACACCGAAACTACGGATAGCGGAGGAGAAACAAATGCAAGAAATAAAAGAAGAAGTCCTTGAGGAGCTCCGCGCTCTCCTTGAGGAGCATGACAGGCCTGCGCTTCGCCGTCGCCTTGGCGAATGGCAGCCGCAGGATATTGCCGAGCTTTTGCCCGAATTTTCACCGGGGGACCGACTTCTTATGTACCGCCTTTTGCCGAAGGAGCTGGCGGCGGCGGTTCTGGTCGAGCTGCTTCAGGAGGAGCGCTTAACCCTGATTTCGTCCTTCAGCGACTATGAGCTGAGGCGCGTCCTTGACGAGCTGTACGCCGATGACACCAAGGAGTTGCTTGAAGAGATGCCGGCCAATTTTGTGCGCCGTATCCTTGCCAACTGTGACGCCGAAACGCGTCGCTCGGTCAATGCCCTTCTTTCCTATCCCGAGGATAGCGCGGGCAGCATTATGACCACGGAATACGTGCGCCTGGATGCCGAAATGACGGTTGCCGACGCCCTTGCGCATATCCGCCGTGTGGCAATAGACCGCGAGACCATCTATACCTGCTATGTGACGGACAGCCACAGAATGCTTATCGGCATTGTGACGGCGCGTATGCTTCTCATTTCCCCTCTTGAAAAGAAGGTGGGGGAGCTGATGGAGGAGAACGTGATTTCGGTTACCACGCACGATGAGCGCGAGGCGGTGGCCCGCCTTTTTGAGCGCTATCACTTTCTGGCACTCCCCGTCATTGACGGTGAGGGGCGCCTTGTGGGAATTATCACGGTAGACGACGCTATGGAGGTCATCAACGAGGAGGTGGAGGAGGACTTCGCCAGAATGGCGGCCATCACCGCCCTCCCTGACCGCCCGTACCTCCGCCTTTCGCCCTTTTCCATTTTCAAATCCCGTATTCTCTGGCTGCTCCTTCTTATGGTGGGAGCCACCTTTACGGGAATGATTATAGGCGCCTTTGAGGAGGCACTCGCCTCCTCGGTTATCCTGACAGCCTTTATCCCCATGATAATGGGTACGGGCGGTAATTCTGGCAGTCAGGCCTCGGTTACGGTTATCCGCGGTCTTTCGCTCGGCGAAATTGCCTACCGCGATGTGCTTCGGGTGCTTGGCAAGGAATTCCTCGTTTCGCTCCTTTGCGGCGTGGTGCTCGGTGCCGTCAATTACGGGAAAATGCTTCTCTTTGACGGTCTTATCCTCGGCAACCCTGCCGTAACGCCCATGGTTGCGCTGGTGGTCAGCCTCACGCTCTGCCTCGCGGTGGTTGTGGCCAAGCTGATAGGGAGTGCGCTCCCCATTCTTGTGGGGCGCGTGGGGCTTGACCCCGCCGTGATGGCAAGCCCGTTCATCACCACGCTTGTGGACACCCTGTCGCTTCTCGTGTACTTTATGCTGGCGGGGGCACTGCTGGGGCTTTAACAGGAAAAGAGCCGTTTGACTCTTTTTCCTCTGAATGGTACTTTTTCATTTGCTTTTCACGGTTGGTGTGATAATACGGTAACAGAAATGCGAAACGGAGGTTAGATAAGCAGTGTTCTGGATGTGGTTTTGGTTCGGGCTTGCCGTCGCCCTCCTCATTATTGAGGTGCTGACGGTTGACTTGCTCTGTATTTGGTTCGGCGCCGCCGCTCTCGTCGTCGGCATTGTGCTGGCCATCTTTCCCACCTTGCCGGTTGCCTGGCAATTCGTGATCTTTGTGGTGGGCTCGGTTGTGCTCGTTGCTGCCACCCGTCCGCTCGTTAAGCGGCTTCTGCACTTTGAGCGGAGTCGGGATACCAATCTTGACCGTCTGATGGGGCAGGTTGCGGTTGTGACCGAGAGGATCGACAACCTCGCCGCTACGGGTGCTGTGCGCCTTTGCGGCGTCGTGTGGACGGCTCGCTCGGCAGACGGAGAGCCCATCGAGGAGGGGGCATACGTTGTATTTGAAACAATTGAGGGCAATAAGGCTCTCGTAAAAAGAAAAGGAGAATAAGTATGGGATTTTTAATTGCAATCGGTGTTCTTCTTCTGGTCGTTCTGATCATCCTGGTGTTGAACATCAAGATCGTTCCGCAGGCCAAGACCTACGTCATTGAACGCCTCGGTGCTTACCGCACCACCTGGGATACCGGCCTTCATGTGCTGATCCCTGTCGTTGACCGCATCGCTAAGCAGGTTTCGATGAAGGAGCAGGTGGCCGATTTTGACCCCCAGCCGGTTATCACCAAGGATAATGTCACCATGCAGATTGACACCGTCGTCTTTTTCCAGATCACCGACCCGAAGCTTTATGCTTACGGTGTTGAGCAACCCCTGAAGGCGATTGAAAACTTGACCGCTACCACCTTGCGTAACATTATCGGTGACCTTGAGCTCGACCACACCCTCACCTCGCGCGATACCATCAACGCCAAGGTGCGCTCGATTCTCGATGAGGCTACCGATCCGTGGGGTATCAAGATCAACCGCGTGGAGCTGAAGAATATCAAGCCTCCGGCAGAGATTCAGGATGCTATGGAGAAGCAGATGAAGGCCGAGCGCGAGCGCCGCGAGGCCATCCTTCGTGCCGAGGGCGAAAAGGCCAGCGCCGTTCTGGTTGCCGAGGGTAAGAAGGAGAGCCAGATCCTCGCCGCTGAGGCAGCCAAGCAGTCGGCCATCCTTGCTGCCGAGGCCGAAAGAGAAGCCCGCATCCGCCGTGCCGAGGGTGAGGCAGAGGCACTCCGCAAGATGGGGGATGCCGAGGCATATGCCATCGGTGTCATCAATGCCGCAGCTCCCTCTGCCGAATTTATGACACTCAAGAAGCTTGAGGCCTTTGAAACGATTTCAAACGGGCAGGCCACCAAGGTCATCATCCCGAGTGACCTGCAGGGTATTGTCGGGCTTGTGAACACGATTGCTGAGGCGAAGTGAATGATAACAAAAAAGGGATAGAGGATCACCTGCTATCTCTTTTTTGTATCTGTGCTTTAAAAACAGTCACACATTTCGTGGAGATTTCTTATATGACAACCAAACTTTACGAAAACAATCCAAATCTTTTCGCTTTTACCGCCACCGTGCGCACCTGCCTTGCGGAGGGCAGCGGCTACGCCGTCACGCTTGACCGCACCGCCTTCTTTCCCTGTGAGGGAGGGCAGGGGGCCGATCACGGCACCCTCGGCGGCACGGAGGTCACCGATGTTCTTCTGAGGGGGGAAGAGGTGGTGCACCTTCTTGCTGCTCCTCTCGCTGTCGGTGTAACTGTCGCGGGGGAGGTGAATGCCGTGCGCCGCCGTCGCCATATGCAGGTGCATACGGGGGAGCACATTCTCTCAGGCGTTCTGCACACGCTTTACGGTGTTACCAACGTCGGCTTTCATCTTGGGGATAGTGAGGTTACGCTCGACACCGATATCCCCCTTTCCGCCGAAGAGCTTGCCACCGCCGAGGAGGCGGCCAACCGTGCTGTTTTCGAGAACCGCAGGGTGCGTGTCCTGTGGCCAACACCCGAGGAGCTTAGCACCCTTTCCTACCGCGCCAAGCTTGCGCTTACCGAAGGCGTGAGGCTTGTGGAGATTGAGGGAGTGGATCTTTGCGCTTGCTGCGCTCCCCATGTGGCGAGCACGGGTGAATGCGGCCTTATTAAAATCATAAGTGCCATGCACTATAAGGGAGGCATGCGCCTCTGTATTGCCGTCGGGCAGGACGCTCTTGCGGATTACCGCCGGAAGCAGGAGAATATTCACGCCGCCTCGGTGTCACTTTCGGTTCCCGAGGAAAGAGTTGGCGAGGGGGTTCAGAGGCTTCTTTCCTCACTTTCCGAGGAGCGTCGCCGCGCGGCGGTCCTCGCTGCTACGCTGCGTCGCGAGCGGCTTTCTGTGCTTTCGGGCGGGGAGAGAGAGCTTCTCGTGTATTCCGACCTTGAACCGCAGGCCCTTGCGTCCTATGCCGAGGAGGGAGCAGCCCTCTCACGCATGCTTCTCGTCCTCCTGCCCGAGGAGGGGGGCTGCCGCTATGCGCTTGCCTCCCGCACCCTTGACGTCAGAGAGACCGATGCCGCGCTCCACGCCGCCCTCGGTGGCCGCGGTGGCGGGAGAGCCGTGCTGACGCAGGGCTTTCTTTCTGCCGATGCCGAGAGGATAAAGAGGGAGTTTTTGGGACTGTAATGTTTGTCTATATGCTTTTGTGCCGCGACGGTACCCTCTATACGGGAACCGCGCGCAATCTTGAAAGACGGATGCGCGACCATTTTGAAAGGACACGGGCGGCGGCTGCCTATACCCGTGCGAGAGGGGCCCGTTCTCTTTTATGCGCCTGGGAATGTGACACTCTTTCGGCGGCCCTGCGCGCCGAGTACGCCATCAAGCAGCTTAGCCGTGCCGAGAAGGAGCGCCTCTTGGCTTCGCCGTCTCAGCTTTGCGAGGAGCACTTTGCGTCTCTTTCGGGCTGCATCTTCACGCCACTGTCGCCGAGCTCCCCCCTCCTTCTCTCCATACGCGAAAAATACGAATCCCCCAAGGACGGATAGGTCCTCGGGGGATTTTTAATGGGTATTTTTTGGCAAAGGTCTCTTCGCTGCTTATTCCTCTTTTTCGAGCAGGCGTCTCGCGGCTTTAAGATAACGGCGGCGCGCCAGGAGAAGGAGGAAATACCCTCCCGCCGATACGCCGAAGACGAAGCCGTAATCCAGAAAAAGAATGATTATCTCGGAGGTCTTCAAAAAGGCGAAGCCAAACGACTCCTTCAAGAACGCATTCGTAGTCAGAAGCTGACCGTAAAGACGGTAGGCAAAGAGAAGTGAGCTTGCGAGGACAGCGGCTCTGACGGGAGAGGAGGAGAGGTCGCGGAGGCTTCTCGGCTCATCGGCAGGTGCCTTTGAGAGAAAGAGCCAGAGGGCAAGGCCGTAGGCCGCGAAAAGGGGGAGAATCAGGCTGTCGAGTATGTTGCCGAGCAGCAAGGCGAATTCCTTCGCGGTGACGGGCTGGCGGAAGAGGAGGGCCTGCCAGACAAGAACCATAAGCGAGCCGAAAAAGTGGGCGAGCGAGGCTTCGGCAAGATACAGCATCCCATGCCAGGGGTGGCCGAGCTTCACCGCGCCAAAGGCTACACCGAGTGTCATAAGAAGCAGGAGAAGCCCCGCTGACTCAAAAAGGCGCAAAACTACAAAGGCGGGCACCTCATGCACAGCTGTAGCTATGAGATAGGCAAGCGGCGTTCCGAGCGAAAGAATGAGCTCGGCGCCCGAGACCGCCAATAAAAACCAAAGAAGAAGCGAGGCAACGCTTCCTGTCGGCACTGTTTTTTTCATATATGTACTCCCATGCTAATTTGCAAATTCTATTGTAGCACAAAAATCTCTCTTGTCAATCCCCTGTCATAGCACGCGCGTTTACGGCATACAATGAAGGAAGAACGAAAAAGGAGATTTTCGAATGAGCGATATGACCGCCCCCTTGACCCCATCACGCCTTTATGAGGAGATTCAGGAGCTTCTTTCCGCCCATCCGTGTCTTCTCTGTCGGAGCCTTGGGCAGAGCATACTGGGGCGCGAGATTCCGCTCCTTCTTCTCGGGAGCGGCAAGCGGGTACACCTCTATGTGGGGACCCATCACGCGCTTGAATGGATAACAAGCCGTCTTTTGCTCAGCTTTGTCCGCGATTTGTGCCTTGCTGCGGAGGGAAAAGGCAGCTCCCCGGCAGACATTCCCTTCCTCTTGGAAAGGCGAATGCTCGCCTTCGTGCCTATGCTCAATCCCGACGGTGTTGCCATTCTGATGGGCGAGCGCGACGACCCCCTTGCCGCACGGCGGGAGAGAATGACAGAGGGAGGGGATTTTTCGTCCTGGCAGGCCAATGCGCGTGGGGTAGACCTCAATCATAATTATGCGGTGGGCTTCTCGGAATACAAAAAAATCGAGAGGGCTATGGGCATTCGTGGCGGCACTCCCACGCGGTACAGCGGAGAAAGCCCGGAGTCCGAGCCCGAAACAGCCGCCCTTGCCGCCTTTATCCGCAGTGCTATGCCAAGCCTTGTCATGTCTCTTCACACGCAAGGGGAGGAGATTTACTATAAGGGCGGCGGCGTCGAGCTTCCGGGCGTGCGTGCCGTTGCCGAGAGGATGGCGGCCCTTTCGGGCTATCGGCTGGCATGCCCCGAGGGGCCTGCCGCCTATGGCGGGCTTTGCGACTTTACCACAGCGGACCTGCAAATCCCTTCCTTTACCCTTGAATGCGGGCGCGGGCAAAATCCCCTGCCGGGAAGCGATGCCCCCGCGCTCTACCGTCGCCTGAAGCCACTCTTTTTTGAAAGCATTACTATGTAAGGAGGAGAACTATGCCAAGCTGCAACAGTGAGGATTTCCGTAATAAGGAGGTAATCAATGTGTGCGACGGACGCCGCCTCGGCTATGTGACCGAGATTGAATTCGATGTGTGTGACGGTCACCTCACGGCCATTGTCGTATGCACGGAGGACGGCTTTTTAGGGGTTCGGAAGGGGAGCCGCCTTGTTGTCCCGTGGGATAAAATCCAGAAGATAGGGGAGGATATCATTCTGGTAAACGATATTCCTCTCCCCCCTGACGAAAAGGATTGCCGCCCCCGTCGGCGAGGGAAGGTGTAAGGCGCACCCAACTCCATCACCCATCTGCAGCCCCCCTTTCTTAAGGGGGGCGCTGTTTTTGTCTCCGCCTCCCGCCCGAGCTATGAAGCCTCTGCACCCCTTTTTTAGGAGCCGCACCACCCGTTTCCCATCTCCTGTATCCGCCGCCCCCGCCCGTAGGGCGGCCTGCTTCGTCGCGCCGCCACCCACCGCACCCGTCGGTAGCCGGAAACCGCAACGCGGAAGGGTAAAATGTAAATTTTTTGTGAATTTCCCAAACCCCCTTGCGCGCGAGATTAAAATGTGATATGATACTTAAGGTTCGCCGCAAGGCGGATACATCAAATTCTCACACAGCAAGGCGGCGTCTGTGGTGCTCGCAGGAGTCTTGGCGCCAGAAACCTTCTGTGGCGGAAAAACCAGAAGGAGGACATGAAAATGTTCGTAATTTCCATCAAGCAGCTGCTTGAAGCCGGGGTACACTTCGGTCACCCCACCAAAAAGTGGAATCCTAAGATGGCGGAGTACATCTTCACCATGAGAAACGGGATTCACATCATCGATTTGCAGAAAACGGTGAAGAAGTTCGAGGAGGCATATGCCTTCGTGAAGCAGATCTCCGAGGAGGGCGGCACAGTTCTCTTTGTCGGCACCAAGAAGCAGGCTGCCGACAGCATCAAGGAGGATGCCAAGAAGTGCGGTATGTACTATGTGAACGTCCGTTGGCCCGGCGGTATGCTGACCAACTTCAAGACCATCCGCAAGAGCATCAACCGTCTCAAGGAGCTTGAGAAGATGCAGGAGGATGGCACCTTCAACCTGCTCCCCAAGAAGGAAGCGGCTCAGAAGATGAAGGAAATCGAGGACCTTGAGAAGAACTACGGCGGTATCAAGGAGATGGATACTCTGCCCTCTGCCATCTTTGTGGTAGATACCCGCAAGGAGCACATTGCCGTGATGGAGGCCAAGAAGCTTGGCATTCCCGTAATTGCTATTGTGGACACCAACTGCGACCCCGAGGATGCCGACTATATCATTCCCGGTAACGACGATGCCATCCGTGCCATCAAGCTCATTGGCACCACCCTTGCCGATGCTGTGATTGAGGGGCGCGGCGGCGAGCAGCTGACCGATGAAACTGCCGAAGAAGAGGCTGTTGCCGAAGGCGACGAGGCCACTGAATAAGAAAACGGAGGACAAGTAGAATGGCATTTACCGCTAAGGACGTAGCCGAGCTGAGAAAGCAGACAGGCTGCGGTATGATGGATTGCAAGCGTGCCCTTGAGGCCGCTGACGGTAACATGGAGGAGGCACTTAAGGTGCTTCGCGAGAAGGGCATGGCCGCTTCGGCGAAGAAGCAGAGCCGTATTGCCGCAGAGGGGCTTGTGGATATCCTTACCCTCGGCAACACCACCGCGATGATTGAGGTGAACTCCGAGACCGACTTTGTGGCTAAGAATGAGACCTTCCGTGCCTTTGTTCGCAGCCTTCTTGAAACCGTAATCGCCACTCGTCCCGCTTCGGTGGAGGAGCTGATGGCCAAGACCATGGCCGACGGTCAGACGGTTGAGGCCGCTATGCAGGAAAAGACCTTTACCATCGGTGAGAAGCTCAGCCTTCGCCGTTTTGTGATGGTGGAGGGCGTCGTGAGCACGTATGTGCACGGCGGCGGCGCCACCGGCGTTATCGTTACCTTCGCAGCTGATGAGGCTGTGGTAGCGAACCCTGCCTTTGCCGAATTCGCCAAGAATATCGCTCTGCAGTGTGCGGCTCTCCCTGCTCAGTATGTGGACCGCGATGCCGTTCCCGCCTCTGTCATTGAGGAGGAGCGCGCGATTCTTGAGAAGCAGATGGAGCTCGATCCCAAGTTTGCAGGCAAGCCCGCCAAGGTCATTGCCGGCATCGTGAGCGGCAAGCTCGGCAAGTTCTATGAGACCAACTGCCTTGTAGACCAGCTGTATGTCAAGGATGATTCCATGACGGTTGGTAAGTATGTGGCAGCCACGGCCAAGGAGCTTGGCGGCGCTATCAAGATTACCGGCTTCTATCGTTACGATAAGGGCGAGGGTATCGAAAAGCGCGAGGATAACCTGGCCGACGAAGTCGCCAAGATGGTTGGCGGCAACTGATAAAGCAAAAAAAGCATCGCCCTTGCGGGCGATGCTTTTTTTCTTTTTTTCATCCCCCATTCTCGGAAAAACTCACGCTTGCACGGCAAAAAACAATATATAGGAAAGTATTATTTACAAAAAGCATCCTTTATCGGATGCTTGTGTCTGCGGCGGAAGCCGAGGCGCTTTGCTGGCGTTCCGTGCCCTTGTCGGGCACGGGTGCAAAAAATCCCTCCGTCCGCAAAACTCCCTCTTGCAAACGCGCGCGGAATATAGTATAATATTTCTAAAAGAGAGAAGTACCGTGCCGTAGTGCGTTGCCGCCTCTTTTGAATTTTGTCAAAGGAAAAGGAAGTTACTGTATGCAGCCTAAGTACAAACGCGTTCTTCTCAAGCTTTCGGGCGAGGCTCTCGCCGGAGAGAAGGATAAAGGAATTCTTGATGACGCATTTCTTGACAGGGTAGCGGCGGTTGTCGCACGGTGTGTGGCCGGCGGAGTTGAGGTTGCGGTGATTGTCGGGGCAGGGAATATCTGGCGTGGCCGTCAGGGCGCGGGCATGGACCGCACAAGGGGCGACACCATGGGCATGCTTGCCACGACCATCAATGCGCTTGCCCTTCAGGATGCCTTCCTGCGCGCGGGGGTGGATACGCGCGTCATGAGTGCCCTCTCTATGCCCGCCGTTGCCGAATTCTTCACGAGGGATGCGGCGCTTGCTCATCTTAAGGCGGGGCGTGCCGTCGTCTTTGCGGGTGGAACGGGCCATCCCTATTTCTCCACCGACACCGCCGCGGCCCTCCGTGCCATTGAAATTGAGGCAGACGTGATTCTTATGGCGAAAAACATTGACGGCATTTACACCGCCGACCCGCGTCTTGATACCACCGCCGTGAGACTGGATAGCCTGCGGTATGCCGACATCCTTGAAAAAAATCTCCGTGCCGTAGACCTTACCTCGGCGGCCCTTTGCATGGAAAACGGGCTGCCCACCCTTGTTTTCGGCCTTCACAATCCCGAAAACATCTGGCATGCCGTTTGCGGCGAAGCTGTCGGCACACTCATCACTGCATAAAAATTTGAGAATATAAAGGAGACTCCCTATGAAATTTGAAACTTCCGAATACGAAGCGAGAATGAAAAAGAGCATTGAGGCTTATAAGAACGCGCTTTCTGTTTTGCGTGTCGGGCGTGCCAGCCCTGAGGTGCTCTCCCGCGTTACGATTGATTATTACGGCACCCCCACCCCCATCAATCAGGTTGCCGAGATGAAGGTTGCGGATGCCCGCACCCTGGTTATCACCTCCTGGGATAAGAGCCAGATGAAGGCCATCGAGAAAGCGATTCTTGCCTCCGACCTCGGCCTCAATCCTCAGAACGACGGCTCCTGCATCCGTATCATCTTTCCTGCGATGACCGAGGAAACAAGACGTGCGATGTCAAAGCAGATTTCCAAAATGGGCGAGGATGCCAAGGTGGCAATCCGCAATATCCGCCGCGATGCCAACGATGCCATCAAAGCCAAGAAAAAGAACAGTGAAATGACCGAGGACGAGGCCAAGTCGGGCGATAAGCTGGTACAGGACCTCACCGATAAGTACGTCAAGGAAATTGATGCTGTCACGGCTGCCAAGGACCGTGAAATCATGGAAATCTGATGGCATTCCTCAGAAAAAAAGAGGCCGCCCGGTTGCAGCTTGGCGGCCGTCTTTCTCATATAGCCTTCATTATGGACGGCAACGGGCGCTGGGCAAAGCGCCGCGGCCTGCCGAGGAGTGTGGGCCATGCCGCAGGTGCTGAGGCCTGTCGCCGCGTGCTTCGCCGCTGCCATGAGCTCGGCATAAAGACTGTGACCGTGTACGCGTTCTCTACCGAGAACTGGCGCCGTCCCAAGGAGGAGGTGGAAGCCCTTATGCGTCTTTTCGAGAAGTATATCGACACCATTCTTTCCGACCTTGACGGATACCATGCCCGCTTTGTGATGATTGGAGATAAGGCTCCGCTTTCCGACACGCTTCGGAACAAAATGACAGAGCTTGAACGGAAGACCGCCGAGAACGGCAGCGACTACACCGTGAACCTTGCCATCAATTACGGCGGCAGAGACGAGCTTGTCACGGCATTCAACCGTATGCTTGCCGACGGCAAGAGCGAGGTGACCGAGAGCGATATTGACGCGTATCTTTACACCGCCCATTCCCCTGACCCCGACCTCGTGGTGAGGACGGCGGGGGAAGAGAGGCTTTCCGGGTTTCTTCTCTGGCAGGCATCCTATGCTGAGCTGTATTTTACCAAATGCCTATGGCCCGATATGGGGTGGCGTGAAGTCGATAAGGCTGTGCGTGCCTACCTTGGCCGTACAAGGCGGTTCGGAGGGCTGAAATGAAGGTTCGTATTCTTACGGCGGCGGTTATGCTCGCTCTTTTTGTTCCGGTTTTGTGGTTTTCGCATCTTCCGGTTCTCTATCCTCTTTCCATGGCCCTTCTTTCTGCCGTCGGCGCCTTTGAGCTTTTGCGGTGCCTTGGACTTCATCGGGACCTTGTCCTCTCTCTTCCTGCCGTTTCAGCCGTGGCGGCCATTGTCTTTTTCTCGCGTTCGCTTGGCAGCTCGCCGCGCGAGCCGCTTTCCTATCTCGGGATACTTGCCGCCTGCTTCTTCCTGCTTCTTTTATATTTCTTCCTGATAGCGGTTCTCAGGGAGGGGAAGCTTTTGTACGGGCAACTGATGGGTGCCGTGGGAGGCTGTCTTTATATCACCCTCGCCTTCTCCTCCATGGTGCTTTTGCGCGATACAGAAAAGGGTGTCTATCTTTTTCTTCTTCCCTTTATCGGCTCCTGGGTATGCGACACCTTCGCGTATTTTGTGGGCCGTCTCTTCGGGCGACATAAGCTTTCGCCCGTCATAAGCCCCAAGAAAACCGTAGAGGGAAGTCTTGGGGGCATTGCTTTTTCGGTGGGAGCCTTTGCGCTCTATGGGGCTTTTCTTTCGGGGCAAGGTATCTCTCCCAACTATCCGGCCCTTCTTGCCGCAGGGCTTGCGGTTTCGGTGGTCTCCCAAATCGGCGACCTTTCGCTTTCGGCTATCAAACGGGAGTACGGCATTAAGGATTACAGCCATCTTTTTCCCGGTCACGGCGGCGTGCTTGACCGCTTCGATTCGGTGATTGCCACGGCGCCGCTTATTCTGTTCTTCTGCCTTTGCGGCGGCTCCTTTTCCCTCTTTTTGTAAGTCTTCCTCCGCTTCGGCACTCCGTCACTCGGAGGCCGACCTTATCTACCATACCATGCGAGGGGGTTTTTATGAACACACAACAAAAAACCGTAGCCATTCTTGGAGCAAGCGGCTCTGTTGGGAGGGCGAGTGTAGAGGTTGCCCGCGCCTCGGGCTATCCCGTTGCACTTCTTGCGGGCTGCCGTTCGGTGAGGGCTATGGAGGAGGCGGCGCGTGCCGTTTCCCCCTCCCTTTGCGTTATGACCGATGAGGCCGCGGCGAGGGAGCTTTCTCTTTGTCTTGCCGACACCTCCTGCCGTGTGCTTTCGGGCGAGGAGGGGCTCTTCGAGGCAATTGCCGAGTGCTCTGCCGAGGTGTTTGTGAACGCCATTCTTGGCCGCGACGGTCTTCTTCCCTCATTGGCGGTTCTGCGCCGTGGGGCAAGGCTCGCTCTTGCCAATAAGGAAACGATGGTGATTGCGGGCGAGCATGTCAGACGGGAGGCGCTTAGCTACGGTGCCGAAATTCTCCCGGTGGACAGTGAGCACAGTGCTATCTTCCAGTGCCTCAAGGCTGGCAGGGCAAGCGAGGTAAAGCGCCTCATTCTCACCGCGTCGGGCGGTCCCTTCCGCGGCTATGACCGCGCCGGTCTCGCCGAGGTAAGCCTTTCGGATGCCTTAAAGCATCCCACATGGCGCATGGGGAAGAAAATTACGGTGGATTCCGCCACTCTTATGAACAAGGCCTTCGAATGGATTGAGGCGGTGCATCTCTTTGAGGTCTCGCCAAAGTCGGTGGAGATAGTCATTCACCCCGAGAGTATAATCCATTCCTGTGTGGAATATATTGATAATACTGTGGTGGCAGAGATGTCCATGCCCGATATGAAGACCTGCGTGCAGTATGCCATTGCCTATCCCGAGCGCGCCCCTGCGATGGTGGCCCCCCTTGACCTTTGCGCCCTTGGCCGCCTTAGCTTTGAGCGCCCCGATGCGTCCACCTTTACGGCACTGTCGCTTGCCGAGACAGCTCTTGACGCAGGCGGAGCCGCGCCCGCAGTCCTCAATGCCGCCGATGAGGTGGCGGTTTCGGCCTTCCTCCGTGAGGAAATCTCCTTTTTGGCCATTACCGATATCGTGGCCGAAACGCTTGCGGCACTCTCCCATAAGGCCGACACCCTTGAGGATATTCTCGCGGCGGATACGGAGGCACGCCTCTATGCCACGGCACTTCTTTCCGGCTACAAGAAAGGGTAATCTATGATATTTCTCTATATTCTTCTCGCCGTGCTCGCCTTCGGTGTGATGATATTCCTGCACGAGCTTGGTCATTATCTCGCGGCTCGCGCTTTTGGGGTTTCTGTTTCGGAGTTTTCCATAGGCATGGGGCCCCGCCTTCTTTCCTACAAATCAAAAAAGACAGGTATTGTTTACAAAATATGCGCCTTTCCCATAGGAGGCTATGTTTCTATGGCGGGCGAGGACGAGGAGTCCGACGACCCGAATTCCTTGGAGAAAAAGCCTGCCTGGCAACGCCTCATCATTATGGCGGCGGGGGGGATATCCAATCTTATTACGGGCTTCCTTATCATGCTGCTTTGTGTGGCCATGCTTTCGGAAAGCCTTACAACACCGCAGGTTTCCTCCTTCCCCACACATGAGGACGGAACGCAAACAGCCAGCTACAAACAGGGGCTGCGCGAGGGTGATGTGATTCTTGCCGTTGACGGACGGCGTGTCCGTATCGGAGCTGAGCTGGATTATGAAATTATGCGCCGCGGGATTCATCCCGTTACCCTTACGGTTGAACGCGACGGTGCCATTCTTTTGCTTGAGAATTTCCGCTTCCGTATCATCGAAGAGGGAAGGGAGCAGTTTGGCGGGCGCGACTTTTACCTCGGCACAGAGGAGGGCAGCCTTTCCCATGTTTTGTATCACGCCTTTCACCGTTCGGTTATGACGGTGCGTATGGTGTGGGAGTCGTTCTATGACCTTATCACGGGGCGCTTCAGCACCGACGCCCTTTCGGGGCCTGTGGGGGTGACAAGCGCGATGGTGCAAACTGCATCGGCGGGTGCTGCGAACTTCCTGTATCTTGTGGCCGTCATCAGTCTGAACCTCGGGGTTGTCAATCTCTTTCCTCTGCCTGCTCTTGACGGAGGTCGCATTCTCCTTCTGGGAATTTCAGCGCTCATGCGCCGCCCCATTCCCGCACGCATTGAGGGCGCTATCCACTCGGTAGGGCTTATATTGCTCTTTGGCCTTATGCTGGTTGTGACCTGCAAGGATGTAATTCAGCTGATTTTTTAGTGTACAGACGGGAAGGATATGCCATGAACGCCTATGTCAAAAGACGAAAATCAAGCCCCGTGAGAGTGGGGAGCCTGACCATAGGGGGCGATGCCCCACTCTCGGTCCAGTCGATGCTGAATACCGACCCGCATGACCTGCCGGCCTGTCTTGCTGCCACAAAAAGGCTCGCGGAGGCGGGATGCGACATCGTGCGCCTCACGGTTCCCGACCTCGCTGCCGCCGAGGCCTTCTCCTACCTGAGGGAGGCGGGGGTAACCGTTCCGCTTGTGGCGGACATTCACTTTGATTATAAGCTTGCTCTTGCCGCCGTGGAGGCGGGGGCACATAAAATCCGCCTGAATCCCGGCAACATAGGCGACGCCTCTCGCGTCCGCGCAGTGGCAAACGCCTGCCGTCGCGCCGGTGTGCCCATTCGCATCGGGGTGAACGGCGGCTCGCTTGAAAAGGATATCCTTGCGAAGCACGGCGGCCCGACGCCCGAAGCGCTCGTTGAGAGCGCGTTCCGTCATACCGCCCTTCTTGAGGCCGAGGATTTCACCGATATCGTAATTTCGGTCAAGACCTCCTCGGTTTCCGCCATGATAGCTGCCAATCGTCTCCTCGCCGAAAGGTGTGAGTATCCTTTGCACCTCGGTGTGACCGAGGCGGGAAGTGCCGCGCTCGGCAGTATAAGGAGCGCGGTGGGAATCGGCACTCTTCTTTCAGAGGGAATCGGAGACACCCTTCGCGTTTCTCTCACAGAGGACCCTGTTCTTGAGGTCAAGGCTGCGTATGACATTCTGGATGCTCTCTCTCTTTCCGAAAAGCCGCGCCTCCGCATTGTTTCCTGTCCGACCTGCGGGCGCACCTCCCTTCGTCTTGTTGAGCTTACAAAGGAGCTTGAGGCGGCAATAGAAAGGGAAGGACTTTCCGAAAAGCCTCTTACGGTTGCCGTAATGGGTTGTATAGTGAACGGACCGGGGGAGGCGCGCGAGGCCGACCTCGGTATCGCAGGCGGCCACGGCGAGGCGCTCCTCTTTTCTCACGGTGCTCCGGTGGCAAAGGTTCGCGAGTCCGATATTATTCGGGTGCTCATTGAGCACATTCGCAGCTTCGATGCATAAAAGGCATATTTACGGGAGGGAAGGCTCCTCCGCAAAATAAAGGACCACAAGAGGCTTTTATGACTGAACAAGAAATTTACCAATCGATTATCGCCTCCCGTTACGCCCCGAAAGAGGAGGTGCGTCTGCGCGTTTTGAGGGCGGGGCACGGGCACCGTCTCCGCTTTGCCACAAAAAATCCTCCGCGCTTGGAGCTGGACATTCAATTTGACCGCCGCCAGGACCCTGCGCTTCTTTACGCCATAGAGGATGATTTGTGCCGTATGACAGCGGCACATTCCTTCCGCATTTTTCCTCACTATCCGAAGGAGGAATTCAGCGTGGGAGCTATGAGCGAAATCTTTGAAGAGGCGGCTAAAATCGGGGCTGTGGCCAACGGCTTTTTTTATGAGGCAAAAACCGAGGATAACGGCGAATGCCTTACGGTGGAAATTCCGTTTCTTTCAGGCGGCGTGAGCATGTTGGAGAAAACCTCTGTGCTCCTCTCGAATATCCTTGCCAACCGCTACGGGCTGAGCCGCAGAGTCCGCATTGTTTCCTGCCGCGATGCCGCCGAGAGAACAGAGGCCCGTGAGCGTGCCGTGGCGGAGGCTGAAAGGCGTCGTCTCGCCGAGCTCTCCTCCGCACGGCAAGTGGGGGCATCTCCTGCTTCCGAGCCCGTACGGGACTATAAGCAGGTTGTCAGTCTTTCGGAGGGAGAGACCTCCGTGCAGACAGAGGCGGCGGAGGTTGTCGCTATCGGCTCCGCCCGCTTTGCCATAGGGGAGCCGTCGCCCGTTCTCGGCGCGCCCTTCTCGCCCGAGGCCCCGATTTCGCTCGCTGAGGCGCAGAAGAAGGAGGGGGAGACCGTCCTCGTCTTCGGCGAAATATTCTCGATTGAGCTCCGTGAGAACCGCGCGGGTGACCGTGTGACGGTTCTCCTTGGCATAACCGACGGTACCTCCTCCATGTACCTTCGCCGTTCCTTTGCCGCCGACGCGGTGGATTGGACAAAGGGGCTCAAGGAGGGCACGGCGGTTGCCGTGCGCGGAAAAATCTACCGCGAGCAGTATATGAACAACGAGCCTGCCTGCGCTCCCAATGCCATCATGAAAATCCGTCGGCTCTACCGTACGGATGACGAGCCGGAAAAGAGGGTGGAGCTGCATCTGCATACCAACATGTCCACTATGGACGCTCTCACAAGACCGGATGAAATCGTGGCCACCGCCAAGCGGTGGGGGCATACCGCCATCGGTATTACTGACCACGGCACGGTACAGGCCTTCCCCGAAATTATGCTGGCTGCCGAGAAGCAGTATCCCGAGCTTAAGGTGCTTTACGGCATGGAGGCCTATTTTGTCAACGACACGGTGGCCGCCCTTTACGGCGAGTACGACGGTGCCCTTTCCGAGGAAACCGTGGTGTTTGATATCGAAACCACGGGCCTTTCGGTAGCCAGCTGCCGTATTACCGAAATCGGCGCTGTGAAGGTGAAGAACGGCGAGGTCATTGACACCTTCCACACGATGGTCAATCCCGAAATTCCCATCCCCCCCTTCATCAGCGAAAAAACGCATATCACAGACGAGATGGTGAAGGACGCGCCGAAGATTGACGAGGTGCTTCCCGAGTTTCTTGCCTTTGTCGGCAACCGCCTTCTTGTGGCTCACAACGCCAATTTCGACGTGGGCTTTATTCGCGCTGTTGCCGATGCGTGCTGTCTGCCCTTTTCAAGTCCGTATCTTGATACGCTTGCCCTTTCCCGTTTCCTTTCTCCTAAGGAGCGAAAGCACACGCTTGATGCTGTGGCAGAACGCTACGGCCTCGGTGACTTCAACCATCACAGAGCTTCTGACGATGCGGAGATGCTTGCCAGAATCTTCTTCCGCATGGTAGAACAGCTGGAGGAGGAGGGAATTCGGAGCTATCTTGAGGTCACCTCGGCCATGAAGAACGCAACCGACCCCCTTCTTCTTGCTCCTCGCCATATGATTCTTTACGCCAAGAATATGGAGGGGCTGAAAAACCTTTATAAGCTCGTATCCTACGGCTATCTCGAATGCTTCCGTCGCCATCCCCGTGTGCCGAAGAGTGTGCTTGACAGGCACCGCGAGGGCCTTATCGTGGGCTCGGCCTGCGAGGCGGGCGAGCTTTTCAGTGCGCTGCTTGACAATCGCTCCGAGGAGGATATCAAGGAGATTGTGGAATACTACGACTACCTTGAAATCCAGCCGATAGGCAATAACCGCTTTCTGATTGCCGACGGCAAGGTGCCGGACGAGGAAAGCCTTCGTACGCTCAACCGCCGTATCGTAGCCCTCGGGCGCAAGTATAACCGCCCTGTGGTTGCGACCTGTGACGCGCATTTTCTGAACCGCGAGGACGAGATTTATCGCAAAATCCTTCTCACGGGCATGAAATTCCAGGATGCTGACCGCGATGTGGGGCTCTACCTCCGCACGACACGCGAAATGCTTGACGAGTTTTCCTATCTCGGCGAGGAAACCGCTCGGGAGGTGGTTATTGAGAATCCGCAGAAAATAGCCGCAATGATAGAGCACCTCCGTCCGATTCCCAAGGGAAATTATCCTCCCCATATGGAGGGGGCCGACGAGGACCTGCAAAGGCTTTGCTGGGAGCGCGCTCACGCCCTTTACGGCGACACTCTGCCCGAGCTTGTCCATGACCGCCTTGAGCGCGAGCTCACCTCTATTATCAAGAATGGCTTTGCCGTTTTGTATATGATTGCCCAGAAGCTTGTGAAATACAGCGAGAGTGAGGGATACCTTGTCGGCTCGCGCGGCTCTGTCGGCTCCTCGTTTGTCGCAAGCATGGCAGGGATTTCCGAGGTCAACCCTCTGCCGCCGCATTACCGTTGTCCCTCCTGCCGCTATTCGGAATTTATTTGCGACGGCACCGTGGGCTCGGGCTTCGATTTGCCTGATAAACTATGCCCCGTGTGCGGTGCCCCCCTTGCCGCTGACGGGCATGACATTCCCTTTGAAACCTTCCTTGGGTTCCACGGCGAAAAATCCCCCGATATCGACCTGAACTTTTCGGGCGATGTGCAGGGGCGGGTGCATAAGTACACCGAGGAGCTTTTCGGTGAAGGCAATGTGTACCGTGCGGGTACCATCGGCACCCTTGCCGATAAAACTGCCTTCGGGTATATCATGAAATACCTTGATGAGCATAAGCTGTCTTTGCCCCGCGCCGAGATTGACGCCATGGTTTCCCGCTGTGTCGGTATCAAGCGCACAACAGGTCAGCACCCGGGCGGCATCATCGTTATCCCGCGGGACCGCAGCGTGTATGATTTCACGCCCATTCAGCACCCCGCGGACGACCCCCATTCGGATATCGTGACCACCCATTTTCAGTTTTCGTATCTCCACGATACCATTCTGAAGCTGGACGAGCTCGGTCATGATATGCCGACCAAGTACAAGATGCTGGAGCGTTACACGGGCACGAGCGTTCTGGACGTGAAGATGAACGACCCTCTTGTGTACCGTCTTTTCACCTCCATGGAGCCGCTCGGAGTCAGCGGAGAAGAGGTGGGCTGCCAGGTAGGTACGCTCGGCCTCCCCGAAATGGGCACGCGCTTTATCCAGCAGGTGCTTGTGGATGCTCAGCCGAAGAATTTTGCCGACCTTATGCAGATTTCGGGCCTCACGCACGGAACCAACGTATGGCTTGGCAACGCGCAGGACCTTATCAAGAACGGTGTTTGCGATATTTCCGAGGTGGTGGGAACGCGTGACGGTATTATGCTGTACCTTATCCGCCATGACCTTGACAACAATATGGCGTTCAAAATCATGGAGGATGTGCGAAAGGGCAAGGGGCTCAAGCCCGAATACGAGGAGGCAATGCGCGCGCACGATGTCCCCGACTGGTATATAGATTCCTGCAAGAAAATCAAGTATATGTTCCCGAAGGCTCACGCCGCAGCGTACGTAATGTCGGCCATCCGTCTTGCTTCGTACAAGCTTTATTACCCGAAGGAGTTCTATGCCGCGTATCTTTCGGTAGCCCCGAACGGCTTTGATGCCGCCGTGGTGGGCGGCGGTCTGCGCGCCATCGGCGACAAGCTGGATGAGATTGCCGAAAAGGAGAAGAAAAAGGAGGCTACCGCCAATGACGGTGCCCAGCAGGCCGTGCTTCTGCTCGTGCGCGAGGCTATGCTTCGCGGTATCCGCTTCCTTCCCATCGACCTTTATAAATCGGATGCCCGTTACTTCCTCCCCGAGGAGGGAGGCATCCGTATGCCTTTCCTTTCGCTCGCAGGCCTTGGAGATACCGTTGCAAACAAAATCGCAGAGGTGCGCGAGCTTGGCGAAATCGCTACGGTTGACGAGCTTCGTCGCAAGGCAGGCCTCACAAAAACCATTGTGGAGATGCTTCGCTCCTACGGTGTCTTTGAGGGGCTTCAGGAAACAGACCAGTTCAGCTTTTTCTGAGGCATGGCCTTCATAACAAAAAGCACACGCCTTCCCGTGTGCTTTTTGCCTTTTATGTTGCTTTTGTAAACAAAACCTTACTAATGAATAATCAGAAGAAAGAGTAGTATCATAGGGATATAAGAATCCTCGCACCCATCGGCCAGAAGAAGGAGCGCAATTCCGAGCAGGAGGAGGTCCTCTGCCTCAATTCCCGCAGGCAGGAATTTACCAAGAAGCCCTGAAAGGCTTCCCCCGTCCCCCTCACAGAGGTCGGGCCTTTCGCGGCAGGTCGTCTTCTTTGGTGGCGAGTCCTCACAGGGGCAGTCTTTTCTCTCGGGGGGAGGCGTGCTTTCTCTGCGAGGGGGGCGATTCTCTCGCTCCTCACACTCTTCTTGCTTCTCTCGCTCCTCGCGTGGCGGCATCTCATGCCTTGCCTTTCGGAATGCCGTTCCCCCATATTGAGGCGGGAGTCCCCGAAAGCTGTCGGAAAATTCTCGGCTGTACATATCTCACCTCACCTTCCGTTGTTGAAAAGCTCTAAAACCTCTATCAGCTTCTCGGCTCCCTCCAGTGCCTTCTTCCGACGTGGGGAAAGAAAGGGGATAAGCGCCTCCAGAAGCCGCTCGCGTTCACTCCCTCCCCTCCCTCTTTGGGGAGAGCCCAAAGGAGGGAAGGGGAGCGCCATTGTCGCCTCGGCAGGGCCGTGGGAGGGGGCTCCCTCCTCCTGTGGCTCCGCGTGGGGCTCGGCCTGGGGCTCACCTCCGCCGCCGAGTCCTCCCAAAAGTCCAAGTGCGCCTTTCAGCGCCTTGGGGTTTGACAGAAGGCTTGAGAGAAGGCCGGAAAGCTCGGGCGAGACGTCTGCCATTATCCTTCCCCCCGCGCTCTGCGCAGAACCTCCATTGCTTCCTTAACATCTCCCTCACCGACACCGCCGAGGACCGAACGGAGCTTAGCCATCTCGGATGTCGATGGCTGACCTTTGGGGAGTGAAATGCCGTTTTGCGCAGCCGCCGCGCGCACCGCTTCCCAAAGCGAAGCATCGTCCGCGGCCAGAAGTCTTTTCATCATGCTTGCATCAAATTGCATAAAATCACCTCTCACCTAACAATGTATTAGCAGTATATGCGCCGCAGAGCGGTGCGTGACAGGAGCCTTATGATACAGTTGCTTGTTTTCTCGGATACCCATGGAAGGGACATTCTCCTTCGCTCTCTTCTCGAGGCGAATCGGAATGTGGATGCCTTCCTTTTTCTCGGTGACGGTCTTAACGGGCTTGAGGCCATTCTTGAGGAGGGCGGCTATCCGCCTGCCTTTTGCGTAAGGGGGAATTGTGACAGCGAGACCTCCTTCCTCGGACGCCCTCGTGACGAGGAGCTCCTGCTTACCCTCGGGGGGAGGCGCCTTCTTCTGCTCCACGGTCACACTGTCGGCGTGAAGGGCCCTCGCTCCGGGCTTCTCTCGCGCGCCGCCGTGCGAGGGGCGGATGCAGTTCTTTTCGGCCACACGCATATTCCGATGGAAGCGTATCGCGGAGAAGAGGAGGGCGGCCCCCTTTGGCTTTTCAATCCGGGGAGCCTCGGTAGGCCGTACGACGGGCGCCCCTCCTACGGCAGACTTGTCATCGGGCACGGGGGCGACCTTCTGTTTTCGCACGGAGTATGGGAGGAGCACTCATGAAAATTTTTCCTTCTACAGGCGCCTTTATCGGGCGGGTTAACGGGCTTGACCACCGCGCCTTTCTTTCGGTGGCGGACTGCTTAGATACCGATGCCTTCGAATTTCTGATGTATGAGACCTTTTACGGCAGGGAGAAGTCTGTTCTTTCGGATTTTCTGGCAATCGGATGCGACTTCCCCGTTTTTCATGTTGAGAAGAAGGTCGGGGAGTATATCGGTCTTGGCGGCGAGGACAACCGCCGTGAGGCGGAAAGGCGCTTCCTTGTCAATTGCCGCGCCGCCTGTGCACTTGGCTCGGAGAAGCTCGTTCTCCATCTTTGGAACGGTCTCCCCAGCGACCATGCGTTTTCACGGCACAGCGAGGCCTACGCCGTCTTTGCCGAGATGGCAAGGGCACACGGTCTTCTTCTCACCGTAGAGAATGTGGTTTGCGCGGAGGCTGACCCTCTTTCTCGCTTTGCCGAGCTTGCCGCGCTGTATCCCGATATCCGCTTCACCTATGACACCAAGATGGCGGCCCATCACCGGCAGGAGCAGCTCCTCGCGCCGGGGGCGGCAAGGGGTGTGCTCGAGGGCCGTATCTCCCACATTCACTTCAACGATTACGGCGGCACTCCGGGGGATTTTTCCGGTCTTGCCGTTCTGCACCTCGGCGAAGGGCACCTTGATATTCCTCTGCTTGCCGCGGGGATTCTTACCCTTCCGTATGACGGCACGGTTACGCTGGAATGCAGCTGTATGCGTGCCGACGGGAGCACCGTGCCCCAAAAGATGAATGCATCTCTTGCGATAGCGCGCCGCCTGCTATGCGGAGGCGATGCCCGATAGAAAAAGCCGCCTGCCCGGCGCGATCAACCACGCCGAGCAGGTGGCTTCTTTGTTTTCAGAGTTAAACCGAGCGTCCGAGCATCGCGGCACCGATGATGCCGGCATCGTTGCCGAGCTCGGCAATGCGAACCTTTGTCTTGTGTCGGGAATCCCTTGTGAACTGTTCTTCCTCAATTCTTTTAAGAAAATCGGGGGAGAGCAGAGCCTCGCGCTCGTTGCAAATCCCGCCTCCGATCAGGATTACCTCGGGCTGCAGGATATGGATGATGTTGAGTATTCCCTCGGCGAGATAATCCTTGAAGCTCTCCACCACACGGCGCGCATACATGTCACCGCGCTTCATGGCGTCAAAGACAACGCGTCCGTTCACCTTGCCATAGGTGGCGGCGATCTCGGCCATCAGCGTCGTTATCCCCTGCTTTTGGCATTCGGCCATCGCTTCCTTTGTGGATAGGATGAGACCGGTTGCAGAGCAGTAGGCCTCAAAGCATCCGCGGCGTCCGCAGGGGCAAAGCCGTCCGCCTTTCTCTATGACCATGTGGCCGATTTCTGCCGCAGCACCGTTGTATCCCGAATAGATTTTTCCGTCAAAAACGATACCGCCGCCAACGCCTGTGCCAAGCGTTATCATAACCGAGCTTTTGGTGCCGCGCGACGCACCGCATATGGCCTCAGCCCAAGCGGCGGCATTCGCGTCATTTTCAATATAGATACGGCTTATAGGCAAAAGAGAACGCAGGGATTCCACGATAGGGAAGTGGTCAAAGCCCAAGTTTTCGGCACGCTCGACCATGCCCTCCTCATACAGCACAGAGCCTGGAGTGGCGATTCCCACCGAGTCTATTTCGTGAAGCGCGACTCCCGCCTCCTCCATAAGACGGCGGCAAAGCATATTCATGTCGCTCGTAATGGCAAGAGGGCCTCTCTTAGGAAGCGTCGGTACGCTCCCGCGCACCACAAGCTTTCCTTCGTTGTCTACCAATCCTGCCGCAATGTTGGTTCCGCCTAGGTCAATTCCAAGTGTAGGCATTCTTTCCTCCCCAAATAAAAAACGCAGTGCGCACAGACAGGCCGCCTGAGCTCCGTATAAATGCTGCGCCCGCAGTCTTTTTTCTATGGATTATTATACCACTCCGAGCCGTAGAAGTCAAGGAGGACTTTGCTGGCGTTCTCTATCGCCACGCCCTTCACTCCGCATGCCCCGTCACGAGCCCGTGCTCTTGCCTTCGTCCTTTTTCGACGCGCGTCAAAATCCGACAGGGTGCCCCCTTGAGAGAAACGGAACATGTAGAAAAAAAGAAGCGTTTTTTGTGCAAAACAACCAAAGGGAAAATATGGAAGGTGTTAACTAAAAATTAAAATAAATTTAACAAAAGGAGAAAACATAAAGAAAAAGTCCAAATTTTTATGGAATTTTTGATAAATTGTATTGACAAAATGATAATGTGCGAAGAAAAGAGCTCTCGCGACAGAAAAAAACAGGAAAAAACACACGCCAAAACTTACCGCAAAGGGGGCAAAAGGAGGGGAAGAAGGGCGGTGCTACGGGGGTTTTTGGGCTTTTTTGACTTGACTTTTAACATGAATTATGTTATTATACGCATATGCGGACGTATGGGGTGCTCAAAGCGCACGGCTCTTTTTCGGGCGTTTCGGCACCGTCACGATTCCATTTCATTTTATTCCTGAGGAGAAAAAACATGAGAGAACACAAGTGCGTCAGAGCTCTTTCGCTGCTCCTGGCTCTCGTTATGGTGCTGGGCACTTTTGCCGTGGTACCGATGGGGGCTTCTGCTGCCGGCGGAGCATCGGCAGGGCAGATGGGCGGTGCCGTGGCCGCCGATTCGTATGAGGCGTATATCAAGCCTTACACCTCAACCTCTGACGGCCCTTTTGCCAATCAGAAGAATTACGGTGCAGAGAAAGGGATGGGCGAAATCAGCCTGAGCCTTTTCGATTACACGACCTCGCTGACGTCGGCGTCGTATGACGGGGAGTTTGCGGCCTTTGCGCCCGATGCCCGTACCGTATACCGCCTTTCGAATGTGCCGGGGGCTTCGGCTGCCCTTTTCACGCCCGACAGCGGCTCGCTCACATGGAGCTTTGAGGTTCCTCAGCTTCAGCTCCGCGGAGAAGGGCGCGATGACCGCGGTTATCTCTACATGCTGAAGATAGAGTATTACCCCATTGATGTCGCAGACAACGTTTCTACGGTAGAGCGTGGGTTTGCTCTTGACGGTGAGGCGCCCTTTGCTCAGGCGCGTTCCTTCTCTTTCACAAAGAACTGGGTGTATGGGTACACCGCCGAAAACGGAGAGCAGAAGAAGGAATACCATATCACAGAGGGCGGTACGGGGCTCTTCCACGACACCGTGACCGACTTCATTTATGAAAAGGATAAGGGCGGCAACGATCTGCGCTATACGGCTATGCAGGATCCGAAGTGGCAGACCTATTATGCGCAGGATCTGGACGGCTTCTATCAGGGGAACTTCTACTTCTTCCTTGAGGCAGAGCCCAAGCTCAAGGAGGACGGCACTCCCGCCGAGGCCAGAAAGCACAGCATCACCCTTACCGGTGCTCGCGAAAACCTGCTGATTAAATCTATCACGCTCGTCCCCGCACAGGAGGACACGGTTCCTACTTACGCAGAGTACCTTGCGAAATACGCGGGGAAGGCCGATGGTGCGGCAAACGGCGGCGGCATCACAACCATCCAGGCGGAGTTTCCCACCCATGTGTCAGACACCTCGGTGTATCCCTCCAATGACCGTTCCTCTGCTATCACAGAGCCCTCCTCACCCGCTTCGCAGCTGATGAACACCATCGGCGGCAAGAGCTACAATACAGTTGGTCAGTGGGCCAGCTACAAATTCACGGTCAGCAAGAGTGGTTGGTATAATATGACCATGCGCTACCGTCAGAATCTGCTTGACGGTCTGTTTGTCTCCCGTGCGATAAAGCTTTCGGGCGGCGACTATGGTCTTCCCGACGGAACTCCTACCGTTCCCTTCAGGGAAGCCTACTGTGCCCGCTTCGATTATTCCAAGGATTGGCAGGTAGGCAAGCTCGGCACCGTCATTGACGGGCAGGATACCGATTTTAAATTTTATTTTGAAGAAGGGAAAGAGTATACCGTCTATTATGAGGTGAGCCTTGGCGACCTTTCCTCCATCATCAAACGGGTGCAGGATTCGCTTGCCGTAATCAACGATTGCTACCTCAGTATTATTAAGCTGACGGGTGCCTCGCCCGACCAGTACCGCGACTATGGCTTCAAGGAAATTATGCCTGAGGTTCTCCGCGCGCTTCTGCGCCAGGCAGATGAGCTGGATGCCGTTTCGAGAGAATTTGTCGCAATGGCAGGCTCCAAGGGCTCTCAGGTGGCAACGCTTGACCAGATTTCCCTCCTTCTCAGAAAGATGGGAAGCAAGGAAAGTGAGGTTGCCAAAAACCTTTCCGGGCTTAAGGCCAACATCGGTACCCTCGGTACCTGGCTTAACAATGTCAAGCAGCAGGGGCTTGTGGTGGATTATGTCAACGTTCAGCCCCTCGCCGAGGAGCTCCCGCGCAGCAATGCCAATATTTTTGAGGCAGCTTGGTTTGAAATCCGTGCCTTCTTTATCAGCTTTTTCGTAGACTACAACTCGATGGGTGTGAAGGAGGATGAGGAAATTGACGAGAACGCCGGCATTGATGTCTGGCTGGCCTACGGGCGTGACCAGTCGCTTATCTGGCGAAGCCTCATTGACAGCGATTTTACTCCGCAGTACAACATTCCCGTTCACCTGAAGCTTGTAACAGCAGGAACCCTGCTTCCCTCGGTGCTTTCGGGCAGCGGGCCGAATGTCTACATCGGTCTTGCTTCGACAGATGTTATCAACTATGCAATCCGCGGTGCCGTGGATTCCATTGAGTCGTTGCCGGGTTATATCGATACCTACGGCTATGATGTTCCCCTTACCGAAAAAGAGGAGGGGAGTTATCAGCGCAAATATTACATTGACAGTCTTTATTTTGACGCCGACGGTGACGGCACGCTCAGCGATGCCGAAAAGGCAGCCATCACCCACTGCTATGTGGACGAAGCGCATGCAAAGCAATATGTGAAGGGCTACAATGTTCTGCCCGACGGCACAAAGGAAGAAATTCTCGGCACTAAGTTTGAGGTGAAGCCCGAGAAGATTGCATTCAACTATGCCAATACGATTCCTCTTTCGTTGCTTGGAAAAACCTACGGCGTTCCCGAAACCACGAACTTCCAGATGATGTTCTACCGTATGGATGTTCTTTCGGAGCTTGGGGTTGGCCTGCCGGCTACCTGGGATGATCTCCTGGAATCGCTTACGGTATTCCAGTCGAACAATATGAAGACGGGGCTTACCTACCTCACAGGTCTTACTACCTTTATTTATCAAAAGGGCGGTAGCCAGTGGCTGTATGAGGACCCCTCGGAATATGAGGATCCCTCACAGTGGAGCGCCAACCACGCAGGCGCGTCCATAGGTCTCGGTACCGACGTTGCCCTGGAGGCATTCCGCTTCTGCTGCCGGCTCTACACCGACTATTCCTTCGACGTCAGCTTTGACGCGCCGAACCGTTTCCGTACGGGTGAGATGCCGATTGTCATGACCGACTACTGCACCATGTACAATCAGCTTACGGTTTTTGCTACGGAAATCCGCGGGCTTTGGAGCTTTGCCCGTTTGCCAGGCTTCCAGCAGGTGGACAGCGAAAACAAGCTTGTGTTTGATTCCGAGGGCAACCCCGTGATTAACAACTGCGCCGTTGCTACCCTGACGGCTACGGTTATGCTTTCCGGGTCAAAGGATGAGCAGTTGTCCAACTCTTGGGAATACATGCGGTGGCAGGCAGGGGCAGACGCCCAGGCCAAGTACGGCAATCAGATGGTTGCCACGGTAGGCCCTGCCGCCAAGTATGCCACGGCCAACAATCAGGCCCTGCGCAACCTTTCCTGGACCTCCTCCGAGCTTGCCAGCCTTCTTGAGCAGTTCGACAATCTGGCTGCTGTTCCCAGCTATCCCGGAAGCTATATCATTGCACGTTATATTCAGTTTGCCTTCCTTGCGGCGGTAAACGAGGGTGCTGACCCTGTGGATGAGCTTTCCGGATACCTGACCATCATCAACAGAGAATTGACAAGAAAGCGGTTGGAGTTTGAGGAATTCGACCTCTGGGTACCGAAGTATGACGGCGAAACCCCTCCGGGCTATCGCGTGGATGACTGAAGAGTACCGAAAGTAAGGAGAAATGTCTATGTCAGAACATCTTAATAAGGAGGAAGAAGCGATGTCGAATATCGAAAAAGACGGCATAGAAGTGGCAGAGTCTGCTTCTGCAGTTGATACAGAGCAGTCTGTTTCGGAAGCAGAAATCGGCGTCGCGGCTTCCGCAGAGACTGAAGAGGCTGCACAGCAAAAGGCGCAGGTGGCTGTGCGCCCTGTCTCCCGTAAGGATATGACCCGCGCTCAATGGGTATGGAAGGAAATGAAGCGCAATAAGGTGGGCTACCTGATGGTCGCGCCCTTTATGATACTCTTCTTCCTCTTTACCGTTTTACCGGTTTTTCTTTCCATTGTTCTCAGCTTGACCGACTTTAACCTGCTCCAGTTCCCGAACTGGGTAGGTCTTGATAACTACTATCGTCTGTTTCTTGACGACGATATCTTTATCACCGCCTGCGGAAACACCCTTGTGTTTGCGGCAATTACAGGCCCCACCTCGTATCTTCTTTCGTTTCTTGTGGCATGGTTCATCAATGAGCTCCCCCCAAAGATTCGTGCCGTGGTTACCCTTATCTTCTATGCCCCCTCAATTTCGGGCTCGGCATACATGATTTGGAAAACCATGTTCTCCTCCGACTCCTACGGGTGGGTTAACGGCTTCCTGATGGAAATCGGTATTATCAATAGCCCGATTCTATGGTTCGAGAATGCCTCATGGGTTATGCCTCTTTGTATCGTGGTTGCCCTTTGGACCTCGCTCGGTACCGCCTTCCTTTCCTTTATCGCCGGCCTTCAGGGCGTCGATAAGAGCCAATACGAGGCGGCCGCCGTGGACGGCATTCGCAACCGTTGGCAGGAGCTTTGGTTCGTTACTCTGCCGAACACGCACCCTCAGCTTTTGGTCGGTGCGGTGCTTGCCATTACGCATTCCTTCGGCTTCGGTGCCATCGTTACCGCACTTTGCGGTATGCCCTCGGTTGACTATGCGGCGCATACCATTATGCACCATCTTGATGACTATGGCGGACAGCGCTACGAGGTTGGCTATTCGTCTGCCATTGCAGTGGTGCTGTTCGTGCTGATGTATGGCTCGAACTACATCGTCAAGAAAGCACTTTCGAAAGTGGGGCAGTAAGATGGCAAGAAAATTAAGAACAAGAGGCCATAAGGTCGTACTGAACCGTTCGCGCGGCGGTGATTTGGGTATCACCATTATGCTGGTGCTTCTCGGCGCCTTCATGTTCATCCCGATGCTTTACACTGTCATGCAGTCGCTGAAGCCTCTCGATGAGCTCTGGATGTTCCCTCCCCGCTTCTTCGTGGTGCATCCCACCTTCTCTAACTTTGGCGACCTCTTTTCCCTGATGAGCGATTCCTGGGTGCCGTTCTCGCGTTACATATTTAACACGGTGTTTATTACGGCGGTGGGAACCTTCTTCTACGTGTTTGTCGCCAGTATTGCGGCGTATTCGCTTTCCAAGCTTAACTATCCCGGCAAAAAGCTGATGTTCTCGCTCGTGGTTACCTCGCTTATGTTCCACTCCACGGTAAACCAGGTGGCGCACTTCATCATTCTTTCGACCTTTGGCTGGGTGGATACGCACCTTTCCATTATTGTGCCTATTCTGGCAACGCCTCTCGGCCTCTACCTGATTAAGCAGTTTATGGAAACCTCGGTTCCCGATTCGGTTTTGGAGAGTGCCCGTCTTGACGGGGCCTCTGAGCTTCGCATTTATTGGACGATTGCCATGCCGATGGTGAAGCCCGCTGTTCTCACGCTTATCGTGCAGACGGTACAAAACCTTTGGAATACGGGTGCTTCGATTTACATTCACTCCGAGCAGCTTAAAACCTTCAACTACGCCATTCAGCAGATTATCGCGGGCGGCGTAGTGCGCGCAGGCGCAGGTGCGGCGGCCACAGTGGTAATGATGCTTGTGCCTATCATGGTTTTCGTCTTCAACCAGAGTAAGATTGTGGAAACTATGGGCGCCAGCGGTATGAAGGACTAAGAAAGGAGAATGCGAATGAAAAAGAAATTTGTAAGTGCAGTTCTCCTTTTGCTCGCACTGATTCTTGCGGTGCCTGCCCTTGGTGCTTCTGCCTCGGAGGCATACCAGACCTATACTTACTCTATCGAAGGTAAGGCTCTGTATTCTCCTACCGCGTATTCTCCCGTTATGTCTGTGAACTCCGACTATATGGGACTTCTCGACAACGGAGGCGTCGCCTTTGACGAGCCTACCGATATCGTGGTGGACAGCGATGGCAATGTATACCTTGCCGACACAAAAAACAATCGGATTGTGGTGCTGAACGAGTATTTTAAACTTCGTTACACCATCTCCGCCTTTGACAACGAATTCGGTGCGACCTATTCGCTTTCCGACCCGCGCGGCATCTTTGTGACCGATGAATGGGTTTATGTAGCCGATACGGGGAATGCCAGAATTGTTATGTTCTACCGTGAGGACACGGTGGATAAGGACGGATACCTCCACGAGGCGGGCGACTTTTATAAGATTATCCCGGCTCCCGAATCCAAGCTTTTCGGTAGCAGTGCCTCTTATAAGCCGGTAGCCCTTGCGGTTGATCAGTATGGTCGCTTGTTCGTCATCTCCTCCACCACCTATCAGGGTGTTATCGTGATGACCTCCGACGGAACCTTCACGGGCTTTATCGGCGCGCAGAAGGTTAGCCCCAGTATGATTGACATCATATGGCGCCGCTTCATGTCTGAGGAGCAGCTGGCCAATTCGGTCACCTACGTATCCACAGAGTTCAACAATATAACGGTTGACCCTGAGGGCTTTATCTACGTGACAACCGATGCCATCAGCCCTGAAAATCAGATATCGGCCATTACCTCCAAGGCTGCGGACTATTCTCCCGTTAAGAAGCTCAACTCCTCGGGTGCTGAAATTATGAAGCGTAACGGCTTCTTTGACCCCGGCGGAGAGGTGGATATCAACCAGAGCCTTGATAACACGGGTATTTCCGGTCCCTCCAAAATCAGAGACGTGGCCATCGGCCCCGAGGAAACCTGGTCGATTATCGACTCGGCAAGAAACAAGGTTTTTACCTATGACCAGAACGGGAACCTTCTCTTTGCCTTTGGTGACACGGGTGATATGCTCGGTCAGATGAAGGGCCTTTGCGGTGTTACCTACCAGGGTGAAAACCTGATTCTTCTTGACAATGTAACAGACACCTTCACGGTGTACCGCCGTACCGACTACGGCGACCTGCTCGTCGGTGCGCTCGCCAAGGAAAATGACCGTAATTACAGCGGTGCGGTAGAG
>JAZSHY010000016.1:0-2899 GCA_045533505.1 Eubacteriales bacterium | reverse complement strand
CAATCGACACATCCTTTGACAGAGAGATCATATCAATAAAGCCGGAGCTTAAGAGATTTTTGGCGAGACGGATGCCTGATTCATTCTCGGGGAAAACCACTTGATCCGCGCCCACACGGAGCAATATTTTTTGGTGCATCTCGTTGGCACATTTTGCAATAACAGTCTTGACTCCGGCCTCCTTGCAAAGCGTGACCGCCATCACGCTTGCTTCAAGATTACTCGCCATACAAACGATGACGGTATCAATATTACCGATGCCAAGGCGGGAGATGACTTCCGCGTCGGTCACGTCGGCGCATTTGCACACGGGCAGATATGCCGCTGCATCGTTTACGATTCTTTGCTCGGCATCTACGGCAATGACCTCCATACCGTTCTCTACAAGCTCGTGTGCCACGGCTGTGCCGTATCTTCCAAGACCAAAGACCGCGTATGTTTTCTTTGCTTTCATATTCTTCTCCTTATCCTATATTTATATCTTCCGTCGGCTCGGAAATGACGTTCTGAGTTTCGTTTTTTCTGCCAAGCGCCACCGCAAGCGAGATAGGGCCGACTCTGCCGAAATACATTGTTACTATAATAATTAGTTTTCCAAAGGTGTTTAGCGTTGCCGTCAGATTCCTTGAAAGACCTACGGTTGCGGTTGCGCTGACCGTTTCATAGATTGCATCAAGGGCGGGCGCATTGCTCGTTGCCATCAAAAGCACGGTTGATGCGGTGCAGATCGCAAGAAAGGTTGCTGCCACGGCAACTGCCTTTTTCACCGAGTACTCAGAAATACGACGACCAAACAGAGTTGCGCTATTTTTGTTGCGGATGGTAGCAAACGCCGAGCAAATAAGGACGGCGATGGTTACTGTTTTCATACCGCCTGCCGTTCCCACGGGTGAACCGCCGATCAGCATCAAGATAATAGATATGGCAGTAGAGGCGTTTGTCAGATTCTCTTGCGGAATTGTAGCAAAGCCCGCGGTTCTTGTGGTGACCGATTGAAAGACGCATACTTGAATTTTATCAAAGAGGGACATCTCTCCAATGGTCAAAGGATTCGCATATTCAAAAACAAATATAAAAATCGCGCCAGCGAATATAAGTCCTGCCGTTACCGTAATGGCAATCTTTGAATGCAAGGTCAGATGCCTGAATATCTTGCGGTTCTTTGGGGATCGGCTCTTGATGACACGAAGCACATCCCACCATACGATATATCCGAGACCGCCGAGAATGATAAGCACGGAGGTGACGATATTGATTAAGGGATTGGTTGCGTAATTGCAGAGGCTGTTTTCCGCAATAATATCAATGCCGGCATTGCAGAAGGCGGAAACCGAATTGAATATCGATATCCAAATGCCCACAGCACCAAACTCGGGGACGAACACGAGCATATACAGGATAGCGCCTATTCCTTCGATGATTAATGTGCCGAACAACACATTTTTAACAAACTTTGCAAGTCCCGACATCGTGTTGAGATTGAAGGCATCCTGTATGAGCAGTCGGTCACCGATGCCCATTTTTCTATTGAGAAGAAGCATCAGCCCCGACATAATGGTGATGATACCAAGACCGCCGATCTGTATCAGAAGTAATATAACGATGTGTCCGAACACGCTCCACGTTGACACCGTAGGAAGCGTAACAAGTCCTGTCACACAGGTGGATGTGGTTGCCGTAAAGAGCGCGTCAAGATACGGTACGGCGTCACCGCTTGCGGAGCTTATCGGCAAAGCCAACAGCACGCTTCCCACGAGAATCGTCACAAGGAAGCTCAGTAATATGATCTGAGTGGTCGAAAGCGCAAATGTCTTTTTCCTAACCATAAGATTTTCCTCTAAAAAAGCATAAAGGAACCAACGTCCTCTGCAGTCAGCTGGTTCCTTTTATTTTATTTGTTTTTATAATTATATCATATTTGTCTCTTTCTGTCAACACTTTTTATGGAAACTATCATGAATCGTGAAATCCTTGCGTATCGTTACGGTGTTACAGCAGTGCTATCGCCGTGCGGCGCCCGTCTTTCATGTGTGACCGGACGAGGAAGCATCAAGCCCAACCGATTCGTCCACAGGAATCGCAAACACGATACCCTGGGCCTTGGTAGCGGTGCCGATTGCCTGATACAGACGGGTAAGAATTGTGTCAACCTTTTCGGTTTTTGCCAGAATCATCACGATTTCCTTGTCGGGCTGTATAGTGATGTTGAACGCGATTTCAGCCTCCTTCGAAAGGGTGCCTCTGCCGTGCAGAATCGTGCCGCCCCTGGCACCGGCTTCTTTTGCCGCTTCCATGGCCTCCTCGGCAAACCCGTTATTGACAACGGCGAAAACGCATTTATATTCCTTTGCCATTTTTCTCTCCCTCCTTCACGGTTCTGTCGTTGCTCAGAAGCTGATACATCGACACTCCGATAATACTGTCCAGCGGAACGGTGTAAGCAATCCCCTTGCCGTTCTTTACCTTGTGGAATTTCTCCTCCAGGGTTTCCAGCGCCTCGCGTATCCTGTCCTCTCTTATATAAGAGATAATAACCGACTTTTCGGATTCCACAAGGCCCAAAAGCGCAAGCATCTGGGAATTGGCTGTGCCTCTTCCGTAGAGGACCATCTGCATATTGACCTCAAACTGCTCAAGCAAATCCATATAAAACAGGGTTTTGCTTCTGTCAACAACGGTGATGAGGAGCTTAAGCTTACGGACGCCCCTCGCCTGCTTTTTGGCAGGGACCTGTATGGAAGCTGTATGCTCCGCCGTGCTTTTTGTAGCTTTTCTTGGCATACCTATCTCCTATAAAAAGCGAATGATCTGATCGTCATTCTCATCCAAAATGCGCTTCATGGCAAGCCTTTCGCTCACCTTCTTTTTGGAAATTGCCGTGAAGCCGAGAAGCTGAATG
>JAZSHY010000024.1:0-152664 GCA_045533505.1 Eubacteriales bacterium | reverse complement strand
CTTGCTTGTCTTCCTAAGACCGCTTGGCCTCCGACTTGTTTGATTTCGAAGGCTTTGTGGATGAGGTTGCGTTTGACGGCGGCAAGGCAGAGAAGTATTCTCTCGTTCTCGGCTCGGGCCAGTTTATCCCCGGCTTTGAGGAGCAGATTGTTGGAAAATCCGTGGGAGATGCCTTTGATGTCTCAGTCACCTTCCCCGAGGATTATCATGAAAAGAGCCTTGCAGGCAAGGCTGCCGTTTTTGCTGTGAAGCTTCACGCCATTCAGATGAGTGAGCTCCCCGAGCTTGACGATGAATTTGCAAAGGATGTTTCCGATTTTAACACCTTCGCAGAATATCGTGCCGATGTTATGGCAAAAATGACCGAGAGAAACAAGAAGATGGCAGATAGCCAATTTGAGGAAGCTGTCATGCTTGCTTTGATTGGGAACATGGAGGCCGACATTCCCGAATGCATGTTTACTGCGGAGACCGAAAACTTCCTGCGCGACTATGACAACCGTCTTCGCATGCAGGGACTGGATCTTGCCACGTATTTCAAGTACACCGGCATGGATCTCGATACCATGCGTGCCCAGCTTCGCCCTCAGGCCGAGCAGCAGGTTAAGGTTCGTCTTGCTCTTGAAAAGGTTGCTGAGTTGGAAGCTATCTCCGTCAGCCAAGAAGAAATCAATGCTGAATATGCCCGTATGGCCGAGGCCTATAATATGCCTGAGGAAGAGGTTCGCAAGCTTGTTGACGACGCCGGAATCTCCGAAGACCTGCGCGTAAAGGCCGCTGCCGAATTCGTTCGCAGCAAAGCTGTCGCGGTGGCGGAGGTTGCTGCCAAAAAGGTGACCAAGAAAACGACAACCAAGAAAACCACCACCAAAAAGGCAGAAGAGGGCGCTGAGGGCGAGAAAAAGCCCGCCGCCAAGAAAACCACTACCAAGAAGGCTGCCGATGAGGGCGAGAAGAAAACTACCGCCGCAAAGAAGACAACCACCAAAAAGGCTGCCACTGCTGACGGCGAAGTGAAGGCTACCGCCAAGAAGACCACTACCAAGAAAACTACTGCAAAAAAGGCTGAGGACACCGAGGCCTAATCGCATTTGCCAAGGAGGAAACACACATGGCACTCGTCCCAATGGTAATTCAGGAAACCAATCGTGGGGAACGTTCCTTTGACATCTACTCCCGTCTTTTGAATGACCGCATTGTTTTTCTCGCAGATGAAGTAAACGATACAACAGCTTCGCTTGTGGTAGCGCAGATGCTTTATCTGGAAGCCCAGGACCCTGATAAAGATATTGCCTTCTATATCAATAGCCCCGGGGGCTCCGTATCGGCTGGTCTTGCCATTTATGACACGATGAACTTTATTAAATGTGATGTTTCTACCATTTGCATCGGCATGGCAGCAAGCATGGGTGCCTTCCTTCTCGCCGCGGGGACAAAGGGCAAGCGCCTTGCTCTTCCAAACAGTGAAATTATGATTCATCAGCCGCTTGGCGGTATGCAGGGTCAAGCATCTGACATTAAGATTCATGCCGACCACATTCTGCGCACAAGAGACAAGTTGAATCAAATTCTTTCGGAGCGCACCGGAAAGCCTATCGATGTGATAAGACAGGATACCGAGCGTGACAATTTTCTTACTGCCGAAGAAGCAGCCAATTATGGGCTGATTGACCGCGTGATTTGCAATCGTTCTTAATAACAAAACGGGACTGCCGCCTCGGATGAACATCGTTGTGACAGTCCCATTTTTATACGAAAGGGCTTATATATGCCAAATGTAACACCCCCTCGCACATGTGCCTTCTGCGGAAGGAAGGAGCACCAAGTGATGTTCTTGATTCCCTCCCCCGATGGCATCTATATTTGTGATGAGTGCGTCAAAACCTGCGCTGAGCTGATAGATGAAAGCCTTGCCATGCAGGAGGCCGATTCTCCTGTCGAAGAGACTGCACTCACGCTTGACACCTTGCCAAAGCCTGAAGAAATCAAGGCTCAGCTGGATGAACACGTTATAGGGCAGGATGCCGCAAAAAGAGTTTTATCGGTTGCTGTCTATAACCACTACAAGAGAATCCTCTCGTGCAACACGGACGACAGCGTGGAAATTCAAAAAAGCAATGTCCTTCTGCTCGGGCCTACGGGCGTCGGAAAAACCTATCTTGCACAAACTCTTGCCAAGACCATGAAGGTTCCTTTTGCGATTGCTGATGCCACAACCTTGACCGAGGCGGGATATGTGGGTGAGGATGTGGAAAACATTCTTCTCCGCCTTATTCAAGCTGCCGATTTTGACATTGAAAAAGCTGAGCGCGGTATTATTTATATTGATGAAATCGATAAGATTTCCAGAAAAAGCGAGAATCGCTCCATCACGCGCGACGTCTCGGGCGAAGGTGTGCAGCAAGCACTTCTCAAAATCCTTGAGGGCACCGTGGCAAACGTACCGCCGCAGGGGGGGAGAAAGCATCCTAATCAGGAATTTATTCAAATTCACACCGAAAATATTCTCTTTATCTGCGGTGGAGCCTTTGACGGGCTTGAAACCATCATTGAAGAACGTCGCGGAACAGGGGTAATCGGCTTTGGCGGCAAAATATCCGGCAAGCGTGAGCGCATCGCTCGCGGCGTCTTCCGTGATGCCACCTCGCATGATATTGTAAAATATGGCCTGATTCCCGAGCTTGTCGGACGCTTACCCATTATCGTTTCACTTGAAAATTTGGACGAGGATGCCCTTGTTAAGATTATACGCGAGCCGAAGAATGCGCTCTTCAAGCAATATCAAAAGCTTTTTGCCATAGACGGTGTGGAGCTGGAATTTGAAGAAGCCGCCTTTCGAGCCGTGGCAAAATTGGCGCTTGAGCGCGAAATCGGTGCGCGCGGTCTCCGTTCTATATTAGAAGGCATCATGATAGAGCCGATGTACCATGCCCCCTCCGACCCCACCATTGAGAAAATTATCATTACCGAAGGGGTTATTTTGGGAAACGAAGAGCCAAGGTTTATTCGCAAAGCGCCCTCTTCCTGTTCAGACACGAACTGATTCCTTCGCTTCTCTTCCCGATAGGGAGTCCTTTACTTTAACTAAAAATCACTTATGAGCCGTTTTGGCATCATAAGTGATTTTTCTTATTATAAGCTTCGCCTTATTGGCAAAAGGTGTTGGTGTAATTATCAATGGCTTCTTCAATTACGGCAAGAGCCGCCTCACGGGGGCTTACCTCGTTTACCGCAGTCTCCTTGTTTTCGAGGCTCTTATATACACTGAAGAAGTGGCGCATTTCCGCAAATACGTGTGAAGGAAGCTGGGTAATATTCGTATACTGGTTATAGTTAGGGTCGTTAAAGGGAATCGCAATAATCTTCTCATCCCGTCTTCCGTTATCCATCATACTGATAACACCGATGGGATAGGCTCTTACAAGCGTCATCGGCTCAATGGGCTCAGCGCAGATAAGAAGCACATCGAGTGGGTCCCCGTCATCGCCATAGGTACGCGGAATAAAGCCGTAGTTTGCGGGATAATGCGTTGATGTATAAAGAATTCTATCGAGCATCATATACCCTGTTTCTTTGTCAAGCTCGTATTTTTTTTTGCTCCCCTTGCTTATTTCAACAACGCAAATAAAATCCTCCGGCGAAATTCTGTCAGATGAAATATCATGCCAGATGTTAGACATAGCGTGTTCTCCTTTTTCTGAGTACACTTCATTATACCACCCTGCCCCGGCATTGTCAAGTCTTGGAAGACTTCGGGCCTCTGCTTTGACAAAAAATGCTTACCGCACACAGTCGGTAAGCATTTTTCTTTCTTAACCGCCAAGATAGGCAGCCTTAATGCTGTCATCGGCCATAAGCTCAGAGCCTGTCCCGGTTTTCACGATTTTGCCAATTTCGAGAACGTAGGCACGGTCTGCAATGGAAAGAGCCTTGTTGGCATTCTGTTCAACCAAAAGCACAGTTGTCCCCGCCTTATTTACCGTTTCAATCATCTTGAAGATTTCAGAAACATATAGAGGGGACAGTCCCATGCTGGGCTCATCCAAGAGAAGAAGCTTGGGGCTCGACATGAGTGCACGGCTCATAGCAAGCATCTGTTGTTCTCCACCCGAGAGCGTTCCCGCAATCTGCTTGGAGCGTTCAGCCAATATCGGGAAATGCTCATACATTTCCGAAAGCTTCGCCTCAAACTCCGAGCGATTCTTTCTCGTGAAAAAGCCCATCTGAAGATTTTCGTAAACCGTCAACTCTTGGAAGATGCGACGCCCCTCGGGAACCTGGGCCATACCCATGGGAACCAGACGATGGGCAGGAATATTGGTGATATCGGAGTCAAAGAAGGTAACGCTTCCGCTTTGCTTCGGAATAAGAGAATTGATGGCGTGCATAATGGTGGTTTTTCCCGCACCGTTAGCACCGATCAGGGCAACGATTTCACCCTGCTTCACCTCAAAGGAAACCCCCTTGATGGCTTGGATCAATCCATAGGAAACACATAAATCATTCACTTCAAGAAGTGCCATACTATCACTCTCCCAAATATGCCTTCACAACCTCAGGGTCATGAAGCACGGTTTCTGTCTTCCCTTCCGCCAGGGTGACGCCAAAATTCAGTACCGTAGCATTGTCACAAATGCCCGAAACCAGTTTCATATCGTGCTCGATAAGAAGAATCGTCATATCAAAGGTATCGCGGACAAAACGAATCGTATCCATGAGCTCCGCCGTCTCCTGCGGATTCATACCGGCAGCGGGCTCATCGAGAAGGAGGAGGCACGGGTCCGTCGCAAGCGCACGGGCAATCTCCAGCTTCCTCTGCTTTCCGTAAGGCAGATTGTAGGCAAGATTATTCCTCTCCTCAAGAAGACCGAAAATATCAAGAATTTCCTTAGCGCGCGAGCGCATAGCCTTTTCGGCGGCAAAATGACGCGGGAGGCGAAGTACACTCTCAAAAATATTGCATTTATACTGAGGCAAATTATGAAGTCCCACCATAACATTGCTGACAACCGTCATATTGTTAAAAAGGCGAATATTTTGGAAGGTGCGCGCAATTCCCTTGTGATTGATGGCCTCCTGAGAAAGGCCGGAAAGCTCCTCACCGTTAAGGTAAAAGCCACCCGTTGTCGGAAGATATACTCCGGTCAACATATTAAAGACCGTGGTTTTTCCGGCCCCGTTCGGACCGATCAAGCCGTAAATCTCATTCTTCTTGATTTTAAGATTTACATCCTGTGCAGCTTTAAGGCCGCCAAAGGAAATCCCGAGATTGCGGGTTTCAAGAACATATTCAGCCATTATTCTTCACCCCCTGTCGCCTTGTCGGGACGAGATTCTTCACTTATCTTCAAATCTGTGGAAATAATTTCATCCATAGCAATTTTGGTAGGAACTCGATCCCATGCAGCCTCATCGTCGCGCCGACGGGCGGGATCATGTCTTAGCCCTGCCACCTTCTGCCACAAATTGCGGAAATTGTACTTGCTGCGGAAGGATTTAAGAGCAGGAGCATTGTTGTAGATGACCAAGAGAATGAGAATAAGGGCATAGAAGAGATCCTTGAGCACTGAAAGCTCGCCCGTCAAAATGGTGGTGAGCTTCTCGTTCAGGAAGGTAATCAGCGTAGCAGACACGATTGCCCCGTTGATGTTGCCCATTCCACCAAGAACAACCATCACGAGAATTTCAATCGAATAGTTGTAATCAAATGTTTTGGATTGTACAGTGTAGTTGGCATGGCTGAAAAGAACGCCCGCAACACCGGCGAAAAAGGCCGATACAATAAAAACAATCAACTTGTACTTAGTAACATTGATACCCGTTGCTTTTGCGGCAATTTCATTATCACGAATGGCAGTAATGGCACGTCCATGCTTGCTTCGGATGATGTTCTGTAAAACAGCAAGAGTAATCAGAACAAACGCGAAGCCATAAATAAAGAGAAAACTGCTATGATAACGAGGTGTTTTAAGGCCAAGTGTGGCGCCAAAACTTTCGGGACTTGAGTTCAGGAAAAGAGAACGCACGATTTCACCGAAGGCAAGCGTGACAATCGCCAGATAGTCGCCCTTGAGGCGGAGCGCAGGAAGGCCGATAATAAAGCCGCAAGCCGCCGCCACAAGACCGCCAATCAAAATGGAAACGATCAGGGCAACGTGGTTGTTCGCATCAAAATCCCAGAGAGCGCAAACCTTGCCACCGATATAGGCCCCTACGCACATAAAGCCCGCGTGCCCGAGCGAAAGCTCCCCGAGAAAGCCAACCACCATACTGAGCGAAACCGCAAGAATGATGGAAATAGCAATCTTTTCGAGAAGCAGCTGAGAGCCTAGGTCAAGGCTCCCGAAGGCGGAAAGAAGGGAGAAAACAAGGGTAACGAGGAGGATGGCGACATAATTGATATAATGCTTCCACTTGAAGTTTGACATATCACACCTTCTCCCTTCTCTTCTTGCCGAGAATTCCGGTAGGCTTTGCGAGCAAGATAATAATTAAAATAGAAAATTCAATGGCATCCGTATAAGGTGCAATGGCAGGGATTTTAAAGGAAATCGCCTCGATAAGGCCAAGGAGAATCCCGCCAACCATCGCCCCGGGAATAGAGCCGATTCCGCCAATAACCGCAGCGGTAAAGGCCTTGATTCCAGGCATAGCACCAAAGGTGTTCGAAAGGCTTGGTGCCTTCATAAGCATGAAAAGGCCCGCAAGGGCAGCAAGAGCCGAGCCGATAGCAAAGGTAATCATAATAATAAAATTAATGTTCACACCCATCAGCTTGGCGGCATCCCTATCCTCGGAAACCGCTACCATGGCTCGCCCTGTTTTGCTTTTTTTGACAAAGACGGTCAAGGCCCCCATGATAACAATAGCAGAGGCGAGCGTTATAAGTGTGCTGTAATCAATCTTCAGCGCCCCTATCTGAAGTGCGCCATCCATTCTTAACAGAGAAAGCATTTTGGGCGAAGAGCCGAAGGAGATAAGCGCCAGACTCTGAAGAAGATAGCTGACACCGATAGCCGTAATCAAAACGGCAAGCGGAGATGCCCCGCGAAGAGGGCGATAGGCCAAGCGTTCCACAAGAATGCCAAGCAGAACACAGAAAACAACCGCAACAAAAATGCCGATGACGGGAGGAAGCTTCAACATCAGCATCATAACATACATAATGTAACCGCCCACCATAATAATATCACCATGGGCAAAATTCAGCATTTTGGCAATCCCGTATACCATCGTATAGCCAAGCGCAATCATGGCATAGGTGCCACCGCTACTTAGGCCATTGATAAGGGTAGATATAAATTCCATTCTTTTTGTCCTTATGTATAAGTATGATAAAATGCAAGAATTTGCTGACGCGGTTAACCCGCGTCAGCAAACTATAAAAGTATAGAATTAGTTGTTAGCTTCCTTCAAGACATAGGCAACAGCAGCCTTGTTAACGAAGCCGTTGTCCTCCCACTGAATGTCGGAGCCGGTCACGCCGGAGAAGGTGAACTCCCCGGTGAACTGCTCGGTGAGAATGGTGCAGAACTGTGCAGCAGTCAGGCTGGCATCCACCGTCTTGCCGGCAGCCTTGGCGGCCTTCAGAGCATTGAAGATGGCATATACACAGTCGTAAGCCGAAGCACCGAACTGATTGAGGGTTTCCGCGCCGAACTTATCGGTATATTTATCGATAAAGGTCTTGGCGGCGCCGCTTTCAGCCTTCGCATTGAAGTGAGAAAGCATCGAAATCTTCTGAGGAATGGAAGAGATGTTAAAGCCCTCGGCAGAATCAATACCGTCAAAGCCGTCGCAGCCATAGTAGGTAGCCGAAGCAGGAACCTTGCCAACTGCCTGAGTCATAAAGAGCGAGGCAGGGGTGTAGTAGATGGGCATGAAGATGAAATCGCAACCATCCAAAACATCAATCTGAGTGGAGAAGTCAGAAGCATTCGTGTCTGTGAAGCTGGCCTCAACAGTCGTGATAGAAGTGGACAGATTGGCCTTGAACTGCTCATAAATGCCCTTCGAATAATCGTCATCACTCTTGTAGAAGATACCGATTGTGTCCTTGCCGAGGCTGTTGACATACTCGGCAGCAACCTTACCCTGATTGCCATCGGCGAAGCACATCTGGAAAGCATTTGAATACTCAGGGATCTTATCGCCCGAAGCCGAAGGTGTCAGAACAAACAGGTTATCGTTCTTGGCAAGTTCCTTGAACTCAAGGCCGGGAGCAGTGGTAACGGTACCGAGCGAAATCTGCATGCCCTTACCCTTAAGAGAGGCATAGCCGGTAGCAACCTTGGTGGCATCGTGCACATCATCGAACATCTCGAACGAGAACTTGATTCCGTCAAGACCGCCATTGTCGTTAATCTCGCTAATGGCCAAACGAGCGCCGTTGTAAACAGCCTCACCGTAGATGGCAGCGCCGCCGGTAAGCGGGCCTGTGATACCAATCTTAATGGTATCATCCGAGAATTTCGGAACATTGAGATCGTCCTTGCCGCACGAGGCGAAGGAGAGCGTCATGGCAACCAGCATCACAGCCATAAGGGAAAGCGATACCAGTCTCTTGGTAAAGTGTTTCATAAAAAAACCTCACTTTCAAAAAATAAACATTAATATGGATTTGGTATTGGAGCACGAAGAGGAAGGAGTATGCGCTTTTTTCATTGCTCTATGAGAAACGCCACTATGCAAAAACAAGCATTTTCCCTGACGAATTCCAATATTTCTACCAAATATGGCTCTATTATAATCCAAACATCCCTGCTTGTCAAGCCCATTTTGTATGAATGTTTCTCATACCCTTACTCTCTTTCTAAATAGAATGCGCGGTTTCGCTTCTATCATAATAAAAAAGGGAGCGCATATACCTTTCGGCACAGCCTCTCCCCTTCCTTATGATTAAGTCGGGACTCTTATTTTTGTTTCTGGTGCATTGCTTGCCAAGTCCTGCGCAGCGTTGCGGGACCGATTCCCACAAAGTCGCGAAAAACCTTTTGAAAATAGTTGACACTGGCAAAACCCGAGGCTTTTGCGATTTCTGAAACAGACAGCTCGCCTTTTGCCAAAAGCCGCATTGCGGCATTGACACGCACATAATTGACATATTCCACAGGAGTAAGCCCCACTGCGGCGCGAAACAGCTTGCCAAAATGGTCGGGCGAGAGATACAGTGTGGCCGCAAGGTCTTCAAGACGAAGCTTTTTCGCATAGGAAGCATTGATATACTTTACGGTTTGTGCTATCCTCAGCCTATTGTGAAGCTCAGGACCATCCTCTTGGCCATAGCCAAATGCGCGCAATATGGCAACAAGCATATAGGAAATTTCGGCAAAGATAAGGGATGTGGAAAAGAGCTCCTTCCCTCTCCATTCGCCAACGGCGTTTTCCATGTGAGATGCCAAGGTAGCATACAGAGGGTGCTCTCCGGTAAAAAGCATAACTCTGTTCTCAAAGGAAGACAAATATAAAGAAAGAATTTGTTCATCCAGCCTGTCCTTAGCAAAGTCTGCCGGGCAACGGTAGGTCAGGACGCGAAGAAGGCACTCCTCCTCTGCAACGGCATAGTGCACAACCCCAGGGAAAAAATGAAGAATCCCGCCCTCGGGCACCGCAATCTCCTGCAAGCCAACCGTCACACGAAGACTCCCCTTCAGAACCTCAATAAATTCCATTGCATCGTCATGAAAATGAGGAGCAATCAAATTGCCTTCTCCGCTTTTGACCACAAAAGAAAACAGTTCTCCTTGACACATAAGAGGGCCCTTTCTCGTTTTTTTCTTTATTATATCAAAAAATCAGAAAGAAGTAAAGAAAAAATAACGATATTTTTGATTTTTTAACAAAAAGAAGCACCCGCACGTGGGGTGCTTCTTTCGTGGCTCAGTCAATGTCCTCGACGTATTCAGTCATTTCTGTATCTAAAAGCTCAGGATGCAGAAGGTAGCGTTTCATAATTTTAAAGCCGGAGGCATAGTAGTAGCCGTCGCAAATTCGCTCATCAAGTACGGCACGAAAGGTGATAAACCTATGCTTTTCAGGCGCACCATTGTCATCGAATAAGACTTTCGTATACTTTTTACCGTAAGACAGGAAGACCGGAAGATTACCAAAATCATAAAGGTGATGAAAAATTGCATTGATGCCAAGGGAGCCCATGCTGGTAATGATGACAGAGCCGTGGAAGGGGCTGATATCCAGAAGCCATTTTGGCATAAGCCCGTAATAATCCAAGAAGCGCAAAAGGGAAACCGTGGCGCGAAGAAGAAATCTCGGCATTTTCTGAAGCTTAGCGGTAAGCTTATCAAACTTGGTATCACCCTTGAGAGCCTCGGCATACACCTGCTCAAACTTTTCGTAAACCGTAAGCGCGGTATCGGTTTGATTGAAATGAATCTTGATAATGGTGTCAGGGGAATGAATGGCCATCTCCTTCTTCACCACCACTGCCGCAAGAACGTCGGGGCGCGCATAGATGTGCTGACCTGACAAAAAGCGATTGATGGCCGGACGCTGAGAAATTGCCCGCACATAGGCTGCAAGAAAAACATGTAAAAAACTAAAGTCGGTATGCCCTTCGGCGCGCTTTTCACTCACATATTTCTCAATATTGGTAATGTCCAGCTCGTCCTCAAAGTGATTTTGCGCATCACAACGCTTTTTTGCAAAGAACGGAACGAGAAACCGCATTGGATGAATGCTGTACACACGACGTCCGTCCTTGCGCCTTCCGAAGAAATGACGTCGCTTTTTTGCCTTTTTTATGACATCCTTGTCGCCTGTCAAGCTTGTCACTTCCCTTTCGTCCATAGAATCCTCCTAAGCACTTATGATTCATTTTACCATATGGAAAAATTTCTGTCAAGAACTATTGAAAAAATGTTACGGATATTGCTTCTAACAGTATAGTTTTCTTCCCGATATAAGAAAAGCCCCCGTTAACCGGGGGAACTTTTCTTAACTGCGATTACAACAGCCGCATCCGCTATCCTTACCGCTATCGTCGCTACGCAATTCGCCGAGCGAGGGCGGGCAAAATTCGCTCACAGGGAATGCCATGCGGCGGAAGAGGCTACAAGGATCATCCTCCTCGTGGCAGGTGCATTCCTTGTCGGGAACACAATAATCCGAAGCGGAAATCAAATACTGTGCGGGACGTTCAATCCGAATCACCGAAAAGATGCCGAGAGTAACCAGTAAACGGTTGCCCTCGTCTCCGTCATAAAGCGCACCGTTGATGCAGGAAGCAACTGCTGCGGGGATTTCGCCGCAGCAGCAACAGCCGCAGTTGCACCCAGGCTCGGCAATGCGCGCCGAGAGCAAAACAGGCTCCACGACCTCCACAACGCCAATGGGCACGTTGGTGGAGAAGTTTTCAGTCGTGCACGGATCGCACGGTCCGATGTTGGGGTCGCTTCGATAGATACTGACATTCCCTACACTACCGTAGAGAACAACCTTCTTTTCCACGACAGCAATTCCGGAGAACTCTTGGTTTCTCCCGACTCCCAAGCACGCCTCCATATCTACCTTAATATAAAAGCGGACAGTTACCTGATAAAAGCCTTGATTAAAGCGTACCGAATCCACACCGACATAGGTCCAGATTATTTTCGCGCATTTTGTGCGCACCGAGGTGGTGTGGTCAATAAGTTCTTGACCAAAATCAGACAGATAGACACGGACGTCTTCGTAGCAATCCCTGTCGCGACAGGAGTCCAATACACGCAGTGTATCGATACAGATGGTTTCCCGTTCCGACCCGGAGCAGTTGGAAGCGAGAGAGCCTCTATGGTCAGACATTTGTTTTTCCCCCTATCATAGAATAATGAAGAGATACTGAAGTATCTCGTTATTATGCTATGCAAAAGAAGGATAAAGTGCTTCCCTAAAAAAAGAACTCGGCAGATGACCGAGCTCTTGTTTTGGGGCTTTTATTCCTCAGGGTAGCCATCGGGGTTCTTGCTTTGCCACCGCGCGATGTCCACACACATTCTCTCCATGTCATATTCGGCTTGCCAACCGAGAACACGGGCAGCCTTGTCGGGATTTGCATAGCACGCGGCAATGTCTCCCGGGCGCCGAGGAGCGATTTTGTAGGGTACGGCAAGGCCGGATGCCTTTTCAAAGGCATGCACGGCATCCAAAACCGAATATCCCTTCCCTGTTCCTATGTTAAAATATTCGATTCCCACAAAGGCTTCCGTGAAATCCAGAGCCTTCAAGTGGGCACGGGCAAGGTCCACCACGTGTATGTAATCCCGGACACCTGTGCCATCCGGTGTATCATAATCATCTCCGTATATGCTTAAAGAGGCAAGCTTCCCGTATGCCACCTTGGAGATATAGGGGAAGAGATTATTGGGGATTCCACGGGGATCCTCGCCGATAAGGCCGCTTTCATGGGCGCCGATGGGATTAAAGTAACGAAGAATGGCAACCGAGAAGGTCGGAAGCGACACAGTCACATCCTTAAGGATGCGCTCGATCATCAGCTTGGTTTCTCCATAAGGATTGGTAGTAGACAGGGGGGAATCCTCCGAAATCGGAACGCTTTTCGGCACACCGTAAACCGTGGCAGAGGACGAAAAGACAATTCGATTCACCCCGTGCGCAATCATTTCCTCGCACAGATTCAAGGTGCTGGTCAGATTGTTATGATAATAGCGCAAGGGAACCGAAACCGATTCCCCTACCGCCTTGAGGCCGGCAAAATGAATAACAGAGTCAATCTCGGGATGACGGTCAAATACCTCGGCGAGGGCCGCACGATCCAAAAGGTCTACACAGTAGAAGGTCGGTCTCTTCCCGGTAATTGCCTCAATGCGATTAAGAACCGAAGCTTTACTGTTGCAAAGATTATCCACAATAATGACTTCGGCACCGAGGCCGATGAGCTCAACTACCGTATGTGAACCGATAAAACCTGTGCCGCCTGTTACTAAAATTGCCATATTCCCCTCCATAGAGCAAAAAAGAGCCTAAAGCTCTTTTTTGTGTTTATTATTCCGCATATACGCTAACGCGCTTTTTGTCTTTGGTCACATGCTCAAACTTAACACGACCGTCCACAAGAGCAAACAGCGTATCGTCCGAGCCGAGACCAACGTTGGTACCGGGGGCAATCTTAGTGCCACGCTGACGGACGAGAATGTTGCCCGCAGTGACGAGCTGACCGTCTGCACGCTTCACGCCAAGGCGCTTAGACTCGCTGTCACGGCCATTCTTGGTAGAACCAACGCCCTTCTTGTGAGCAAAAAACTGTAAACTGAGTTTCAGCATTTTCATATCCTCCATAATAATTTGGTGGCTTACAGCGGCTTTTCTACGACATCAACTGTAAGATAATCGTAATACTCCTCAATCAGGTCATTCAACTGATAATAGTAAGCCATAATAAGGCCGGAAACCGCAAACCGCTTGCACTCGTCATCCTCATATTCGGAGAGAGCGCCCTTGGCAATCAAACGGATATCGGTGGTTTTTTCGTCGATAGCATATTCAACTTCCGAAGCATACGACACCTCGATGGCATTGATAATGAGCATCGTCATTGCCGATATAGCAGAGCAAAGAACATCGTCACCCGCCTCGCCATATCCCGTATGACCTTGCTCCTCAAAGCCATAAAAAACACCTTCGGTCTTATAAAAAATGATTTTCGTCATATCTTACGCATCAATCTTGTTGATCTGAACTTTTGTGTAAAACTGACGATGGCCAGTTTTCTTCTTTTCGTTCTTCTTGGGCTTGTACTTGATGACGTAGATCTTCTTGCCCTTGCCGGTCTTGACAGCGGTGGCGGTAACGGTAGCACCCTCTACATAAGGAGTGCCGGCCTTGAAGCTTTCTCCGGAAACGGCAAGCACCTTGTCGAACACGACGACTTCGCCATCAGCAACATCCAGCTTTTCGACAAAAATGACATCGCCCTCGCTAACCTTGTACTGCTTCCCACCGGTTTCGATAACTGCAAACACAGAAAAGCACCTCGCTTTCTTCTAAAATCGCTACCCAAGGCGGCAGAAAACTGCGCTTTTGTGCCTTAGCATATGCGTCATACCATTATAACCCTTTCTTCTTGCTTTGTCAAGTGTTATTTCATAAAAAATAAATGTTTTTTAGGCTTCGCCCTTTGCTTCTCTGTCCAACTCGGCAAGAAACTCCGAAACATCCACCTCGGTCCCCTCGGGAAGAAGCCTTTCAAGCTTATAATAATCCCTGTCATCGCGCGAAAACACATGAAGAATTACCGAACCGAAATCGAGTAGGATCCATGTTCCGCTTTCTCTCCCTTCAATATGGGCGGCATGTACACCGCCAAGCGAAAGGCGGTAGGAAGCTTCATCTGCCAGGGCCTTGATATGGGTAGTAGAACGTCCTGTACAGATGACATAATAATCGGTGATTACCGTTGTATCCTCCACGTGATAAAGCTTTATATCAAAGCCTTGCTTGCCGTAGAGGGCTTTGAGCGCGCAAAGCGCAAGCTCCTTTGGTGTAAACTTCGTGTAATCCAGTTCCTTGTTCTCCATAGTAGCTCCTCATTTTTTCTTAGTCTTGATAGTGACATCCTCCACCGTATCCTCTGTGTAAACGGTGTAGGAACGGTTTTCATCGTAATAAATGTTTTCAAAATGCACACGGCTCGGGTCGCAAAGCCGAGTCTCGTCTCCAATGCCACTGGCACCGAAATAGCGTGCCAAAGCCTTTTCGCTTGCGGCTTTGTTGACCACATAATACCAAACCCCCTGTGAAACGTCCCCTCTTGTTGCCTCGCCGGGGAGGGTAAGGAAGGAAATCTTATAGCCGCCACTCCTATCATAGAAATTGCGCGCAAGAGTGAGCTGTTCCTTTATCGGCATATCCGTAGAAAGCTTGTGATAAAGTTTCGGGATAAGATTGATGGCGAAGGAAAGGCTCATTTCATTTTTCATCTTGCGATAAAGCGAGCCCAAAAGAAGCTTTTGTGCATCCATTCGCCCAAGGTCACCATCCACATATCCTGCACGGAATCTTAAAAATTCCACGGCCTCTCTCCCCACAAGGGTTTGGTGCCCCGCGGGAATTTCGATATAGCCCTCTCCGTAAGGATTTCGATGTCGAATTGCCGTGGGAATATCAAGCTCCACCCCGCCGATTTCGTCAATAACCTCAATAACGGTGGAAAGGCGAAAGGCCATATAATAGTCAATGGGAACGCCAAACGCCTGCGATACCGAAGCCATCAAAATGCCGAGCGCCTCTTCGGAACTCTTCCCTCTGGCACGAGCACAGGGATAAATCTGATTGATTTTGTTCTGTGCTGTATCGGCACAAAAATACGTGTCACGAGGAATTTGCAATACCGTTATTTCTTGCGAACCGTTGTCTACCGAGAGGAGCATGAGCACATCCGTGTTGTCAACGGCATCGTCAAGGCCTGCCACAAGAATGGTAGTGCGCCCAAGAGGGGCGGCGGCCTCACTGCTCGGCTTCCCCGACAGGGGAACAACAAGCACGAGGATTATGCAAACGGCACACACAGCAAAGAGAGCGCGAGCCGCAAATCGTTTTCTTTTCATTCTAATCACCTCACAAGGATAGTGTACCTTGTGACGTGAAATTTAATAGCTTTCTTCGATTTTTTTAGAAAGGTAAAGTATGGCCTCGTTTGTGTTGGTAAGGACAAGACCCCCTCGGGCCTCGATATCCTTTGCTGTTGTCTGCAAGGCAAAAAGCAATATGCGGTGAAGATGCTCCTCCTTGTTGCTTGCCTTTTCATAGCCGTCATAAAACGCCCGACGCAAGGCGATGCAGTCGGGATAGGTTCGTGTCGGCTCAATGTAATCGGCAAGATACAGAAGCTCGTCCATAACATTCATGCCGCGCGCGCCCGTCGTATGGCGTTCAATTGCGGTAAGAATTCCATCATCGACGAAAGCCGAGAACTCACGTGCGGCAACATGGGCTGCCGTGCGGGCATGCAGTGCCTTTGGCACTGCGATTTCTTCTTTTGTCACAGGAATATTGTGCTTTTCGCAGAAAGCAAGCTGCTCTTCCCCTGTCCACTCCTTTGTTATGTCATGCAAAAGGGCGGCTACCCTAAGGCGTGGTATTTCACCCGGGAGATATCGCTCGCCAAGCTCAATGATAGCCTCTTCAACGCCGAGAGTATGCGAATATCTGCGGCTTCCCATGCGCCCTGAAATCGCGCACCGAAGCTTCAAAAATCTTTCTTGTGTCAATCCTGATACAGATGCCATTTTTTTATGTACTCCTCCACTTCACGCGTGAGATATGCCTTCACATCCTGCCCCCCCGCAATCTTTTTGCGTAATTCGGTTGATGAAATTTCAGTCACACCAATATCCAAAACGCAAATGCGGGCACCGTAGCGGACGCGATATTCCTCGCTCACTTCAAGAATTCTTTCGGTATTTTCAGGAGCACCGCCACGGTCTACCACAAAAATCTCGGTGCGCGCAAAGACCTCTCTCGCTTCATGCCAGGTGGGAAGCGTGAGGAACATGTCCGTCCCCACAAGCATTTTTATCGTCTGACCCGCGCGGTCAAGAGCACGCAGGGTGTCTACCGTATAACTTTTTCCCTCACGAAGCAGTTCAATATCCGAAATTTCAACTTGCGGAATATGCGAGAAGGCCAGACGGCACATTGCGAGGCGCGCTTCTGAATCGGCTCCGCGCACAGGCTCCTTATGCGGCGGAATATAGGAAGGAATAATAAGAAATCGCTCAGGCTTTACTTTGCTAAAAAAAGCTTCGGCTGCCCGAATGTGACCACAATGCGGCGGCGAAAATGTGCCTCCGTATATGCCAAGAACCGTTTCTCTTTTCATGGCAATTCTATCTGTTGTTTTTCGTCCGATGGCTTATACAAAACAAGCTTTGAACCCAAAACCGCAACAACATCGGCGCGAAGTCGGCGGGATAGCTCATCGGCAGCTTCCTTTGCCGTGTGGGGACAGTTTTCGAGAACATGAATCTTAATCAGCTCTCGTGCACGCAGAGCATTATCGAGCTGAAGGCACAGCTCGTCACAAATACCGCCCTTGCCGATTTGAAAAATGGGGCTAAGTGCTGTGGCAAGTGAGCGCAGATAGGCACGTTGCTTACTGGTTATCATCGGCAACCTCCTCAAAGTGATTGGCATAAAGTTGCAAGAAGGCGCGCATAGCATTCCCTCTGTGGCTGATGGCATCCTTTTCCTCTGGTGTAACCTCAGCAAATGTCTTGCAGAGCTTTGGTACGTAAAAAAGAGGGTCGTAGCCAAAGCCGCCAGAGCCACGCGGAGAAAAAAGAATTTCCCCCTCGCAGGTACCCCGCGCGGTGAGGACCTCTCCCGAAGGCGTCACACACACAATAACCGAAACATACCGCCCTGTGCGTTTTTCTTTTGGAATGTGCGAAAGCTCCTCCAACAACAAGCAATTGTTCCTTTCATCATTGCATGGCTCACCCGCATAACGTGCCGAATAAACACCGGGGCGACCATTCAGAGCATCCACCTCAAGGCCGGAATCGTCCGCAAACACATAGTACCCGTCCTTACGCGCAAACTGCGCCTTTATAAGAGCATTTTCTTCAAAGGTTGCTCCCGTCTCCTCCGCTTCTCCCGAAATTCCCACATCGTCAAGCGAAAAAAGGGTAAGAGAGGGGATTTGCTCGTTGAGCATCCGTTGCATTTCCGCAATTTTCTTCTTGTTCCGTGAAGATAAAACAGCCTTCATTTTTCCTCCTCAAACATGGCCGCCGTAAATTCAGCACCATCAAAGGGGCGCATGTCCTCAATCCCCTCACCGACTCCGATAAATTTCACGGGGATACCAAGCTCCCGTCGAATAGAAAAGACAATGCCGCCCTTAGCGGTACCGTCAAGCTTCGTCAGAACAATACCCGTGATATCGGCAACCGACAAAAACTCTTTGGCTTGATTCACCGCATTCTGCCCTGTGGTCGCATCAAGGACAAGCAGAGTTTCACAGGAAGCCTCCGGCAGCTGACGGTGAATGACACGGTGAATTTTGGCAAGCTCCTCCATAAGATTTTTCTTGTTGTGAAGGCGACCTGCCGTATCAACAAGCAAAACATCCGCGCGGCGGCTAACCGAGGCACCGATGGCGTCATATACAACAGCCGCAGGATCTGCCCCAGCATCCTGGCGAATCATATCCACCCCGGCTCTGTCGCACCATATCTTTAACTGCTCGGCTGCCGCGGCGCGGTAGGTGTCTGCCGCCGCGACTACAACGCGCTTGCCCTGACGTTTAAGCTCGGCGGCCATTTTCCCGATTGATGTGGTTTTTCCGACACCGTTGACGCCGATTACCAGAATTACCGAAGGGGAGGTGTCAAGGTGGAGACCGTCATTTTCTCCAATCATACCGGCTAGAATATCATAAAGCTCCCTCTTTACATCAGATGGCTCGGTGAGGTGCTTGTCCTTCACGGTTTCACGCAAGGTGTCAAGAATATATTCGGTAATTTCCACCCCGACATCCGCCATAATAAGAGCCTCCTCCAACTCCTCAAAAAGCTCCTCATCCACACGGACAAAGGCGCGGAAGATTTGTTCCACCGTACCAAAAAGGGCGGATTTTGTAAGGCGAAGTCCCGCCTTGAGTTTCTCAAAGAACCCCATCTTCTTGCAGCTCCTTCTTCATTTGCTCCATGTCGTTCGGACTCATCGGCAAAACGCGAGAGACTCCTCTTTCCTGCATCGTCACTCCGTAAAGTCTTTCGGCAATCTCCATTGTGCCGGGACGGTGCGAAATAAGGATAAACTGCGTTTCATCACACATTTTTTTGATGTATTCGCCAAAGCGGAAAACGTTTACGGCATCCAGGGCCGCTTCGATTTCGTCAAAGATGCAGAAGGGCGTGGGATTTACCTTCAGAATGGCGAAGAAAAGGGCAATCGCAACAAAGGCCTGCTCACCGCCCGAAAGCAGCGAGAGATTCTTGATGATTTTGCCGGGAGGGGCAGCCTTGATATCAATGCCGCAGTTAAGCACGTCCTCTGGGTCGGAAAGAATCAATTCTGCTTGTCCGCCGCCAAAAAGCTCGGAAAACACCTGCCCAAAATTATCATTGATTGCCTGAAACGCCGTAACGAACTGGAGCTTCATTTCCTCTTCAAGCCCCTCTATGATTTCGGTCAGCTTATCGTAGGATTCTCTCAGGTCTATTACCTGTGCTGCCATTTCGTCATATCGCTCCTTGACCTCTCGATATTCCTCAATAGCGCCGATGTTGACCGGGCCTAAGCTCCGCATTTCATCGCGGCATTTTGCTTGCTCGGACAGCACGGTTGCCCTGTTTTCTTGGGTAACGGGAGGATATTGCAAAGCAACGGCAGCCTCATATGTGATTTCATAATCGTCATAGAGGCTTCTGGCAAGCCTCTCCTGCCGTTCCTCCATACTGTGAAGAACGGTTTCTGCCTTATAGGAAGCCGTAGCCGCCACATCCTTTTGCGCCTGCTTGGCGTTCAGCTGCTCACGCACCTCTGCCAGGCGGGTATTAAAGGCAGTAACATTGTTCTCGGTCTCACCGCGCTGCACATTGAGGCGTTCAAGCTCTTCCCTCGCCGCTTCCGCTTCACGGTGATTTTCGGCCTGACGGCGTTGCATTTCGACAATCGTGGCTTCCTGTTCTGCCGCACTTCTGCCTGCGGTTGCCTTCTCGGCACGAAGTGATTCAAGGCGCTCACGAAGGCTGTCACGCAAACGGACATGCATCTCAACATCCTTCCCGAGCTCCGCCTCGCGCAAAGCCACAGCATTCGCCTCTGCAAGAGTAGCAGTTCTTTCCTCCAGGAGTCGATTACGCTCAAGATCCTGCTCAGCGCGTCGTTCACGTTCCGCAGAAATTTGCTTATTTACCGTTTCAAGAGAACGGGCAATCTTCGCAAGCTCAGCTTCAATTTGCGTCTCCTTGCTGGCGAGATTATCCAGCTCAGCGCACATCTCCTCCAGCTTTTCGCGATTTGCCGTATAGCGTGCCCTTGCTCCCTCAAGAGTTTTCAGCTGAGTGTTTTCAAGTGAGCGGAGGATAGACTCCTCCTGTGCAGCTTCCTTTTTTGTTTTCTCATGTCTTGCGATTTCGTCTTCCTTGTCCGAAATCTGACGAGCAAGCGCCAGTATGGCCTCCGCGATATGCTTGGCCTCCTCTTGCTTCTTATCAATATCCGACGAGCGAGAGAGAATTCCGCTCCCCTTCCCTTCGCGAAGTGAGCCGCCCGTATAGGAGCCACCCGCATTGATGATTTGACCGTCGAGGGTGACGATTTTAAGGCGATAGCGAAGGTCACGTGCACATTCGGTAGCATTATCGAGGGTATCGAAAATCACGGTGCGGGAAAGCAACCATTCTACAATATCGTCATATTTTGACTCGCGTTTCACAAGGCGGTCTGCACGGTTAATGTAGCCGCGGAACTTAGAAGCGGCGCGAATTTCCTCCGGCTCATTTCCCGGGCGAATGGTGCTGATGGGATAAAAGGTGGCACGCCCCGCATGATTCTTTTTCAAAAGGCGAATGGCTTCCTTAGTATCTTCCTCATCCTCTACCACTATGTGCTGAAGATTGGCTCCCAACGAGGTTTCGATAGCTGTCACATATTCGGACTTCACCTCAATAATTTGTGAAACAGGACCGTGAATACCGGAAAGCTTTCCCTCCGAAGCTGCGCGCATAACAAAACGCACAGACTCACCATACCCCTCGAAATGCTCCTCCATACGGCGCAGGGTATTGACCTCTTGCTCAAGAGCGGCCTTGTCGGCACGAAGCCTTCCGCTCTCCTCCGACAAGGATTCGCGATCGGCACGGCAGCCCTCTATCGCTTTGTCGCACGCAGCAACAGTATCGGCAATCTCCTTGATACGAAGGGCATAGCCTTCGGTATTCCTTTCACACTGCTCTACCTCATCGGAAAGGCGTTTTCCGAATGCCTCCAACTCCTCTACAGCTTTGCGCAAGGCTTCCTCACGGTTCCCATCCTCCCCTCGAGAGCGAGCGAGAACGTCCATATTCACCTTGTAATCAAGTGCCGTGTTTTGTTGTCTTTCAAGTGCAGAGAGCGAGGCCTCCAAGTCCTTCTCAATTCGCTGAACAGAACGCCCTATTTTATCGGCATCGGCAAGAATACCGAGGCGCTCATCCGAAAGGAGACGGAGCTCCCCCTGCAGCTCGGCTATTTTCTTGTCATAGGAGGCCACCTCCTCGGAATGGGTCACAATCGAGCGTTCAAGCTCTGCACCTCGCTCCTTCGCTCCACCGATGAGGTCGGTTTTATGCTTGATTTCGGTTTCAAGAACCGAAATTTCATTTTCAAGCATATGAATACGGGTACGGCATTCGTTAATTTTAGAAAGAAGCTGCTCGGAGGCAAGGCGCCCGCTTTCCATCTGTGCAAAGAGCCGTTCATCCTGAGAGCGAAGTGAACCAATGGAATCCTCAAGCATTTTCAACTCATGCTGAGCAAGCGCAAATGTATCACGTGCCTTGGCAAGGTCGGCACGAATCTTGGCAGTATCGTAAAGCCACAAAGAAACGTCTGCCACTTTTTTACGGTCACGAAGCTCCATGTACTTCTTTGCTTTTTCGGCATCTCTTGTCAAAGGAGCAATTCTTTTTTCCAGCTCATCAAAGATGTCGGTAACACGCTCCATATTGGCAAAGGTGTCACGACGGCGTTTTTCGGCATCCTCTTTTCTGTGACGGAATTTGGCAATTCCCGCCGCTTCCTCAAAGACATTACGCCTATCCTCGCTTTTTTTGGAGAGTAGCTCGGCAACGCGACCTTGGCCTACTATAGAATATCCTTCGCGACCTATGCCAGTGTTCATAAAGAGCTCGGTTATATCGCGGAGACGTTTCTGCTGACCGTTGATTAAATATTCACTGTCTCCCGTACGGTAGTAACGACGTGTCACCTTAATCTCGTCATAAGGAGACTCTATTCTCTGGCTCTTGTCAGTGTTATCGAAGGTGACGGAAACCTCGGCATATCCCATGGGCCGCCGCTCATCGGTTCCGCCAAAAATAACATCCTCCATACGTGTGCCGCGGATGTTGCGGCTGGAAAGTTCGCCAAGAACCCAGCGCATAGCATCGGAAATGTTCGACTTTCCGCTTCCATTCGGTCCGACAATAACCGTAGTACCACGCTCAAAGGTAAGTACGGTACGGTTGGGGAAGGATTTGAAGCCATGAAGCTCCAATGATTTCAGATACATTGTCCTTATCCCTCCTTTTTGACGTCTAAAATTCCGAAAAGACGAAGCGCTTCCCGCGCGGCGGCCTGCTCGGCCTCATGCTTGGACCGTCCTTTGCCAACTCCGACGCAATTGCTGTTAATTCTTGCCTCTATAGAGTACTCCGGTGCATGATCGGGGCCTGTTCGCAAAACAACCACATACTCAAGACTCTCGGTGCCGTCCTGCTCCACAAGCTGTTGCAAGCGTGTTTTATAGTCGCCGTCACGATTTTGCACGCAGTTATCCAGCTCCTCGCGCATGAGCGAAAGAAGAACCCGCTCGGCCTCACCCATACCACCTTCAAGATACACGGCAGCAAGAACGGATTCCACCACATCGGCCAGTATGGAGGGGCGTGAACGTCCGTTTCCAGCCGATTCACCCTTTCCCAATCTCAGGCAATCGCCTAGAGAAAGCGCTGTCGCTATTTTTGCGAGTGTCGTTTCACAAACAAGGTATTGGCGATATTTTGTCAAAAGCCCCTCGGGCACACCGGAAAAACGCTCATAAAGATATCGGCTCACAATGATTTGAAGCACCGCATCTCCCAAAAACTCAAGACGCTCGTACGACTCGGCTCCCTTTTCATTGGAGTACGAGGCATGCGTCAAAGCTGTGAACAAAAGCTCCTTGCGTTGAAAGCGGTAACCCATCTTTTCTTCGAGAGCATGAATAGAAGAATCGTATGTCATGGCTTTTTCACCTTGCATCCCCGACAGTATCGCTCTCTTCTCTGCCGTTTTCCCTTTCCTTCTTTTCTGCCTTAAGGCGTTCCTCGAAATCCGAAGCCCATTCGGCAATGTTATAGTTGATGCCCGTGCTGACAACCGTCATGGCTTGATGCACGGCATTTTTGATAGCAGTGGCGTCCGAAGAGCCATGTGCCTTTATCACCGGCTTTGCTATTCCGAGAAGAGGGGCCCCTCCATGCTCGGATGCATCCAGCTTCTTTTTAAATTCTCCCATTTTTCCCTTGATAAGAAGCCCGGAAATTTTAGTGGTAGCATTGGTATAAAAAAGGTCCTTAAGGGCCCCGGAAATGAATTTCCCCATTCCCTCAATCACCTTAAGCATAATATTCCCCGTAAATCCGTCGGTAACCACTACATCGCAAGATCCGAGCGGTATGGTTTTCCCTTCGACATTCCCCACAAAATTCAGGCCGGACCTCATAAGCCTCTCATAGGTTGCCACCTGAAGAGGAAGCCCTTTATTATACTCTGTTCCGTTGTTAAGCAGCCCAACCCGAGGTGAGGAAAGGCCATAAAGCTTTTGCATGTAGAGAGAACCCATATAAGCAAACTGCTCAAGGTTTTCGGGGGTAACCTCAAGGTTAGCACCGCAGTCCATCAAAAGCACCGGAGTCGGAAAAGGTAATACACTGGCAATTCCCGCCCGATGTATTCCGCGAATACGGCGCACAATAAGAGTGGCTCCTGCGAGGAGCGCTCCCGTGTTACCGGCACTGACAAAAGCATCCCCTTCACCGTTCGCCACAGCATGAAGGCCAACACTCATGGAAGAATCCTTCTTTTCGCGAACCACCGAAAGAGCCTTATCCTCCATTTCAATTACACTGAACGACGGCACAACTTCAATGCCATCAAGTGAAATTCCTTCAGCCTCAGCTGTCTCGTAAATAATCTCTTCGGTTCCCACAATCGCAATAGAAAGATTGGGATATTCCGAAGCAGCCATCACGGCACCTCGTATGAGCTCAAGCGGAGCATTATCCCCACTCATCACGTCAATCAAAATACGCATATCAGTTTCCTTTCCCCCACCGGGAAATTCTATGGGCAATTTCATCAACCGTCGCAAGAGAACGGACGGCATACGCTTCATTTCTGGCAAGCTTCCCCCCCTTGACCTTGACGGCAAGCGGAGCGATAATACCAAAATTGGCATTCATAGGTTGAAAATGCGAAACCGTTTCATCGCTGACATAGGCGGCCATTGCACCAAGCATCGTTTCCGGCGGGAAGGCAACTGCAGCCTCGCCGGCGGCACGTGCTGCTGCGGCAAGCCCGGCAACAAGCCCCGACCCCGTAGATTCTATATATCCCTCAACCCCCGTCATCTGCCCCGCAAAAAAGAGCTCGGGGCGCTTCCGCAGCGAATAATCAGCAGATAGAAGTACGGGGGAGTTAAGATAGGTGTTGCGATGCATTACGCCATAACGGTAAAACTCCGCATTTTGCAATCCCGGTATCATGCGAAAAACACGCCGTTGCTCGCCGAATGTCAAATGGGTCTGAAAGCCAACCAGATTGTACATATCCCCCGAACGGGTTTCTCGGCGGAGCTGTACGGTAGCGTAGGCATCCCGCCCTGTATCGGGGACAGGAAGCCCTACGGGCTTCATTGGACCGAAGCGCATCGTATCTACGCCGCGCTTTGCCATTGTCTCAATCGGCATGCACCCCTCAAAAACAGTAAGCTCCCCCTCTTTTTCAAACTCATGGAGTTCGGCGGTTTCTGCCTCTGTGAGGGCCGTATAAAACGCCTCGTATTCTTCCTTTGTCATCGGGCAATTGAGATAGTCCTCAGGGCTTCCTTTTCCATAACGGGAGGAAAAAAAGGCCTTAGAATAATCAATGCTCTCTCCAGACACAATCGGGGCAGCCGCATCATAGAAGGAAAGCGAGGACTCACCCGTAAGTTTCCGTATGGCATCGGCAAAAGAATCCGAGGTGAGAGGGCCTGTTGCTATAACAACAACCCCTTCCTCCGGAATCTCGGTAACCTCCCTTTCCAAAACGGTAATTCGGGGATGGGACCGGATTTTATCGGTTACATACGAGGAAAACAGTGTTCGGTCTACGGCAAGCGCGCTCCCCGCAGGAACAGCAGTAGCATCCGCCGCCTCCATAATAAGAGAAGAAAGATGCCTGAGCTCCTCCTTCAAAAGCCCCACGGCATTCGAAAGGGAGGCCGAACGGAAGGAATTGGAACAAACCAATTCGGCAAAACCGGGAAAATGATGCGCAGGCGTATACTTTTTCGGTTTCATTTCATAGAGAGTGACCCGGCAGCCCACCTTAGCTGCCTGCCAAGCTGCTTCGCACCCCGCAAGACCTGCACCAATTACCGTAACCGAACCCTTTTCTTTCATCTGTCTACGTTTTCCTTCTTGTAATCACAGGACTTGTTGTAGCAAAAAACTGTCCTTCTGTTTTTTTTGTAAAGAAGCATTTCCCCACACAACGGGCACTTCTCCTCCAATGGCAAATCCCATGTGGCAAAATCACAGTCAGGAAATCTCTCGCAGCTGTAAAACAGCTTGCCTTTTCCCAGCTTGGTTATAATCTTCGCACTGCACTTGGGACAATTTATCCCAAGTTCATTAACCTTTTGCTTCGTGAACCTGCAGCTCGGATAGTTGGAGCAGGCGTAAAAGGAACCGTAACGCCCCGCACGCAATACCATATTCCCGCCACACAGCTCACACTTGAAGTCGGCAATCTCCGCAGCTTCCTTTTTCTTTTCGATAGGCTTTCCGTTTTTGTCCAGTGCTATTGTATTTTTGCATTCCGGATAGCCGGGGCAGGCCAAAAATCTGCCGAAACGGCCTGTTTTGTAGACCATACGACGGCCACATTTCTCGCAAAGAATATCCGACTCCTCCGGCGGTATTTCCACTTCGCCCGCCTTCACATTTTCCATTGCATGCGAAAGCGCGGTTGAAAAGTGCTCATAAAACTCAGAAAGAACCTTGATAGAGGTTTCCTCACCGCGGGCAATACGGTCAAACTTATCCTCCATATCAGCTGTAAACTGATAGTCTACAATATCCGGGAAATTTTCCTTCATCAACCTTGTGGTAACCTCACCAAGCGGAGTAGGCACAAGCATCTTCCCTTCCCGCGTCACATAATTGCGGTCCATTATCGTGGTGATGATGGCGGTGTAGGTACTGGGGCGTCCAATGCCGTTTTCCTCCAAGAACTTTATAAGAGAAGCCTCGGTATACCGCGGAGGCGGCTCGGTAAAATGCTGCGAGGGCTGAACAAGAGCAACGGTCATCGAGGTCCCCTCGGCGAGATGCGACACCGAAGGCAAGGACATCTTTTCGTTCTCATCCTCATGGTCCGAAGAATCGTCATAAACGGCAAGATACCCCTTGAATTTCACCGTGCTGCCGCTGGCGCGGAACTGATATTCTCCACAGGTGAATTCCAAGGAAAGGACCGAAAAGACCGCGGGAGACATCTGGCTCGCCACAAACCTTTCCCATATCAAGCGGTAAAGACGGTATTGATCGGGTGTCAGATGCTTCTTGATTTTTTCCGGTGTCAGCCGTACATCCGAGGGGCGAATCGCTTCGTGCGCATCCTGTGCGCCCGGTTTCATTTTAAACTGTCTCGGCTCCGAAGGGTGATAAGCTTTCCCGAACTGCTCTTCAATCATAGCGAAAGCGGCCTCCTGCGCTACAGAGGAAATTCGCAAAGAGTCAGTACGCATGTAGGTGATAAGACCCATAGAACCGCCAAACTCACTGCCAAGATTTACGCCTTCATAAAGCTCCTGCGCGGTTTTCATAATGCGTCTCGACTGAAAACCGAGCTTTTTGGAAGCCTCCTGCTGAAGCGTGGATGTCGTGAAAGGGGGAGACGGCATACGATTTTTCTGGGACTGACGGATTCCCGAAAGCACAAAGGGATTCTTGGCTATGGCGTCACTTATACGCCGAGCATCCGCCTCATTCAAAAGGCGAATTTCGCCCTCCTGATTGCCGTAAAAATGGGTTTCAATCGTTTCTCCCTCAGAGGTATTGACCGTAACGCGCACGGTCCAATATTCTTGCGGAACAAAGGAGCGAATCTCTTCCTCACGCTCCGAAATAATTCTCGCCGCCACGCTTTGCACTCGCCCCGCTGAAAGACCGCTTCTCACATTTTTCCAAAGAAAGGGGCTCAGCTGATACCCGAGAATACGGTCTAAAATACGTCTGGTTTGCTGGGAATTCACAAGGTCTTGGTTAATGGCGGAGGGATGCTTGATGGCCTCCTTTACCGCTGTTTTCGTAATCTCGTTAAAGGTGACACGGCACTGCTTTTCAAGAGGAATACCAAGGGTTGTCGCAAGGTGCCAGGAAATAGCTTCTCCTTCGCGGTCAGGGTCAGTGGCCAGAAAAATTTTGGTTGCCATCTTTGCATCCTGGCGAAGCTGCAAAATCACATCACGCTTTCCGCGAATATTGATGTAATGCGGAGCAAAATTATTTTCAATATCTACACCGAGCCCACTTTTCGGCAGATCTCGGATATGCCCCTTGGAAGCAACAACCTTGTAGTTAGAGCCAAGGTAGGCTTTGATGGTGCTTGCCTTGGCAGGTGACTCCACAATGACTAAATTCGACATACAGTTACCTTTCTCTTGTTCGTGTGCTTGTTTACTTGCGTTTCAAAAATCCTCCGGGGAGGACCTCCAGCAATTCGTGCATTTCAAGCTGTGCCACAGCTACCATAGTGTCGGAAACGGAAATTCCCTTTTCCACAATATCGTCTATGGTGGTGCCGTGTTCACCGTCAACAGCGGCGTATACAGCCTCGGCTCTCCCTCCGATTTTGGAAAGTATCTCCTCAATATTCTTCTCATGCAGTGACGCCGTTTTTTGAGCAGGGGGTGTTTCCGCAGGTGTATCGGCAAGCAACTGCGCACGGACTGCACGCTCGGCACGGGCACCGCTCTTCAAAGACACCCCCATAGAGCGAAGCACCTTATCCATAATATAGGGAGAATGCTCTAAAAGACGGAAAATGTTGATTTTATCCGCATGCGTCTTTTCAAAATCAACCAGTATATCATCGGCACAGGTTAGTATCCCCGCCCCTTTGCGAATAAGCATGCACGGCCCTTCGCTCCCCTTTTCATCCACGCGCCCAGGCATGGCATACACCGCTCTCCCCTGTCGCTTGGCATACCGAGCTGTAATAAGAGAACCGCTTTTAAGGTCGCCCTCCATAATAGCTGTTGCTTGGGCAAGGCCGGAAATAATACGATTCCGTATAGGAAAGTTTTTCCCTTCCGGTCTTGTTCCGGGAGGCAGCTCGGTGACAACGGATCCGTGGCGTGCCACAAACTCGGCAAGCTTAGCATGAACCGAAGGATAGATAATATCAATTCCGGAGCCGAGGACTGCTACCGTTTCTCCGCCGCCGTTTATGGCAGCGGCATTCGCAACGCCATCAATCCCAAGCGCGAGCCCGCTCACCACCACAGCGCCGGCCCTTGCCAAATCTCTTGCTGTTTCAAAGGTCATGCGCTTCCCGTAATCGCTCATCTTTCTCGTGCCGACCACGGCAACCGAAAGACGGTTGTTCATCTCGGGAAGATGCCCTTTGACATACAAAAGAACGGGAGGTGCAGGGATTTCCCGAAGCAAAGAGGGATATTCGGGAGAATCATAGGAAAGAAGCCGCACATGTGTCATTTGGCAGAAATTCAATATGCGCTTTGACACCTCAAGATCCTTATTCAAAAGACGGCGCAAATCTCGATCATAATGGGAAAGGGCCCCTCGCAAAACCTCTTCATCAGCAGTATACACCTCATACGGTGTATTAAATTCCTTCCGAAGCAGTTCGAAAGTCAAAGACCCCGGAGTACAGCAACAGCTCAACCATATCCAAAAAAGAATGCTATCCATGAAGTCTAAAGCTCTCCCTACTTTGATTGCTCCCACAAAAACACCGTAGCCGCCATCGCGGCATTCAATGACTCCGCCTCCTCGTGAATCGGGAGATACACTCCGCAATTACAAGCGGAAGAAAGCGCCGGCGGAATCCCGTGCCCCTCGTTACCGATAACAATAACATCCCGAGAAAAAAGAGAAACCTCAGCAAGCGGAAGAGATCCCTCACGCAACTCGGCTGCCAACACGCGACGCCCTGCCGAGCGAAGGTTCCTCACCAGCTCATAAGAATCGTCAAACCGCACCGTAGGTGTACGAAAAAGCGCCCCCATGGCGGCGCGCACGGTGCGCACGTGATAAAGGTCGGCACAATCTGCGCTGAGAAGGACACAATCCACCCCAAAGGCAGCCGCACTCCGCAGTATAGTGCCTAAATTCCCGGGATCGCGTATTGACTCAAGGAATATAGCTCGGCCTAAGCTTTCGAAAAAAGCATCATCTTTTATTGTATTATATTTTTTTGAAATGTCAAGATGTTTTATATGAAGAATGATGCCATCTCCGGCTTTTTCTTGGCTTATTTTTTCAAAGCACCCGTCGGAAAGAACAGTGAGAACTGTGTCCTCATACATAGCATCACGAAAATCATTGTGCAAATCCGGCATGTGCTTGGCGGCATACGATTCACTGACAAGCACGCGAACAATCGGAGCTTTGCTTGCCAAGGCCTCGCGACACAATTTGTGACCCGGTACCGCAAAAAGACCGTATTCCTCACGGTATTTTTTCTCGTTCAAAGAAGCAGCCAGCACAACAAGCGGATTTTTTCTGCTTGTGATAACCTCTTGCGTAACGGTCATATTTCCTCCATGAAAAACAAAGCCCCACTCCGCGAGATAACACGGAATGGGGGCGTTCAATTAAAGAGCAGCCTTTGCCTTCTCGACAAGTGCTGCAAAAGCAGCCTTATCCGAAACGGCAATCTCAGCCAACATCTTACGGTTCAAATCGATAGAAGCGAGCTTCAGGCCATGCATCAGCTGCGAATAACGAATACCGCAGGCTCTTGCCTCGGCAGAAATACGCGCAATCCAAAGAGAGCGAAAATCTCTCTTCTTCATTTTGCGCCCGGCGAAGGCATAATTACCGCTTTTGAGAACGGCCTGCTTCGCCATCTTAAAATGCTTGCTTTTTGCTCCCCAATATCCCTTAGCGGCCTTGAGAACGCTCTTTCTTCTCTTGCGCGTCATCAGTGCGCCTTTTACTCTTGCCATAATTGTTATTCCTCCAAATTCTTAAATTCCGTGGCGAATCACTTTTGAATCATGCTTCTGATGTTGGCAGTCATTGCCTTGCCAAGAACAAACGTCTTGCGAAGCGTTCTCTTGCGCTTCGGCGTCTTGATCCCCAAGTTGTGGCGGTGCTGCGAATGCTGCACTTTAATCTTACCACCGGCCGTTACACGGAACCTTTTGGCGGAGGCTTTATGAGTTTTGATTTTTGCCATGATAATTCTCCTTTTCTTTCACTATCGGTTTCACCGAATTTTATAAAAATCCAAAGTTGGAATCTATAACAGGGTTACTTACTCGCCTTGTGCGGCGAAAGAATGACAGAAAGGAACCGCCCCTCCTGTATCGGTGCCTTATCGGCACCTCCCGCCTCGGCACAAGCCTCAATGAAGCGGTCAATTACACTGCGACCCATATCCAGATGCGCCATCTCGCGTCCCTTAAATCGGATTACCGCCTTTACCTTGTCACCGCCCAAAAGAAACTTACGAGCTTGATTCACACGTGTTTCGAAATCATGCACGTCAATGCGGCAGGAAAGCTGAACCTCTTTCACCTTGACAATTTGCTGGTTTTTCTTGGCTTCCTTCTCTTTTTTGTCACGCTCAAAACGGTACTTACCGTAATCCATGACACGACAGACGGGGGGCTCGGCATTCGGAGCCATCAGAACAAGATCCATTCCACGGCTGTAAGCATATTCCAGTGCCTCAGACGATGACATAATCCCAAGCTGTTCTCCATCCGTGCCCACAAGACGGACTTCCTTGAAGCGGATGCTTTCGTTAATCTGCAATTCTTTAGTGCTAATGACGCATTACCTCCAAAAAACAAAAAGTGCGGATAATTTCCGCACACTGACAAAGGCGCAAAGCAAAGGCTTGCGCAAATGTATTAACCCTGACGCACTCATGTGGCAAGGTGAGAACGGAAATTCTGCTTCATAAAAGGGCTCTTCGGCCCATTGCCTTACGATTATAGCACCCTCACTCACAATTGTCAAGTGTTTTTTGAATTTTTCTCTCATTTTTTCTCTTACCCGTGCAATTCGTTTCATAAAATGAAATTAATAGTTTAATAATTTTCGGCAAAACGGTAGACATTTTGGTTTGCCCGTGTTATAATAATATTTATGAATGTTAACAACAGAGAATTGTGCCTTGGTACAATTCGTTTGTAGTAAAAAAAGATGAGGTCTTGTATGAATCACATGATTGAGAAAGCGGAGGTTCTTTCTCTCCCGCTGATTCCCTTAAGGGGAACAGTGGCATTCCCTTCCGTGCAAATGAATTTAACTCTCTCTCGCGGAATATCGCTGAAGGCCTTCGGCGAAGCCGCTTCCAATGAGTCCTATGTTTTGCTTGTTGCCCAGCGTGACGGCAGCATTGAGGCCCCCACCGAAAAGGATTTTTTTCGCGTAGGCACCGTGTGTACCGTAAAACACATTTCCAAAGCCCCAGACGGAAGCCTTAATGCGGTTTTTGAGGGAATTTGCCGTGCCAAAATCACCTCCCTTACCTTTCGCGACGGTTTTTTTCATGCAGAGGTCATCTGCAAGAAAATTTCGCTCGGCAATGTCACCACTCTCCGTGCAGAGGCTATGATGCATGAGGTTTCCAATCTTATAAAGGAAATCCAACCCATACACCCCACCCTAACCGATGAGGTTTGCCACGCTGCTACTGCCATAAAAAACCCTGCCATGCTGTGCGATTTTGTAGCCTCGTCAGTCCTTCTCAATTTCCGCAACAAGCAGACGGTTCTCGAATGCATCAACCCCCTCATACGGATAGAGCGCCTTCTGGTCCTCCTCGAAGAGGAAAAGGATCTTCTTATGTGTGAGGCCGACATTCACAATGCCGTCCGTGCCAAGGTGGATGACCATCACAAGGAATTTTTTCTCCGTGAGCAAATGCGCGCCATTCAGCAGGAGCTTGGCGAGGATCACGACGAGATTGAAGAATACAACAAAAGATTCCAAGAGACCGCCATGCCCGACGAGGTGCGCGCCAAGCTTCAGAAGGAGTTGGGTAAGCTTGCCAAAACCCCCTTTGGTGCAGCCGAAAGCGTTGTTCTCCGCAGTTATCTCGATACCTGCCTTGAAATTCCCTGGTCCAAGGAAACCAAGGATAAGCTTGATGTAAACGCCGCCGCCAAGATTTTGGATGCCGATCATTTCGGCCTTGAAAAGGTAAAAACCCGCATTCTTGAGTATATAGCAGTCAAAAAGCTTGCTCCCGAGATGCGCAATCAAATTCTATGCCTTGTAGGCCCTCCCGGCGTAGGCAAAACCTCTATTGCCGCTTCGGTGGCACGTGCGCTTGGGCGCAAATACACCCGAATTTCGCTCGGTGGCGTACGGGATGAGGCGGAGATACGCGGCCACAGAAAAACCTACGTAGGGGCAATGCCCGGGAGAATCGTTTCTGCTATCATTTCGGCAAAATCCAGAAATCCCGTTATTGTTCTGGATGAAATCGACAAGCTTTCGCATGACCTCCACGGAGACCCCTCCTCGGCGCTTCTTGAGGTACTTGACCCTGAGCAAAACCGCTATTTTCGTGACAATTTCCTCGAAATGCCGCTTGACCTTTCAAACTGTGTCTTCATCGCCACCGCCAATTATTACGAAGGCATCCCCGAAGCCTTAATTGACCGCATGGAGATTATCGAAATCAAGCCCTACACCCGCACCGAAAAATTCGAGATTGCCAAGCGTCACTTAATCCCCAAGCAGCTTAAGCGCCATGGTCTCTGTCGTCGCACGCTCCGTCTTTCGGACGAAGCAATTCTTGAGATCATCGACTGCTATACAAGAGAAGCCGGCGTTCGAAATTTAGAGCGTGAGATAGCGTCTCTCTTCCGTAAATGCGCTCGAAAAATTGCAGAGGGATCGGCAAAATCTCTCCGTGTCGATGCCGAGGCGGTTGCTTCCTATCTTGGCAAACGGAAATTTAGGCCAGAATGCCAATATACAAACGACGAGGTGGGCGTTGTCAACGGCTTGGCCTATACCGCAGCTGGCGGTGACCTCCTCCGCGTTGAGGTTCTTTCCATGCCGGGGGATGGGAAGCTTGAGCTCACAGGCTCTCTCGGAGATGTCATGAAGGAATCGGCACACATCGCGCTGAGTGCCGTGCGTGCCCGCGCAACCGAATTCGGCATTGAAGCAGACTTTGCCAAGAAAAAGGATATTCACATCCACTTTCCGGAGGGAGCGATCCCAAAGGACGGCCCCTCTGCGGGTGTCACTATGGTAACCGCGCTTGTCAGCGCGCTTTCGGGCATTCCTGTTCGTCATGACGTGGCTATGACAGGAGAAATCTCGCTTCTTGGTCGTGTGCTACCGATTGGAGGACTTACCGAAAAAACCATGGCGGCCTATCGAGCAGGCATCAAAACCGTCCTCATTCCGCGTGAAAATGAGCGAGACCTTGATGAAATTGACAAGGAGGTCGCATCGTCACTTTCCTTTGTCCTATGTGACACCGTGGATGACGTCCTCTCTGTGGCACTGGCCCGAAAAAGCGAGGACCAAAGCAAAAACGCCACTGAAGGAACCGGGGGCGAGAACTCTGAGTTTCCCCTCGGTATTCCTCCCTTTCACTCCACCATTACTGTTTCGAGAGCCCAATCATGAGCACGATTCATTTTCCTTCGACAGAAATTAAAATATCAGCAGGGCACCCCTCGCAGTTCCCCGCGGACGAACGCCCCCAAATTGCCTTTTCGGGACGTTCCAATGTGGGAAAGAGCTCGCTGATCAACACCCTTTTAGGGCGCAAAGCTCTGGCAAGAGTCAGCAGCTCTCCCGGCAAAACCGTTACCATCAATTTTTACGATGTGGATAAGACACTCTATTTTGTCGACCTACCCGGCTACGGCTTTGCCAAGCGTTCCGAAGCCGAACGGCTGGCCTTTAGCCGTCTAACCGATGGATATTTCATAAGGAATCCCCATCTCGAAAAACTCCGCCTTGTGGTACAATTGGTGGATATTCGTATCGGGCCAACCGAGGATGATGCCATGATGCTGCGCTTTCTCTCGGAAGCGAACATCCCCTTCTTGATTGTCGCCTCCAAGGCAGACAAGCTCTCGAAGTCCGCCGTTGCTACGGCAAAGGACAAGCTTTGCGTTTCCTATCCCTCTGTTACGGTTATCCCGTTCTCTTCTCAAAACGGTACGGGAAGGGAGGCTCTTCTCTCCTCTATCCTGGCCGCCGCCAACCTATCGTGATGTATGAATAATATAATTACCACTCTTCTTACCGTCCCTGCAGCGCTTATCGCGCTGACGGTTCATGAGTGCGCCCACGGCTATGCCGCCTATAAGCTTGGCGATCCCACCGCAAGAAGCCTCGGGCGCCTCTCGCTCAACCCCCTGCATCACATTGACCTCGTCGGCGCCCTTTGTATGATCTTTTTTCGCTTTGGGTGGGCAAAGCCCGTTCCCATCAATGCGCGCTATTTTAAGCATCCGCGCCGCGATATGGCCATTACCGCACTTTGCGGGCCTCTTTCCAATTTCATGCTTGCCTTTCTCGGCGCCTTTCTCTATGTGGCCTTTGGCGCACTTCTTGCTACTGTTTTGCCTCGCGCAGAGCTTCCCCGCTTTGCCTCTCTTTTCCTTCAATACACCTTAGCTTTTCTTTATATTTTCCATTTCTGCAATTTAACCCTTGGTCTTTTTAACTGCCTGCCGATTCCACCGCTTGACGGCTCTCGCTTTATTCTCCCCCTGCTTCCCGCCCCCATCTATGAAAAGGTGGCAAGATATGAGCCTTATATTTCACTCATCCTTATGCTCTTGCTTTTCTTTGGCATTCTGACTTCTCCGCTTTCTCGGCTTGCCACTTGGCTCTCAGGCGGTATGTGCGCGCTTTTTGAACCGATTTTCTAAACACACCGAGGTGCCTATCATGGACGAAATCATCTTTCGCCTTGACCTGTTTGAGGGTCCTATGGATCTTCTTCTCGAAATTATCCGAAAGAACAAATATAAAATCACCGATATTCCGATTTCGGAAATCTGTGACCAATATCTAAGCTATATGGCGGAAGCCGAGCGAATGGATCTTAATTTAACCAGCGAATTCATCGTGATGGCAAGTGAGCTTTTGCTTATAAAAAGCATTATTCTTCTCCCGAGGACAGAGGAAGAGGTACAGCATAAAAAGCGGGAGCTTGAAAACGCCCTGCAAATTTATCAAAAGGCAAAGGCCGCCGCCGAGGATATGCGCAAGCTCTACTCGGACTATTCCGGGAGGTTTGCCAAGGAAACCGATGAAATCCCTCCCGAAAAGGGCTTCCCCCTCGGACTGGATCCCGCTCTTCTTTCGCGCGCTATGCAAGTCATGCTGAACCGCATGCGCGAGGCCGAAACCCGAACCGAAGAAAAGCTCCTGACGCCGCTTGTAAACCGAAAAACCGTTTCGGTGGAAAAAAGAATCGAGCACATCGTGACAAAGCTGGAATCGGAGAAGGAGGCTACCATGTTTGCCCTTCTTGCCGATTGCGAGGATCGCCCCGAGCTGATTGCCTCTTTCCTTGGCATTTTGGAACTTATCAAGATACACAGAATTATCCTACTCGAAGCACCTGAGGATGAAATAGCACCCGTTAACGGTCAGGATGACGGGCTCATGCTCCGCTTCGCCATCAACCCCGATTATGCACCAGACGAACATGCAGAAAGCGAGTTTGACCATGAAGAAAGCAACAACCACGACAGTTGAAGGTTCCTCTACAAAGCCTGCCTGTGAGCTTGAGGAGGACGAAGCCCTCACCCCTCCACAGGAGGATTTTGATTTGGATGAAGCGGTGGAGGCCATTCTCTTTGCGGCAGGACACGCTGTAAGCTATGCCCAGCTTGCCTCGCTTTTTGAGATACCGGTTCTTGAAATGAAGGCTCGCATACTGGAATATGCCAATCGCTACAACCACGCAAAATTTTCTAGGGGCGTCATTCTTCTTACCTTTGACGAATATTGCCAGCTTTGCACTAAACCGGCTTATCTTTCCTACATCCGTGCGGCGCTTGGCATTCGAAAGAACGGCAACCTTTCGAATTCCTCTATTGAAACGCTCGCCATCATCGCCTACAACCAGCCTGTTACACGCTCGTATATTGAGCAGGTCAGAAAGGTGGACAGCTCCTATGCCGTAAACAACCTCCTTGAGCGCGGCTTGATTGAGCCGAAGGGCCGTCTTGACGCGCCCGGGCGCCCTATGCTTCTGGGGACAACTCCCGACTTTTTGCGTTGCTTCGGGCTCACATCCCTTGCCGACCTGCCCGACATTCACTCTGACGAAAGCGCTGAAATGCTGATGCGAATGGGGCAGCAGCTGATGCTCGACACCGACCAAGCGCAGGTTACCATTGACAGTGTGCTGGAGGAAACCCCTTTGCCTGCCGAGGAAGCGACAGCAAGCAATACCGAAGAAGCCTGAATACCTTCACAAAACGATTAGGAGAAGAGCATTGAAAGCACTGTTCATCATACTGCCAATCGCCACACTCCTTCTCTTCCTTCTCTTTTCGCGCCTTGTTTTTTCTCTTTCTTATGACGGACGCATTCTTCTTTCCGCACGATATCTCTTCATACGAATCGCACTCTACCCTCGCAGAAAAAAATCCAAAACAAAAGAGAAGAAACGAAGAAAAAAGCAGAAAAAGGGGGATGTCATCAAAAACGCGCAGAAAGCAAAAGAGAGACGGAGCCTCAGCATTTCTGACATTCGATTTTTGATACAAATTCTCTCGGAAGCCGCCGGAAAGATTGTGGACAAGGCGACTCGCCATGTGCGCATCCACGTAAAATCCTTAGAGGTTCGTATAGGGGGGCTTGACGATGCCGCGCGCGCTGCCATCGAATACGGGGTTGTTACACAGGCCACCTCATATTTCCTTGCTTACCTTGAGCATACAGGCTTTCTCGCTCCGCCACGGCAGCACGCCGTTTCGGTGGAAGCCGATTTCCTTAACCGCGGCAGCACCTTAAAGGCGCGCTTTGAAATCGCTTGCCCGATTATTTTCTTGATTCCGCTTCTCACCTCCGCGCTCTCAACCGCCCTGCTCACGCGCAACCGCTGGATGCGCCGCCGCGGACGGAAGTCACATACCAACAACCCATCATAAGGAGAACCCGTATGGCCGAAAGTAAATTCAGTGACATCATTAACGCTTCGCTCGAAAAGGTAAAGGATTTTACAAGCACAGAGACGGTGATTGGCGAACCCATTTCGGTAGGGAGAACCACCATTATCCCCGTATCGCGTATCACCATGGGCTTTGCTTCGGGCGGAATTGACTATGCTGCAAAAAAGCGTGATTCGCAGCCGAAGCCCAATAATTTCGGTGGTGGCGGCGGCACGGGTGTTAACATCACCCCCATTGCCTTTTTAGTGGTGTCCGAAAGCGGAACGGTAGAAATGCTACCCATCACAGGCTACGAAGAAAGCAGTTCTGTCGATAAAATCACATCCTTGATTGAGCGCTCTCCCGAAATTTTAACCCGTCTTCGCGATGTTTTTGTCAAAAAGAAGTCGGCGACAAACGAAGCCGATATTCAGGTAGAGGATTCCGAAGACATCACGGAAGAATAAGAAAGCCAAGTCAATTTTTTCACGGGATAACACCGATTTTGTATCGCTATACTACTCTTGAATACATGTCAGGAGGTTGACCGTGAAAAAATCCATTTCCTTCTTCTTACTGTTCCCTCTTCTTTTTTCCTTTTCTTTTACTGCCGTTTCTGCCAAAGCTGCAGAAACGATATCCGGCGAATGTGCCGTGCTCATAGAGGCGACATCGCGGCGTGTGCTTTTTGAGAAGAATGCAAACCGTCGCCACCCTATGGCAAGCACTACAAAAATTATGACAGCTCTTGTCGCCCTGGAAGCCTTACCCTTAGACAGCGTTATCTCTGTTCCTGAGGAAGCAACGGGTATCGAGGGCTCGTCGGTTTATCTGAAGGCAGGAGATCGCTATCGTCTTGAGGACCTTCTCTATGCCCTCCTGCTTCAAAGCGCAAACGATGCCGCCGAAGTGATTGCCATTGCTGTTTCCGGCACTGTGGAGGCCTTTGCAGTACGCATGAACGAAAAAGCGAAGGAGCTCGCGCTTACCGACACACATTTTGAAAACCCACACGGGCTAGATGGAGATGAGCACTATACAACAGCAAGAGAGCTCGCCATTATCACAGCTCATGCTCTTGAAAATTCGGATTTTGCCAAGATTGTCTCCACACGGCGCTATGTGTTTTCTTCCTTAGACGGTGCTAACCCTCGCACCTTAATCAATCACAACAAGATGCTTCTGCTCTACGAGGGAGCTGTCGGCGTCAAAACAGGATACACCAAGCGCTGTGGCCGTTGTCTCGTAAGCGCGGCAGAGCGCGAAGGGCTTCTTCTTATTGCCGTTACTCTGGATGCACCATCAGACTGGCATGACCACACTGCGCTTCTGGACTACGGCTTCGACTCTTACGAAAACCGCCTTTTGGCATCACAGGGAAGCCTTTCACTTGAGGTTCCTATTTTTAACCATGCCACCACCGTAAGGGTAGTAAATCGCGATGCTATCTATATGGTATTGCCACGCGATGCCGCATCCCCTGAACCGAAAATTGAGCTTCTCCCTCCTCCGATTGCCCCTATAAAGCTTGGGGATATTGCAGGGAGCATAACCTACACCGACAGCGATGGCCGCTCGGTAACCTCCCCTCTTATTTTTTCAGAAAGCATTTCCCTCCCCCATAAAACGAAAGGACGGTTCGGATTAGGACGATAACAAAAAATGGAAAAACAACTTGTTAGACTGCAAAAATATTTTACTGACTGTCAATTGATGTCGCGCCGTGCCGCAGAGGCTGCTATTCTCGCGGGTGAGATTACGGTAAACGGTGAGCCTGCCATTCTTGGGCAGAAGATTTTACCGGGGCGTGACCGTGTTCTTTATCGAGGCAAGCCTGTTGTTCCCCGTGAAAATCAAGAGCATGTCTACCTTGCGCTGAATAAGCCGCGCGGCTATATCACCACATCGCGCGACCCAGGTGGACGCCGCTGTGTTCTTGATCTTATTCCGCCCGAATGCGGGCGCGTCTATCCTATTGGACGTCTTGATATGTGCTCCGAGGGACTCCTTCTCCTCACAGATGACGGCGAGCTTGCCAACAAGCTCATTCGCCCCGGGCACAACGTTCCCAAGGTATACCGCGTAAAGGTGGCGGGCCGTGTTTTGCCGGAGCAACTTAAAGCCCTGCGCTCGCCTCTAGAAATCGACGACTATACCATTCAACCCGTGGAAACCGATATCACGGGGACCGACGAAACGGGAACTGTATTGAAAATGACGCTTTATGAGGGGCGTAATCGTCAGATCCGAAAAATGTGCGCCGCAGTTGGCCTCACCGTAAAACGTCTTTCCCGCGTTTCCATCGGCAAAATAAAGCTCAACAATCTTTCGGTAGGTCGTTTCCGCTATCTGGAAAGCGATGAGGTAGAATACCTAAAAAAAGCTGCTGAAACGAGGCGCCCCCGCCTTTAATGCACAGGGGAAAGCCTACTCGCATGCTAAGCTGCTTGATGCGCCCCCTCTTGCGCTTCTTCGAGTGGGATCCCCACATAGGTTTCCCTCTGTATTTTTGCATTTGACAACGAATTTGTGCCGTAATGGAGGGTTTTTATAGCAATTGCACCTTGCATTTCAATGAGACTTATGGTATAATGCTCACGGAGTTGTCGACTTAGCAACAGCTTTCCCCCGATATCCTCGCAAAAAGCATTTTTGCTTCACGGTATTACTATTAGGTAAAAAGAATTGAAGGGCTTGCCGCTTGTGTAGGCGGTGGGCCCTATTTTTAGATTTATGGGTGATATACAATGAGAAAAACTAAAATCGTATGTACGCTCGGCCCCGCAAGTGAAACCAAGGAGGTCATCACGGGCCTTTGTCAAGCGGGCATGAATGTGGCAAGACTCAACTTCTCGCACAATACGCATGCCGACCACAAGAGAAGAATCGATCTTGTAAAAAAGGTTCGCGAGAAATTGAGACTCCCGATTGCCGTTATGCTGGACACCAAGGGGCCCGAATACAGAATAAAAACCTTCGAGGGCGGAAAAATCCTTCTTTCCGATGGGGATCGCTTTACGTTTACCACAGATGAAATCGTGGGAAACAGGGAGCGCGTCTCTGTCAGCTACGCACGCCTTCCCGAGGAGCTTTCGGTGGGAGATACCATCCTTTTGAACAACGGGCTTTTGACCTTCTTGGTCGATAAGATAGAGGGCGCGAGCATCGAATGCAGGGTTATCTGCGGCGGCGAGCTTTCTGACCGTAAGAGCATGAGCTTTCCCGGCAAGGTAATGAAGCAGCCGTATCTTTCCGAGCAGGACAAGCGGGATATTCTGTGGGGGGTCGAGAACTCTGTGGATTATATCGCCTGCTCCTTTGTTTCCTGCAAGCAGGACCTTATCGACGTTCGTAATTACATGCGCGGAATCGGGGCGGACGGCATTGAACTGATTGCAAAAATTGAAAACCAATCAGGCGTAGATAACATCGAAGAAATCTGTGAATATTGCGACGGCATTATGGTGGCGCGAGGCGATATGGGCGTAGAGATTCCGTTTGAGCATCTGCCTGCCATTCAGAAAAAGCTGATTACAAAATGCCGTATGCTTGGCAAACGAGTCATTACAGCTACGGAAATGCTGGAGTCGATGATATCGAATTCCCGTCCTACGAGAGCCGAAATCTCCGACATCGCCAATGCCGTCTATGACGGGACGAGCGCCATTATGCTTTCGGGCGAAACCGCAGCGGGCAAATATCCCATTCAAGCTGTGGAAACCATGGCGAAGATCGCCGAAACGACAGAAGGAACCATCAACTACAAAAAACGCTTCCATGATGCTGATTTCAAAATCAGAAATATGACCGACGCCATCTCGCACTCAACCTGTGGAATGGCAATTGATATCGAGGCTAAGGCAATCGTAGCCTGCTCGCTTTCGGGTATGACGGCAAGAATGGTATCCAGATTCCGTTCTCCTGTGCCAATCATAGGCCTTACCACCAATGAAACCACATGGCGAAAGCTCGCGCTTTCCTGGGGCGTTATCCCCGCCATGTGCGAAAAATTCACCTCTACCGATGTTTTGTTCTATACGGCAAAGAAGATTGCCTCCGGTGCGCTCGGTCTCACCGCAAAGGATAGAATCGTCATCACCGGCGGTGATACAACAGGTCACTCGGGCAACACGAATTTGATTAAGATTGATGAAATATAATATCCCGTAAACTGCTCCCCTTTCATCTTTTGCGTAGGCCCATTCAATACAAAACCACCAAAATCGAACCATTTTAGTTTAGAGTTATGAGGCTCGCACAGCTTGCCGTTATAATTTTGCTGTCGCAAAAGATATGATATGATTGCCTATCTTACCTTAAACTTGGCAAAGGCAATCATAACGATGCGAACATCTCATCACTCATAAATTACCGAAGGCAATCATAACGAAAAAACCACAGTCGGTGTTCGACTGTGGTTTTTTGCGATAACAGCTTATAAATTGTTCTACGTTGGCTGCTCAAGAGCTCGAAAAAACCTTGTTATTGTCGTTGATGAAACCAAAATCAACAAATTTGAGAATGAATTCAAGGCGAAATTGATTTCCATAGGTTTCGAGATTCAAGGCTTTCCAATGCAAGAAATCCCAACAGTTTAAAACGGTTCCACGAACAGAAAAACGCCACCTTAGACTTTCATCTAAGATGGCGTTTTTTGTTCGTATCAGAGCGAAACCTTGACGGCGAAGCCGCCGCTAAAGAAGTAAGTGTTCGTCCAATACACGTTTGGTGGACCCGAGGGGAATCGAACCCCTGTCCGAAAACCTCTTGACATGACTTTCTTCGTGGACAGTCGGTTATTGGATTTCCCCGCCTGCGGTGTCAACCGACAAACGCCACAGGTAGGTAGCCCTTTTGTGCATGAACGGCTCAAGGGCGAAAAGCCGCTGCACGTTTACCACTGATTTGACGCCTGCCATGGGTCGTGGTCCTCCCATGGGAGACGGGCGGTTATTACCGCGGCACTGCAATTAAGCAGCCAGAGCAACAGTTCTGTTGTCGTTTATTGTTTAAGGTTGGACAGTTTTACGGGATTATCCGGCCCGCCACGCTTATCATGCCTCAAAATCCCCGTCGAAACCTTTACGGGCCCATATGAGACGCTGAGCTTTTCCCGAAGCTCGGGTTAACCTCTTACCCTCTCTTTCATGGTGCGTTCCATTTCACGCTTTGCATCACGCGCGGCGATGTCATCGCGCTTATCATACATGTGCTTTCCTTTGCAAAGACCGAGCTTCATTTTGACATGCGAGCCCGAAAAATAGAGAGAAAGAGGAATCAGGGTATAGCCTTCACGCGAAACCAGACCGAGAAGCTTTGTGATTTCACGCTTGTGCATAAGAAGCTTCTTATCGCGGAGCGGATCGCGGTTGAAGATATTCCCTTTTTCGTAGGGAGAAATATGGACACCCACCGCAAAAAGCTCCCCATCCCTGATAGTACAGTAGGAATCCTTGAGATTGACCGTACCCGCACGAAGCGACTTCACCTCGGTGCCAAAAAGAGCAATACCCGCTTCGTAGGTTTCTATCACAAAAAAATCATGAGTCGCCTTACGGTTATAAGCGATTTCCTTCCCCTTAGGCTTACCTTCTGCCATACGGCCACCTCCTTTCCGAGATTTCTAAAAGTATAACACACTTTAGAATACTTTGCAATAGAAAAGTGCGGTTTTTTCAATATTTTCAAAAAACCGCACCAAAATTCAACTCTGTGTATAAATTTTTTCCAAGGAAGCTATAAAGAAGGTATGGTAAGCCTCTTTTTCATAAAAACGCGTAATGTCCTCAGGCTGAAGAATCTCCTCCGCCGACATAGCATGTCGGTACAAAAGATGCCCGGCAAGCACAAGCTCGGCCTCGCGGCACCCATAACCACCCGATGGCATACGGATGGGTGTAAGTCCCGCCGCCTTCAGCTTATCCCCGTCGCGCCCCGAATGACTGCCGCAAAAAGCAAGCGCCGTGGCATAATCGGCGGGAAAGGCGATGAGGGAAACATCGGCCCCCTTCGTAAGGAGGGAAAAGGTGTAGCGCGAAGGGCGTACGGCAAAATACATAACACTCTGCCCCCACATCACGCCAAAGCCTCCCCAGGCTACCGTCATACCGTTAATGTTCTCCTCGCGTGCCGCCATGAGAAGCATTTTGTTATCCTTCAGCATCGGGATGGGAGCACATTCCCAGGAAGACGGAGATATCTCATGAAAAGCCATAATTCCTCACTTTCCACGGTTACCGAATACCCCCTCCAAGAACTCAAGCGCTTTAAGCTTCACTCTGTATCCTTTCGTATCGCTACCCGTGATAATTTGATATTCATCGGGAGAAAGGCCTACGGCAAGAGCATCATCCTCGGGTGCTGTATCGGTTGCCATGTCGAGGCAAAGCGGAGGAAAGAGAACGCACCACCAATTTGCCCCCTCTCCTTCTCCTATCACTACGCGAAGTGAGCGATATTCGCCCGATGGGAAGGTGTAGTCTTCGTACGTGCGAGTGGGATACTGTTCGTAACCGTATTCTACTCTAACAGTATATGCAAAGCCCTCTCTGGCAAGTACCTCCCTTGCCGTTTCTTCGACATCGGCGCAAAGCGCTTTCACGGCGCTCTCCGCTTCATCAACATCGGAGGCCTTGCTCATTCTTTCCGAATACTTCCGCAGTATTTCATCCCGCACGGAAAGCTTCAGCTTCTGGTCTATCTCGCTATCCGAAGCAGCCAAAACATGCAGACGAATCACGCTGTCATAAATTTGAGCCTCGCCCTTTGTGGGAAGGATGCTTACCAACAGAGTGCAGGCAAGCAGAGCGAGCACATAAAATCCAACCTTTTTCATAGTTACTCCTTTCGCAACATACCGATTCTTTCCGAATACAGGCAGTTTTATACAGGTGCTGAAAGAAAAAGCCTTTTCTGTTGAAAAAACGAAAAGCTCCTCCTCTCCCCACTTACTTGACAAAAGCACCTTGGAGAGGTAAAATATAGACAAGAAAAGAAGGAGGACAACCATGAGGAACGAGCATTCGGAACGCAGGCAAAAACAGCTTAAAATCCTTAACGCATCTCTTTGTACAGTCTTTGTCCTTTCCTACCTTCTTATGTTGCTTTTCGCATGGAAGGACTCCCCCGCTCTTCTTCTGCGCATGCTTTCTCTATCCGCCACCGCCTTTCTGCTTGTCAGCCTGATTCGTTATCTTGTGGCCGCGCCGAGGCCAAGCACGGAGGAGGCAAAGAAAAAGAAGAGCCCCTCCTTTCCAAGCCGTCACACCTTTTCCGCCTTTTATCTCTCCGCCCTTGCGTTCCGTTTTTCAAGTGCGGCAAGCATGCTTCTCTACGCTGCTGCCATTTGCTTGGGAGCCACCCGCGTTTTCTTGGGTCTTCATCACCAGAGGGATGTGGTAGCAGGGGCGGCTCTCGGGGTTCTTCTTTCGGTTGTTTCGCTTTTATTGATGTAAGATTTTTCATCTCTATTGTTTTTTCTTTTCTTTTGTGTTATACTATTAATGAATTTCATATTGCTTTTTGAAAGGTTCTGCCATGAGTAAAGAAATTTTTGTGAGCTACACTACGCCGGATGCACGCGTTGCCAACGATGTGGTATCCTTTTTCGAGGAGCAGGGTATCTCCTGCTTTATTGCTCCGCGTGATGTTAACCCCGGAAAGCCGTATGCCGCCAACCTTATGCACGCTATCGACAACTGTCGCGCGGTTGTCCTGATTGCCTCCGATGCCGTCAATGCGTCCGAGCATGTGCTGAATGAAATTGAGGCGATTATTCACAAAAAGAAGCCGCTCATTCCCTTCTTTATCGAAGATTTCGAGATGAGCGACGAATTTTGCTATTATCTCAGCCGCACGCAGCGTATTGTTGCATATCCCGACCCTGTCCCATCCTATTACGGCAAGCTTCTCACGGCGGTCACACCTCATCTGCCGAAAAAGCAGGAGTCCTCGGCACAGGTTGACACCGCCACCATGCCCGCACAGGCAACCAACACCACAACGGTATTTGAATACATAGCCTCGCGCGGCATTATGATAAATCCGGAGGACCATCAGAGAAACGTCAGCTTCCGAACCGATACCTTTATCGGCCTTCTCGGCGGTATTTTTGACAATGTGGTGTCTCTTGCGGGGCTTGAAAAGGCTCGCTCCATTTTCCATGAAACGGGATACAACTCGGGCCGCAACTTTGCCCAACGCCTCAATTCCAGCTGGGAGTTTTCTGACGGAGGAAATGTTTCCATCGCCAGCAAGCTTCGCAAATGGTGTGAATTTGACTCGAATGTCGGATGGGGACGCTTTGACGTCAATGTCACGGTAGATGAAGAGACCGGAGATTTTGACGGCACGCTTACCATCAACGAATGCTTTATCGTGGACCGCAAGGAGCGCAAGCAAATCTGTGAGTTTATCCGCGGCTATTGCGAGGGGGTAATCGAAACCCTTCTTTGTGTTAACGTCCACCTTGAATGCATCGAATGCCCCATGAAAAACCGCTTCAAATCGGTTTGCAAATTCCGCATTGAATTGTTGGATTGACGAAATAACCTGGAGAAACGTATGAAAATCTTATTCTTGTTTACCGGCGGTACCATTGGTAGCACTGCAAAAGGCGATGTAATCGCCACAGATGCAAAAAAACCCTATCTTCTCCTTGAGGCATACCGCCGTCGCTTCGGCTCACTCCCGGAGTATGATGTGGCCGAGCCATACAGAGCTCTCAGCGAAAACAACACAGGAGAAACCCTCACACTTCTCATGCAAAGCGTTGCCGAAAAGCTTGATTCGGGCTATGACGGCATTGTTGTCACCCACGGAACCGATACGTTGCAATACTCTGCGGCGGCCCTCTCCTACGCGTTCTCGGATGTCAAAATCCCGATTTGTCTTGTCTCAAGCAACTTCCCCATTGAAAATCCGACGGCCAACGGTCTTGACAACCTGCACGGCGCCCTTCGCTTTATTACCGAGGTTGGCACGCGCGGCGTTTTTGTTCCTTACAAAAATCAGAATGACGAGCTGCGCATACACAGGGGTACGCGCCTCCTTGGCAGCACGGCCTTCTCGGATTCCGTAGCCAGCATTTTTGACAGCTACTATGGCACCTTCCGCGAAGGCGAGCCCTTTATAAAAAATCCCCTTTACCGCGAGCTTCCCGATGCGGTAGGGCCCATGGGGGCAGTCTCACTCCCTGCCTATTGCCGTGAAATTATGGTGTTGGAGCCCTACCCCGGCAAATGCTATCCACCCATTTCGGACAGTTTGAAATACGTCATTCATACAAGCTATCATTCGGGCACCATTAATACCGCCACCGAAATGACGCAAAGCTTCTTTAAAACCATGAGGGAGCGTGGCATTATTCCCTTCCTGACAGGAGTTTCATCGGGAGCCGCCTACGAAAGCACGCATCTTTTTCAGGAGCTTCAGCTTTACCCCCTCTACAACATTGCACCCGTTGCCGTATTTGTTAAGCTCTGGATGTGGGACACCCTCCATCCCGATATACCCGCGACAGAATTCCTTTCGCAATCTCTCAGCGGCGATATTGCTCCGTAAGCAAAAAAGGACTGTACAAGCTTGTACAGTCCTTTTTATCCGATAGCGTCTTGCAAAGGGAATTTAGCGACAGCTTTATTTCAAATCCACTACGGTAACACCCGCATCCCCTTCGCCGTAAGCCCCCATGCGGTGAGATGCCACACGGCAATCCCCCCTCAAATATCCAGCAAGGGCCTTGCGAAGCGCCCCGGTTCCTTTGCCGTGAATAATGCGTACGGTATGCATTCCCGCCATGATAGCATCATCAAGATATTTATCCACAAGAAACCATGCATCCTCACCTATCATACCGCGAACATCAATCTCCGGGCGAAAATCGGCCCGCACTACCCGTGTTGGTCCCGGCTTCGGCTTAGGCTTAGACTCTGTCACTCGCACACGCTGCCCCTCCTCCAGAAGGCGCAAATCTCCAAGCTCCACTTTAGCCTTCAGAATACCGGCCTGCACCGTTACTCGTCCGTCCTTCCCTGCCAAGGCCGTAACCTCCCCCTCTTGATGATAAGGGACAAGAAAAACACGGTCACCAAGCTTCAAGGGACGAGGAAGAACATAGGCATCGTCAAGAGAAATTTCGCGGAATGAGGCCTTATCATAGAGCTCATTACCCTCACGGAGCCGTTCGCGCACAGCAGTCTTGGCTCGGTTCAGCTCTTCCTTGAAGTCCGCAGCATCCCTCTTTTTACGAAGCTCATCCAGCTCCTTGAAAATATACTCGCTCCCTGCGCGGGCACTATCCAAGAGTTGACGGGCACGGGTGAGTGCCGCGGCAATTTCTTTTTCCGAGGAGGCCGTCTTTTCACGAAGACGACGCTCGGTTTCAGCCTTATAGCGCTCGTATTCGGCACGTAGGCGCACCGCCTCATCTCTTTGGCGCTCCATCTCTATACGGGAGGCCTCAAGCCCCGCAATAACCGTTTCGAAGCGCTTGGTATCACCGCTCAGATGCGCATCGGCGCGGCGAATAACAGAGGACGGAATCCCCAGCTTCTCGGATATCGCAAAGGCATTGGATTTACCCGGCATTCCCACAACAAGACGATACGTGGGACGAAGCGTTTCCACATCGAATTCGCACGAAGCATTCTGCACCCCTTCGGTTTCGAGCGCATATACCTTTAACTCCGCATAATGTGTAGTGGCAGCCGAAAGAGCGCCCTGCTCACGCATCTCCTCCAAAATAGACTGCGCAAGGGCGGCCCCCTCAACGGGGTCGGTGCCCGCGCCAAGCTCATCAAAAAGAACAAGAGCGTTCGGGTTTACACGGTTTATAATATCGACAACGTTCACCATATGAGAAGAAAAGGTGGAAAGCGACTGCTCTATGCTCTGCTCATCGCCAATATCCACAAGAACGTCCGAAAACACACCGACCTCTGTCTTTTCTCCCGCAGGGAGCTGAAGACCTGAAGCAGCCATCAGGGCAAAAAGCCCCAGGGTTTTCAGTGCCACGGTTTTACCGCCGGTATTGGGCCCTGTGATAATCAGTGTGTCTATATCGCCGCCTAAGGAGATATCAATCGGAACCACGGCTTCCTTGGCAATCAGCGGATGACGGCCCCGAAACACAGAAATCCGTTTTTCCTCGATAATCCGCGGTGGATACGCAGAAATGGCATCCGCATAAGCGGCCTTGGCAAAAGCGAAAGCAATTTCGGTGATGTTGTGGCAATCTGCCTCGATAGCCCCTGCGCAGTCCGAAACCTCGGAGGAAAGCTCTGATAAAATCCGTTCAATTTCCGCCCTCTCCCGACTTGCGAGTTCGCGGAGCTCGTTGTTAGCCTCCACAACGGCGATAGGCTCGATAAATACAGTAGCACCCGAGGAGGAGGTGTCATGCAAAAGCCCCTTGATTTCTCCCCGATATTCAGCCTTCACAGGGATAACATACCGCCCGTTACGCATGGTGACAAGATTTTCCTGCAAATACTTCTGCCTTGCTCCGCCGATATAGGCGGCAAGCGTATCCTTAATGCGATTGTTAGCCGCTCGAATACGGCGTCGAATATCGGCAAGGGCAGGGCTTGCTTCATCGGCAATCAAATCCTCACCGAGGATAACCCGTCCTATACGGTCCTCAAGCCGACGTACTGATACAAGGCGAGAAAAATATACATCCAAAGCTGTTTCGTATTCCTTGCTTTCCGCGTACTCAATACAGCCGCGCGCCGCACGTAAAATACCCATAACCAAAAGAAGCTCACGTGGAGAAAGCGCAGCTCCCTTCTCGGCACGCCCCACAGCCTCCATAACGCCACTCTCGTCAACAAATGGCGGATACCCCTTGCTTGCCGCAAGACGGCGCGCAGCCTCGGTTTCCTCCTGCATGCGACAGACGATCTCATAATCATCGGAAGGAAAAAGCGAAAGAGCTCTCTCCCTTGCCCCCCCCGTGGGAGCAAAGGATGAAAGCATTTCGCATATTTTATCAAATTCCAGCGCCTTTAATGCTTTTACTGTGACAGCCATAATTCCCCTTTATATTTTTTCCTTCGCAACTTCCTTGTAAAACGAAAGTGTACGGAAGCCCCGTTCCAAATGGTTCAGAAGATACTCCTCTGCCGCATGTGAAAAATGATGTCTGTCAAAGTCTGACAGTCTGAAAGCGAAAAGCCTTTCAATATCGCAGGTGGCCGTGTATTGCAGAGCCGCCAGCACCGCCGGCGTCACAATGCACAAAAGAGCCCTTGTCCGTGCATGAAAATCATCCTCGCTTTGAGGGAGCTGTCCTTGCGTAATCCGATGGCACTCACTGCACATAAGACCGCCGTTCATCACATCCAGAAGCATCTCTCCCTCCTTGGCACCACAAATGGCACATGAAGAAAGGTCGGGATAATACCCAAGCAAGGCGGCAATGCGGAATTCAAAGGCCGCCTTGATTTGCGCATGCGGATATTTCCCCGATACAATAGCGTAAAGGGAATTAAGGGCAAGCCGCAAAATAAGAGGATCGGGCTGCTCGGGCACCGTGACCTCCGCCGCCACCTCGGTAATATAGTTGGCAAGTGCCGTGCTTACGATATCAAGACGTAAATCGTAAAAGCTTTCAAGCAGCTCCACATCGCGCACCCAAAAGCGATCCTGCCGAGTCTCAAGGACAAACTGAGAATAACAAAACAGCTGTGAAGCGGCAAGATACCGACTTTTCAACGAACGGCAACCGTTGGCCACCACGGTTAAAAGTCCTCGCTCGGCTGTCAAAACAGAAAGGAGCTTATCACTCCCGGAAAGCTCAACCGTTCGAACAACGAGCCCTTGTACTTTAACGGTCATATCAGTCTTCGTGATAACCGAAATTGCGAACAGCTACATCGCTGTCACGCCAATTTTCCTTCACCTTAACCCACAAATCCAAAAACACCTTTATCCCAAAAAACCGCTCCATATCCTCACGGGCATAGGTCCCTATGGTTTTCAAGGTGGCACCGCCCTTCCCGATGATAATGCCCTTGTGAGTCGGGCGTTCGCAGAAGATTTCGGCACGAATCGAAAGCATAGTCTCGCTTTCCTCAAAGCCCTCAATCATCACAGCAGTGCCGTGCGGAATTTCCTCCTCCAAAACGCGAAGAAGCTTTTCCCGTATCATTTCAGCCGCTATCTGCCTTTCGGATTGGTCTGTGAGAGAGTCTCCCGGGAAAAAGAACTCGCTTTCCGACAAGTATTGTTTGCATTCTTCAAGAAGGATGCTGACACCCTTCCCGTTTTTTGCACACAAGGGCACAACGGCGTCAAAGGGATACGCCTCAGCATAGGAGGCAATGGTTTTGGCAACGTGCTCCTTGCTTGTGGCATCGATTTTATTGACAACCAGAATAGCGGGAAGGTGGGCGGCACGAAATTTTTCAAGAATTCCCGCCTCGATATCTCCCACCGTATCGCGCGGCTCCACCACAAGGATGGCCGCATCCGATTCGCCCAAGGTATCGCCGGCAGCCTTCACCATATAGTTGCCAAGCTTGGTGCGCGGATGATGTACGCCGGGAGTGTCCAAAAACACGAACTGGTTCTCCTCGTCGGTATGAATCCCCATAATACGATTTCTTGTTGTCTGCGGCTTTTTTGATACAATAGCCACCTTTTCACCGAGAATGCTGTTCAAAAGGGTGGACTTCCCCACATTGGGGCGCCCCACAATGGCAATAAAAGCTGTTTTTGTCATACCTCTACCTCAAAGTCCAAGCTTTCCTATAATATCGCGCTGACGGCAACACATATCCTCGTCCTCCACCTTCCCAAACTCATGGTCATACCCCAAAAGGTGGAGCGTGGAATGAATCGCCAGGAAGGCGATCTCGCGCTCCGTAGAATGCCCGAGCTCCGCCGCTTGCTCACGGGCGCGCTCGAAGGAGAGAACGATATCGCCGAGAAGCACCGTTGCGCCGTCGGCATCGGTTCCCTTCGGCAGCTCCCCCGCATCGTACATGGGGAATGAAAGAACGTCGGTTGCCGTATTCTTATCGCGGAATTTCCTGTTCAACGTCCGAATGGTTTCGTTGTCGCAAAGCGTGACCGAAACCTCGGTATCAAAGAAAATCCTTTCATAAAAAAGCGTTTCGGCAATCGCCGAGCGTATCAGCATTTTGGTCGCATAATCCAAAAGAACTCCCTTGCCCTCTGTGGCAAAATCAATGTAAAGGCGAGGGCCCTTCGGGGCTTCGTGTGTGATTGATTTCATACGGCTTGTCCTCACTTTGTTTTTTTCACGGTAAACGGCCTTGTCCGCAAGCGTTCCCGTTCCTTCTGCCCATACTCCTCGTAGGCACGAATAATATTTTGTACCAAGCGGTGACGCACTACGTCACGCTCGGTAAAACGATGTATGGCGATACCGTCAATACCGTGCAAAATGCGCTCCGCAACCGAAAGACCGCTTCGTTTGCCATCGGGGAGGTCTGTCTGTGAAGGATCTCCTGTCACCACCATGCGCGAATTGTGGCCCAGGCGGGTAAGAAACATTTTCATCTGCTCCACCGTTGTGTTCTGCGCTTCGTCAAGAATAATATAGGCATCGTCGAGCGTACGCCCGCGCATATAGGCAAGCGGAGCAATCTCGATAGCCCCCTTTTCCAGCTGCCGATTGTAGTTCTCTGCCCCCAGCATCTCAAACAGCGCGTCATAAAGGGGACGGAGATAGGGGTCTATCTTGCTCTGTAAATCCCCGGGAAGGAAGCCAAGGCGCTCCCCTGCCTCCACGGCAGGCCTCGTTAAAATCACGCGATCCACTTGCTTGTCGCGCAGGGCCTCCACTGCCATAGCCACAGCTAAAAAGGTTTTGCCGGTTCCCGCAGGGCCAAGGCCGAAGGTGACCGTATTTTTTCGTATTGCCTCTACATACCGTCTCTGCCCCGCCGTCTTTGGGCGGATAGGCTTGCCGCGGCTGGTAATGGCTATCACGGCGCCGTCAAGCATATCCAAATCCTCATGGGTGCCGGCACCGATGCTTTCAATGACATAATCCACCGTTTGGTCCGCAAGATGGTCCCCGGCCAACACCATACGGGAAAGGTATTCGATAACCAACGCGGCGCGGTCAACTAAAACGTCGTTTTCTCCCGTCACAAGGATAACCTCGCCCGTGTCGCCGCCACCCCGACAGGCTTCAAGGCGCACGGAAAACTTATTCTCAATATGAGAAACGTTTTTGTCTCCCGTCCCAAAGATGGCCGATGTTGTTGCACCGTTTCGAATACAAACAAGCTTTTCCGGCATTCCTGCTCATCCTCCGTTTTCTTCCCAAAAAAATTCTTGCGGAAGCGAAATTTCCGTAACAAATTCGGCATGGCACCGCAAAAGATATCCCTCCTCGGTAAACTCACCGACAAGCTCCTTGCGCAAAAGCTGTGAGTCGGTCAATGCCTCGGAAAGAATCCCCTTCATCCGCGAGAAGGCAGCCTTCACCATCTCTTCCTCGGTAAGCGGACGGCGATTTTCCGTATAGGGAACACAATATTCGCGGGTATAGTAGATAGGAAGGGCAATCCGATTAAAAAGAACGATTTGCTCCTTTCTTTTTATTATATCATATTTTTCCGCAATGTGGCGGTTTTTTTGGAAAAGTTTTATATCTTTTTGGAAGAAAGTAAGCGAAAAGCTGCATAACCTCGCCTTTTCGGGTTGCTTCTCGTCCCTGAATTTTGGTTGCAGAACCTCAAAGGTATCTTCTCTTTTGCCATAGATCTCGCCTGCGGCGGGCACCACAGAAAGCCCTTCCGCCGTTTTGTAAATTCCACTCACCAAAAGCTCGCCTGCCCGAACCGTCTGCCCTATGGAAACGGTTGCCCGCCCTGAATCTACCCGAATGCTTTCAATCACCGCATCGTGGGAGGCCACAAGATTGTAAAGCCCACGTTCCTCCTCCTTCGGAGCCTCCGCGCTTATTTCTCGGACCTCCACCGCGACGGTAGTACCCCGAATATACAGGCCAAGCCAAGCTATTTCGGGGTTATCTCTTAAAAAGCGCGCGCGAACTGCCGCCGTATCCACAAAGGGCGAAAGGTCCCCCACAGAAAGCCCTGCCTTCGCAAGCCCCGCCTCAATCTCGCTGCTTCCGATTTTGGCATTGCCCTCGACTTCCACACGCCAAATGGTAAAGGAGGAGGCGACGAGAAGTAAAATCCCCAAAATACAGCCAATCAAAAGACCGGGCCTTCCGATAAAGGCCTGTATCCCGGAAAGAAGGCCGCCCGTCCGCAAAAGCTCCCAAGGCATATCCTCCCCTATTTTCGCCGCATCGCGGCGTTGCAAGCGTATGTAGCCCACATCGCCGTGCATACGGCAAAAAATACAGCCGATGCCCTTCTGCAAAAGGACGTCCAAAAGATACGCCTTACTCTCGCGCCTAAAGGAAAAATCCACATATCCCAATAAATAAGAATACAGCCATTTCATTCTGCGCCCTTACCTCCAAAGGAAAGCTCCTTAAGCCTCCCTCTTACCTCCAGCATGCCTCCCTCATAGGTCAAAAGGACGAGACCTTCCCCCAAAAGCAAAAGCCTTGTGTGCGGAAGTGCAAGCAACACCTCATCGTCGGTACACACAAGAATTCGCTTTACACCGGAGATGAAAAGACTCTCCTCTCCCTTATCTCCCGTTATTTCCAGTCGATACCCTCCGCATGAGGGAACGGGAAGCGTCTGCAATGCCTCCCTCCTCCACCATGAGCCGAGCGGTCTCTTTCTTTCATGCTTCATAGGCTTCTCCATCGGTTCTATACTCGCATTGTTTTGCTATATGTATAGTATGAAGCGGGAGGTAATAAAATGCAGTCAAGAAAAACAAGATATCTCTTTTTTGCGGGAGCACTTTCTGTGCTCATCCTCTTTTTGATGCGAAGTGAGCTTTTGCTCAGGAGCACAGACGATGCTTTGCACATGGCGGTAAAAAGCATTCTTCCTTCGCTTTTCCCCTATCTTGTGCTTTCACACATTCTGACCGTTGCCGCTGCCGGAGTTTCTTTGCCGCTTGGCAAATCATTTTCCCGTATGTTCCGCCTACCGGAGGTCGGTCTTCTTCCGTTTTTTCTCGGGGCGATTTGCGGCTTTCCCATCGGTGTAAAAACCGTGGCTGAACTGTATGACAACGGTTGCCTCACGCGCGAAGAGGCGGCGAGGCTTGCCGCTTTATCCGGGAACTGCGGCCCTGCCTTCGCCGTGGCCGTCATCGGCGGAGCGCTTTATCATAACATCGGGCTCGGCTGGAGCTTATATGCCCTTCAAATTCTTCTTTCTATTCTTTTGGGGGCGCTTTCGGCCCGGAGATACCCCGCTAACTCTTCAAGCCTACCCCCTCCCGCTCCGCCGTCGCTTTCTTCTCTTGGCTCGGCCTTTTACGAGGCATCGCTTTCCATGCTGGGAATTGTGGGGACCGTCGTCTTTTTCTCAGCTACATCCTCCTTTTTGGGAAGCTTTCTTCCCCCTTTTGTCGCCGCATTTCTGACCGCCTTTTTAGAGGTAGGCTCCGCGGCGGTTGTAAGCGCCGGTATGCCGTATGAGCTTGGCATACCGCTTATCGCCTTTTCGCTTTCCTTCTCGGGGTTTTCGGTCCTTTTACAAAGCGCGCTCTTTTTAGCCCCGAGGTCAATTCCGATAACCCCGCTTTATAAACGGAAGCTGCTCGGGGGGATTTTGGCAATGGGCTGTGCCATTCTCTTTTTCTGATTTTTCTTTTCCCCCACTATTTTGAAAAAAGTCTTGCTACTTCATAAAAAAAGAGTTATACTAAGAGGGGGATGCTTTTTCCTATTCTGTTTTTTGGGAGGTCGCTTTGAATATTGCTTTTTTTGATACTAAGCCATACGATGTTTCTTCCTTCTCGCGCTATGCGGAGCAAGAGGGAGTTGCTATAAAGTTTTTCGAATCCAAGCTTACTCCGGATACCGTCTCGCTTGCCGAGGGTGCCGATGCCGTATGTGTTTTTGTCAATGACACCCTGAATGCTACGGTGATAGACCGCCTTGTTTCTCTCGGAGTACGCGCCATTGCACTTCGCTGTGCGGGCTTCAATCACGTAGCTATGGAGCACGCGATGGGAAAAATCCGCGTTTTTCATGTTCCCTCTTATTCCCCTCACGCCGTGGCCGAGCATACGATGGCACTTCTGCTTACCTCGATTCGTCGCATCCATAAGGCGTACAACCGAACCCGTGATTTTAATTTCAGCCTTGTGGGCATGACGGGAATAGGCCTGTACGGAAAAACCGTTGGCATTATCGGCATGGGGCGCATAGGCAGGATTTTTTGCAATATATGCCGAGGCTTCGGCATGAAGATTCTGGCGCATGATAAGTACGCAAGCCACGATTGCGAGGGGGTCAGATTCTGTGAGCTCGACGAGCTTTTCCGCGAGAGTGACGTGATTTCTCTGCACTGTCCGCTTACTGAGCAAACCCACCATCTCATTGATGAGCACGCGTTGGCACAATGCAAGCGCGGTGTCATACTCCTCAACACGTCAAGAGGAGCCCTTGTGGATGCCGAGGCCCTCCTTGCCTCCATCAAAGCGCGCCACGTGGGTGCCGCTTGCCTTGATGTATATGAAGAAGAGGAAGAACTCTTTTTTGAAGACTTTTCGGGACATATTCTGGATGATGATATTCTTGCCCGCCTGATTTCCATGCCCAATGTGATTGTAACCTCACATCAGGCATTTCTTACCGAAGAGGCCTTGGAAAGCATCGCCTCCACCACAATGGAAAATCTCATAGCACTCAAAAACGGTTCGCCGTCTCCCAACGAAATCACCTATCATCCCTGAAATCCAATCAAAACACACATTATAAGGAGTTCTGCTATGTCTGATGCCGAAAAAACCTTGGATTCCCGCGCGTTGCACCGCATTGGTTACGGGTTGTATCTTCTCACAAGCCGCCTTGGTGAACGCGACAATGCCTGTATTGTAAATGCGGTTATACAGGTGACAAGCACCCCTTGTCGCATTGCCGTTGCTGTGAATCAATCGAATTTCTCTCACGCCATGATTCGGGAAAGCGGAGCACTGAATTTGCACTGCCTTTCGGTAAAGGCCCCCTTCTCTCTTTTCCGTGACTATGGCTTTGCCTCCGGCAAAGACAAAAACAAATTTCCGAACGGAGTGAAGGAACGCTCAAAGAACGGCCTTCCCCTGCTTACCGATTGCGTGTCGGCCTATTTTTCGCTTCGTGTGGAGGCATCCTATGACCTTGGTACGCACACTCTCTTTATTGGCGAGGTTGAGGAGGCGGGCGTCGTAAGCAGCGATGAGCCGATGAGCTATGCCTACTATCACGCCAATGTAAAGCCAAAGCCGACTGCCAAAAAGGAAACCGGATATGTTTGCAGGATTTGCGGATATGTTCATTACGGCGATACTATCCCGGACGACTTTATATGTCCTATTTGTAAGCACGGTGCTTCGGATTTCGAAAAAGCAGAGCTTAGCACCGAGGCAGAAGAAAAAGAGGACGGCGGTATTTACCGTTGCGGCATTTGTGGGTACGAATATAAGGAGGGCTTGGGTATCTCTTCGGAGGGAATTCCTCCGAACACACCCTTCTCGGAGCTCCCGGAGGATTTCAAATGCCCCATTTGCGGCGTGGAAAAAGCGATGTTTGAAAAGAAAGCCTGATTTTGCACCGAAAGCTAAGAAAAAAACTCCCCCGTTGGGACGGGGGAGTTTTTGTTTTCTTTTATTTCGAGAGGCGTGCTTCAAGAGCAGCAAGCTCCTCGTACATGATGGCGGGCACGCGGTCACCGACCTGCGCGTAGAATTCCTTAATGTTTTCCACGTCGGCAAGCCATGAGGCATTGTCCACCGAGAGAAGGTCGGAAATGGTTTCGGTTGTGATATCAAGGCCATCCACATTGATGTCAGAGGGATTCGGAACATAACCGATTGCGGTTTCGCGAGCCTCAACCTTGCCCTCACAACGGGCCAGAATCCAAAGGAGGACACGCATATTGTCACCAAATCCGGGCCAAATGAAATGCCCTTCGTCATCGGTACGGAACCAGTTGACGTGGAAAATCATAGGAGGATTCGGGATTTTCTTGCCCATATCGAGCCAGTGCTGCCAGTAGTCACCCATATTGTAACCAACGAAAGGACGCATGGCCATCGGGTCGCGGCGAACAACGCCCACAGCACCTGCCGCAGCCGCTGTGGTTTCCGAGGCCATAATGGAGCCTACGAAAGCACCGTGCTGCCAGTTAAAGGACTGGTATACCAGCGGGGCGGTCTTAGCGCGGCGGCCACCGAATACAATGGCCGAAACCGGAACGCCGCGAAGGCTGTTGAACTCGGGAGAAATGCAGGGGCAGTTGGCTGCAAGAGCAGTAAAGCGGGAGTTGGGATGGGCACCGCAGGTGGATTTATCCTTCTTGTCATACTTAGTGCAGTCCCAAGGATTGCCCTTCCAGTCAATGGCGTTTCCGGGAGCAGGAGGCGCGTCGTTAAGGCCCTCCCACCAAACGGTATTGTTCTTGGTATCATGGACAACGTTGGTAAAGATGGTGTCGCGCATGGTGGTAGCCAAGGCATTCGGGTTGGACTTTTCGTTTGTGCCGGGGGCTACGCCGAAGAAGCCGTTTTCAGGGTTGACGGCCCAAAGACGTCCGTCTTCACCGATGCGAAGCCATGCGATATCATCGCCGACACACTCAACCTCATACCCCTCCTTCTTATAAATTGAGGGAGGAATCAGCATAGCAAGATTGGTCTTGCCGCAAGCAGACGGGAAGGCAGCCGTAATATACTTCTTCTCACCATTCGGATATTTCACGCCAAGAATCAGCATGTGCTCGGCCATCCAGCCTTCCTTGCGGCCAAGATACGAAGCAATGCGGAGCGCGAAGCACTTCTTGCCGAGAAGAACGTTTCCACCGTAACCGGAGTTCACCGACATGATGGTGTTGTCCTGAGGGAAGTGGGTAATGTAGCGGTTTTCCTCGTCGATATCGGCACGAGCGTGCAAGCCCTTGATGTAGTCGGGGCTATCACCGAGAGCCTCCAAAACATCGGTTCCAACGCGAGTCATAATGAGCATATTCAAAACGACGTAAATAGAGTCGGTAAGCTCAATACCGTACTTGGCAAAATCGGAGCCCACAACGCCCATGGAGTAAGGAATAACGTACATAGTACGCCCCTTCATCGAGCCACGGTAAAGTTTTTTCAGCTTGGCATACATTTCAGAAGGCTCCATCCAGTTATTGATGTTGCCGGCCTCCTCCTTGGTAGGAGTGCAGATATAGGTTCTTCCCTCTACACGAGCCACATCGTTCACAGCGGTGCGATGCAGATAGCAGTTGGGAAGGAGCTCCTCGTTCAGCTTAATCAATTCACCCGTTGAGCATGCTTCGGCACGCAGCATCTCTGCCTGCTCTTCACTGCCATCAATCCAAACAATCGCATCCGGCTGAGTCATGGCAGCCATTTCGTCAATCCATTTGGTTACAAACTGATTTTTAGTCATAGTTAATTCCTTCCTTAACATGAAATTGCAATCTTCCTCGTTTATCATTTTATCATACTTTTCGCCCTTTTGCAAGTCAAAAAAGTAAACTTTTTGCTTTTTCTTCCTCTCTTTTTACAATGCGTTAATATTCCCTCCTTTTTTACAAGCTTTCTTTGTTTTTTTCGATTTTTTTACAGGTGAGGACTCTTTATTTTTCTTTTTTGGTCATTTCTTACATATTCCGCCCTTTATTTTTGGCATTTTATGGTGCAAAAAAGTGTTGAATTTTTCTCCTAAGTATGGTAAAATATGGTTAGTAAGTAAAAACAATAAAATTAAGGAGATATTTACCTATGGAAAGAAGCAAGAAAATCCTAATTGCCGACGAAAACGCTGACCAACGCAGAGCACTGCGCGAAAATTTGCAAAAAGCAGGATACCGACTTATTGAGGAAGCGACCAACGGAGAAGAGGCTCTCCTCAAAATAGACCGTACCATGCCCGATGTGGTAATCGTTGATCTCTGGCTCTCCCGAATGGACGGGATCGGCGTCATCCGCAGCGCAAAGGGCTTGCGCTATGCCAATGGCACACCTATTTTCATTTTGGTTTCACTCATTTCCAATCAAAATATCTTTGTGGAGGCAACCAAGGCGGGAGCCGACTATTGCTTCCTGAAGCCATATGATTGTCAAGCTTTGATTCGAGAAATCGACGTGATAGAAGCACGGCGTGCCGAGACGAAGGGGGAATTGCCTGCCGAGGATACAGAGGAACGCCACGAAATGGAAACACAGGTAACCAAAATCATTCATCAAATAGGCATTCCCGCCCATATCAAGGGGTATCAATATCTGCGCACGGCCATTCTTATGACCATTAGGGACAACGAAATCATCAATTCCGTCACAAAGGTGCTCTACCCTTCCGTTGCAAAAAAATATCAAACCACCACCTCGCGTGTGGAGCGTGCCATCCGTCACGCCATCGAGGTGGCATGGGACAGAGGAGACATTGACACCCTAAATTCGTATTTCGGCTATACCATCCAAAACAGCAGAGGCAAGCCAACAAATTCGGAATTTATCGCGATGATTGCGGATAATCTGCGATTAAAATACAAGCTCTATTAAAAAATAAAAAAGCAAAGTGCCGCCCGTTTGACGGGCGGCACTTTGCTTTTGCTATTGTTATTAAGTTAACGGTTCTATAACACCGCGGAGAACGTAAAAGGAAACCGTGCCCTCAAGGTCGGTGCGGAGAGTGGCTACCCCCGCCGCTTGGAGTCTTTCTAAGACGGAGATATGGGGAGACTCATAGGTGTCCCCCTGTGCGCACGAAATCACCGCATAGGAGGGAGAAACTGCCAGAAGGAACGCCTCCGTCGTAGAGGTATAGGAGCCATGATGCCCCACCTTCAAAATATCAGCGCGGAGCTCTTTCTCGTAAAGGGCAAGCAATTCCTCCTCGTTGGCTGCCTCAGCATCAGATGCAAAAAGGATCCTAAGCTCCTGGCTCACGAGGCGAAAAACAACACAGTCGGAATTCTCGGTTTCGGCAGAATAGAGAGACGGAGCAAGAATTTCAAGAAGAATACTGCCATATTTCACCGTTCTCCCCCGGTATGCCTCCCGTACCGCACATCTCTCCTGAGCCAAAGCGGCAAGGAGACTTGTAAATACCGAGCTCTCTGATGTAGAGTTTGGCATAAGACATTCTCTGACCTCAAATTCGGAAAGAATGGTGACAGCTCCGCCAATATGGTCGGTATGCGGATGCGTCAAAACAAGACAGTCAATGGTGCGGATTCCCGCACGGCGCAAGCTACGTACTATCCGTGCGGTTTTTGCCGCATCCCCGTCACCCGTATCCACGAGAATCACGGAATCCTGTGTGCGAACAAGGGCGCAATCGGCTTGCCCCACATCGAAAAACGAAACATACGTTTCCCCTTCACGGGCGGTGGAAAACGGACTTGGGCCACACGAGGTCAGGCACGCAAGGAGGGCAAGGCAGATGGATAACGGGAAAAGACGCTTTACAAACCTCATCAGGAAAGGTCGCGCCTACCGAGAAGCGCGCGATTAAGCGTAACCTCATCGGTATATTCAAGATTTCCACCAACGGGCACGCCGTAAGCGAGGCGCGAAATCTTAACACCGGTATCGGAAAGAATGCGGGCAATATACATGGCGGTTGCCTCGCCCTCTACATCGGGATCGGTAGCCACAATAACTTCGCTCACCGTACCGTCTTGCACCCTGCTCAGCAACCGGTCAAGGTGTAAGGCCTCCGGCGTAATTCCGTTAACGGGAGAGAGTGCGCCACCGAGAACGTGGTAAAGACCGCGGAACTCGCGCACTCTTTCAAAAGCAAGCACGTCACGCGCATTCTCCACAACACAAATAACCGAGGTGTCACGCTCGGAATCGCCACAAATCGAGCAAATATCCCCTGTGCAGAAATTACCGCATATGCTGCAGCTCTTTATGCTCTTTTTTGCATCACAAATCGCCTCGGCAAAGGACTCGGCCTCCTCCTCGGAGGCGGAAAGCACAGAAAACGCCAAGCGAATTGCCGTTTTGCCTCCTATGCCGGGCAAGCGGCGAAAATGGTCAATCAACCGCTGGAGCGGCTCAACAAACTCCTGCATATCAGAAGCCCGGGAAGCCCGCACCGCCGGGAAGCCCCATCTGGCCCGTAATCTTTTCCATTTCCTCAGCGGAGGTCTGCTCTACGGTGCGAATGGCCTGATTGATACCTGCAATTAAAATATCGGTGAGTGTTTCGGTGTCATCCGGGTCCACAATTTCAGGCGCAATATCAAGCGAAAGAATTTCCTTTTTCCCGTTGATACGAACGGTTACTGCACCACCGCCGGCAGTTACGGTATATTCCGCTTCCTCCAGCTCTGCCTGCTTTGCCTGCATGTCGGCCTGCATTTTTTGGGCCTGCTTCATAAGGTCGGCCATGCCGCCCCCCTGCGGAAGTCTTACTTTCATAGTTTTTCTCCTTTATTGACATTCTGCAAGGGCGCGTTCCAGCTCCCCGAGAATGGTAGTTTCATTGTGCGAGGAAATATGCTTGATTTCCACCGAGGCAATCGGTATCTCCCCTATCTCCTCAGCCGTCAGGCGAAGTCTTTCACGGGCTTCATCACGGTTCAGAATCGAGACAGCAAAGGGAGTGCTTACGCTTACCACAAGCCTTCCGTCTGCCGAAACAGCAGCACGCGAGCCCTGCAAAAAGCCTGCTGACGGTGGATCCTTCCGCGTCATATCCTCCAAAACCTCGCCCCATCCCGCAAAGGCACGATAGGCTGTCGCCGTTTCTTTTGCGGTTGCCGATGCCTCATGGGACACCTCATCGCTTGTCCTTGCGACAGTGGCATCTACCGTCTTCTCTTCGCTCGACATCGGGGGGGTTCTCCCCTCCGAACGGGCATGCAAAAATTTAGCCTCAAGCTCGGCAATCCGCGCGAGCAGAGCCTCCTCACCCGTGGCAAGCTTGGGGTCGCAAATTCTTGTGAGGGCAAGCTCCGCCGTGGCACGGCGCGATGCCCCCGGCCTCTGCATTCTCGCCATGGACTCCTCAAGTATCCGCGAATGGTAAATAAGCTGCTCCATGGAAAAACGGGCAGCAAGCGGGCGCAGATATTCCGCTTCGGAATCTGTAAGGTCTAAGTATTCGGCGGCGTTTTGCGTCGTTTTCATCACCATCATATCCCGATAGCATTCCATGAGCTCTCGCCAAAACACGGTCAAATCCCGCGAGGACATCACAATGTCGCGCACGGTGCCGTAAATGGCCGAATAGTCGCGCGCGGCAATCGCCTCGACAAGACGGTAGCCCGCCATACGATCTCCCACGCCGCACACCGAGGAAACAAGCTTTTCGTCAATCGTCTCCTTCATGCCGGCACAAAGTTCAAAAAGGCTGATGGCATCCCGCATTCCGCCCACAGCCAAGCGGGCGAGAATACGGGCCCCGCCCTCGGTCAGGGCAATAGACTCTTTTTCTGCGATGTAAAGGAGGCGACGTGAAAGAACCTCATTGGAAATACGCCGAAAATCAAAGCGCTGGCACCTCGAAACAATGGTGGCAGGGAGCTTGTGCAGCTCGGTGGTTGCCAGAATAAAAATCACATGAGAGGGGGGCTCCTCCAGGGTTTTCAGGAGCGCATTGAAGGCATTCCCCGATATCATATGGACCTCGTCAATAATATACACGCGGTAGGTAAGCTCAGCAGGGGCGAACAAAATTTCATCCCGTATGCTACGAACATCATCCACACTTGTATTACTGGCCGCATCCATCTCCATCACATCGGTAGCAGTTCCCGCATCAATCGCACGGCAAGCAGCACACGCATTACACGGATTCCCATTTTGGGGCGAGAGGCAGTTCACGGCCTTCGCAAGGATTTTGGCCGTGCTTGTCTTCCCCGTTCCACGACTGCCGCAAAAAAGATAGGCATGGGAAAACTTACCCGAGGCAACCTCATACTTCAATATATCGGTAACCTGATCCTGCCCCCATACATCATCAAAATCCACAGGCCGCCATTTGCGGTATAGCGCGCGATACATCTGATACGCATTCTCCCTTCAAAAAAAGCGGGCCACAGCCGTCGGCACGACTAACCCGCGCAAAATTCCAAAGCCCGAATAGAACCATACACCGCAAATCGAACCCTTCCTACACACGGAAGCCACATCGCCCACTCCGGACAGGCACCCTCGCGGCACATCAAGGAAACTGCTTAATGCTGCTTGGTCACCCACCTGACATGGTTCACAGCTCTCAATTGCGCAAGACCCATCCTTCGACGCAAGCCGCATGTGACGCAGACTGCACAGAAAGGGCCCTCAAAAACGGAAATCACCCCTGCTACAGCGGATTTCAGGTACAAGGCACCGCTACCGCCCCGGCCAGTATGGTCCTATTCGAGCTTTGGAATCTCTTTTATTTTATATAATTATAACAAATAGACAGCCTTTATGCAATAGGCAAATCAAAAAAACTGCAATTTTTCAAGGAAGGATTCTTTTATATTACAAATCCACCGTTAACACCTATAACCTGTCCAGTAATGAAAGCGGCACCATCTCCCGCAAGGAAAAGAACGGCCTCCGCTACCTCCTCCGGCGTCCCAAGGCGGCAAAGCGGCGTCGCTTCACACAAATCGCGCACGGCAGCCTCGTCGAGCGCACGGTTCATCTCAGTACGGATTACCCCGGGGGCTATGGCGTTCACCGTGATGCCGGAGGGACCAACCTCGCGGGCCAAGGCGCGCGTCATACCGTCAAGGGCGGCCTTTGTTGCCGAATAGTGAACCTCGCAGGAAGCACCTGTAGTTCCCCACATAGAGGATATATTGATAATTCTCCCCTGCTTCTTTGCAATCATCGACGGCAACACCGCTCGGCAATAATAGAAGGGACCGTGAACATTGACGGCAAACATGGTAAGCCATTCTTCGGCGGTAAGCTCGGTAAAGAGCGAAAAAGAGGAAATAGCCGCGGAATTCACAAGAATATCCACATTCCCAAGCGCATCGCGCACCTTTTGCACCGCGGCAACAACCTCGGCCTCCTGCGAAGAGTCGGCGCAAAGAGGAAGGGCTCCTGTGACGGCTGCAAGCGCGACAGCCTCCTCTATCGCATTTTTGTAAGTAAAAGCAACGCGATAGCCGCGCTGAGAAAAAAGGCGAACAATGGCGGCGCCGATTCCGCGTGAGCCTCCGTTCACAAGTACTGTTTTCATATCTCTTACCTTTCTTCCCGTGATACCACAGTGTAGCATTTTTTTTAGAAAATGTCAATTGCAATTTCTTACTGTATGTGGTAAAATGAGAAAAAATGCTCGAAGGTGTTTTATGCTGCTTATTGTTGAAAACAATCCCGATGCCCTGATGAAGGTGCGTCACAACCTTTATAGAAAATACGCGCTCAATACCTGTGGGGCAACTACCGAAGAGGCGGAAACAGCCTTAGCTACCTATCCTGTGAGGGCAGTTTACATCCCCAATGCCGAGGCCCTACCCGACCCCATAGGCTTTTGCCGTGCCTTCAAGCTCTTACATCCGAAAATACCGCTTATCGCCGCCGTTCCAAAGCAGTGCGCCGATATCGACCTTGATGCTCTTTATGCCGTTACCGACAACATTCCGCTTCGCCCGCTAAAAACATCGCGCATCCTTGAAATCATTTATGAACTGGTACGCCTTTACGAGGGGCGCGACTATCTGCATCTGGAATACGAGGGCATCGCCCTCCCACTCTATTCCTCGCACCTCTTTTATTATGGAGAAATCCTGTCCTTCAGTCTGGCGGAATTTTCTGTTATCCGATATCTTCTGGAAGCGGCTCCGCGCCCCGTGACGGCAACCGAGCTCGCCGCGAACACCTGCAATCCTATGCTTTCTAAGCGCACCACGAGAAATATCGCCTCGCGCATTTACAATCTTAATTGCCGCGCAAAGGCTAAAATCGGAAGGCCCTTAATCTCACGTATAAACAAACAGGGATACTGCCTTTTGATTCCCAACCGCCCCCTATAACCGTCAAGAAACAAGCCCGCCCTCGCATATACTGGTAAAAGCTGCTTAACCGGCAGTCAGAAACCTATCAAGGGGGGCTTTTTTTATGGCTTTTTCACCTTCGGCCTTTCATCTCATTTATATCTTACTTGGCATTGGAAATCCCCAAAGCTTCCCCCCACCGCTCAGCGCGCGCGAGGAGGCGAAATACCTGCGTGCTATGAAGGAGGGGGATACCATCGCACGCCAAAGGCTGATAGAGCACAATTTGCGCCTTGTCGCGCATGTGGTGCGCAAGTACTATACCTCCTACCCGAATCCCGATGAGCTGGTTTCCATAGGAAGTCTTGGACTGATTAAAGCGATTGATTCTTTTAATATCGAAAACGGGGCGCGCTTTGCTACCTATGCCGCGAAATGTGTGCAAAATGAAATTCTTATGTTCTTCCGTTCTCAAAAAAAATTATCCTGTGAGGTATCCATTCACGACACCATCGACGTGGATCGGGACGGAAACCCTCTTACCTACATTGATGTTATCAGTACAGATGAAAGCATTACACAAAACCTTGATTTGAAAATCCACGCATCACGTGCCTATCAGTTGATTAACGAGGTGCTTGACGAAAGAGAGCGACGGGTTATCATTCTCCGTTACGGCCTTGGGAAATCGCCCGCCCTTACCCAGCGCGAGGTAGCAAAGGCGGAGGGAATCTCTCGCTCGTACGTCAGCCGCATCGAAAAGCGGGCTCTCGAAAAATTAAAAGAGCATTTTGGCAATTTTATTCCCTCCTTTGAGGATTTATAAAGACCAAGCGGGAACGAAACGGATTCCCGCTTTTCCTTTTTAAAGCCATAGGCCAAGCCTTCCTTTTCTCTTTTGAGTATAAAAGCATGCGACATGACAAAAAATAGGTATCGGAGAATCCATGTTGGGTTCGGAGTCATCTGCTTGGAAAGGAGAAATACTATGTTTGTGGACAGACTCGCACTTGTCCTCGCCATCATTGGCGGATTGAACTGGGGAAGCATTGGTCTTTTTCAGTTTGACGTTGTGGCTTGGATTTGCGGCGGACAAACCTCGTTTGTTGCCCGCATTATCTATACGGTGGTGGCCCTTGCCGCACTTTGGTGTGTCTCGCTGCTTTTCCGTACCGGAGAAGAAACCGAAATTACCTCTCATAACGACTGATTCTAACGGGGGGAGACCGCGACACTGCGCGTGCGTGGCGCGGTCTCTTTTTTCGGTACGGGTTTTCCGTTCATACATACACTGATAGCGAGGAAGTTGCGGCAGCATGATTAAAAAGCCGCGCCTCGTGACAAAATAATAGCAAAGTAGCTGAAAGGAAATCAAGTGCTATGAATATAAAGCGCGGCGACATCTATTATGCCGACCTTTCTCCCGTTGTCGGTAGCGAGCAGGGAGGATTGCGCCCGGTTTTAATTATACAGAATGACGTCGGCAACCGGTACAGCCCAACGGTAATTGCCGCAGCCATTACAAGCCGCATGGGAAAGAACAAGCTCCCCACCCATATTGAGGTATATGCTACCCGTGCGGGCCTCGCGAGAGATTCTGTCATTTTGCTGGAACAGGTGCGTACGCTTGACAAACGCCGTTTGCGCGAGAAGATGGGGCATCTGGATGAGGATGCCATGGCGAGAGTCAATGCCGCCATCTCGGTAAGCTTCGGTCTTTCGCCCACCGCCACAACTACATCAAAAGAACCGATTGCCTTTTCAAGCACCGCCGAGGTGGAAGCTTTTTAATCTTTAGGCCACATATCTTTCGAACCTCTTGATTTTGTTTTAAAAATATGATATAGTATTCCTGTTGAATACAAAAACAAAACAAAAGGAGAAAGAAAATGGCTCTTGTTACCACAAAGGACATGTTCAAAAAGGCCTATGAGGGCGGTTATGCCATCGGTGCCTTTAACATCAATAACATGGAGATTATTCAGGCAATTACCGAGGCGGCAGAGGAGGTCAAATCCCCCGTCATTTTGCAGGTTTCCGCCGGAGCGCGTAAATATGCCAAGCATGAATATCTGATGGCTCTTGCCAAAGCCGCAGTGGCCGACACCGGAATTGACCTTGCTCTTCACCTCGACCACGGTGATAGTTTTGAGATTTGCAAGGCCTGCATCGACGGCGGCTTCACCTCGGTTATGATTGACGGCTCGCATCATGCGTATGAGGACAATGTTGCCCTCACCCGCAAGGTGGTGGAATATGCCCATGCCCACGGAGTTGTGGTAGAGGGCGAGCTCGGTGTGCTTGCCGGTGTCGAGGATGATGTGGTAGCCGAGCATTCGTCCTACACTCGCCCCGAAGAGGTCGAGGATTTTGTTACCCGTACAGGGGTTGACTCGCTTGCCATTTCAATCGGCACCTCGCACGGTGCTTATAAATTCACGCCCGCACAGTGCAAAAGGAATGAGGACGGTATTCTCGTGCCTCCTCCGCTCCGCTTCGACATCCTTGCCGAAATCGAAAAGCGCCTGCCCCTCTTCCCTATCGTCCTGCACGGTGCCTCCTCGGTACCGCAGGATTTCGTGAACGAGATTAACGCGCTCGGCGGCAAAATGCCCGATGCTGTGGGCATTCCGGAAGCCCAGCTGCGTGAAGCGGCAAAGATGGCCGTTTGCAAAATCAACATCGACTCGGATATCCGTCTTGCCATGACCGCAGGTATCCGCCGCGTAATGCACGAAAAGCCCGAGGTCTTTGACCCTCGCACTTATCTCTCTGTTGCCCGTGCCGAGGTGAAAGCCATGGTCAAGCATAAAATCGAGAACGTGCTTGGCTCTGCCAACACTCTCTAATATATATCCGAAAAAGCCCCTCTGGGATGAACGCCTCAGCGTTTGCCTCATGTGTGGGCTTTTTTGTGTCTTTTTTCCTTCCCTCTTTCATAGAATGTATCGTAGAATACAAAAAAGAAAGAGGTCACTTATGAACCGTTATGCACCCGAGGGCACCTACATGGCACGCCCCGAAAACCGTGAAGCACTTTCTTCGCTTGAAAGCCTTGAAAAAGCCATGGACCGTGGCGAAATTCTCGAAGCTGTTGCCAGGCTTTGCGACAGCGAGCTTACCCTGCATTTTATGCTGGGAGGTATTCCTGCCATCATGCCGAGAGAGGAGGTGCAGCACGTTCAGACGGGAGAGAACGTAAAGGATATAGCCGTTCTGACACGCGTTGGAAAGCCTGTTTGCTTTAAGGTAGTCGGCTTTACGAGGTGCGAGGACGGGCAAAGAGCCGCGGTTATCTCTCGCCGAGCTGCCCAACAGGAATGCCTCGACAACTTCATAGCAGCACTTTCCCCGGGAGATATCATCCCCTCTAAGGTTACCCATATGGAAAGCTTCGGCGCCTTTGTGGACATCGGCTGCGGAATCGTTTCTCTCCTTTCCATTGATTGCATTTCCGTATCCAGAATTTCCCATCCTTCGGACCGTTTTTCGGTGGGAGACCGCATCTTCACGGTAGTTCGCCGTATTGACGAAGAGGGACGTATTTATGTCACTCACAAAGAGCTGCTCGGTACCTGGGAGGAAAATGCCGCGCTTTTTTCGGCAGGAGAGACCGTGATTGGCACCGTGCGCAGCATTGAAAGCTACGGTATTTTCGTAGAACTCCTTCCCAATCTTGCCGGCCTTGCGGAATACAAGGCGGGCGTGGAGGTCGGGGATACGGCGGCGGTGTATATCAAAAGCATTCTTCCCGAGCGCATGAAAATCAAGCTCATTATCATCGACGCACACAAGGAGCCGATGCCGAAGAATTTGCGCTATTTCAAGGACACTGCCTCATGTGAGCACATTTCTCACTGGATATACTCCCCACCCACCTCGCAAAAAAGGATAGAAACCGTCTTCTGACGCAAACGTACGGGCGTGGGGCAAATCTCCTGTCAGCTAAAATGAGAAAAAACGCCATATCTCTTGAAACAAAAAGGAAAAAGGTGTATAATAATAAAAGTACAATCATAAAGAAAGAGGATGTCCCATGAGAGACTGTAAAACTGAAATCCGTGAACGCGTAGCCTTTATCCGCCGTCTCCTCGACGAAGCGCATGCTGACGGTATTGTATACGGCAACAGCGGCGGCAAGGACTGCACCCTTGTAGGAGCACTGTGCAAGCTGGCCTGTGAAAATACGGTTGGCATCATCATGCCCTGCTCCTCCTCGGCCAATTACGGCTCGGACAAAAGTGATGCCCTGGAAGCGGGCAGAGTATTCGGCATCCCCCAGCGCACTGTGGACCTCACATCGGTGAGAGAGGCACTTCTCTCGTCCTTGGAGGGCGTTACGGAGCCGAATGCCCAGGCACTCACCAATATTGCGCCGCGGCTTCGCATGACAACGCTATACGCGATTGCCGCCGCCGAAAACAGAATGGTGGCGGGCACCGGAAACAAATGCGAAATTTTTATGGGATATTTCACGAAGTGGGGAGACGGCGGCTCGGATTTTAACCCGATTTCCGACCTTACAGTCGACGAGGTTTATGCCCTCCTCGCCTATCTCGGCGCACCCGAAAGCATTATAAAAAAAGCCCCCTCCGCAGGTCTTTACGAGGGGCAAACAGATGAAAAGGATATGGGCGTTACCTACCGTGAGGTGGCCGACTATATCATGGGGAAGGAAATCGCCCCTGCATCGCGCGAGATTATTGAGCGCTATCACGCAAGGAGCGAGCACAAGAGGCAACTGCCGAAGACCTTCTCGATTTCATGATGAGGAATCCATAAAAAGCGGAGAAAGAGCACGCGCAACCTATGCGCTCTCTTTCTCCGCTTTTCTTATGATTATCTCTCACGCACAGTAACACCAAGCACAAGAAATACAATGCGCCGCCCGCCATGACTTCTTATAAGCTTGGCTGCCGACGCCAGCGTGGCACCGCTTGTGGAAATATCGTCAAGAAGGACGATTCTGCGCCCCTCAAGCGAAGCTCCTCCGACATAAGTAAAGGCATCCTTCATATTGGCATACCGCGCACCTATGCCGTGCCGCTTTTTCTGCTCACGCCCCTTGCGACGTGCAAGCAACGGCGCAAACTCGGCACCGAGCTCTTCTGCCAGTGCGCGGGCGAGAAGCTCCATATGGTCAAAGCCCCACCGCTTTACCGCCGCACGGCTCCTCGGCGCGTAGGTGATAAGCAAAGCGGTCTTATCCCCGAATGCTTTGTCATCCAGCCTCTCGGCAAGCTCCGTGGCAAAGAAGGAAACAACATCGCGTACCGCGCGGTGCTTGAGCAAGTACAGCATACGGTTTTGCACACTTTCGGTGTCACGCGGATGGTACCGAAACAGCTTGTAAAGTTTTTTCACGCCGTGAGTCTTGAGCGCAGTACCGCTACAGGAACAGGAGGAAATCCTATGACCGCAAGCAAGACAGATCTCATCCTTGGCAAGCGCATACCGCAATGCACAGGTATCGCAAAGAATGGGGGAGCCGGGTGCGAGACGCTGTCCACAGCCTGCGCACCGAGGCACAAACAAGAGGTCACGAAGCAGCCTGATAAAGCGCATTCCCATAAAAAGTCTATGAGGAGCCTTTACGCCTTATAACTGTCCTTGAGCCCGACAATGCGGTTAAAGGTATCCTCGTATTTGGTATCCTTCACAAAATAGCCCGTTCTTACGAACTGGAACTTATCCTCCGGGGCCGCATCGGTAAGAGACGGCTCTGCCTTGCAGCCTTCAAGCTGCACAACAGACTCCGTGTTGAGATAGTCGCCATAGCTCTTCCCTTCGGGGATCTCGGCTGTATTTTCTATGGTGAAAAGATGCCCGTAGAGCCTGACGGTAATGTCCTTGGCATTGGCTGCGGAAACCCATTGAATGGTCCCCTTAATCTTGCGTCCGTCAGCCGGCATCCCGTTCCCCGTTTCAAGGTCGGCGGTGCAGTGAATTTCAAGCAGGTTGCCCTCGCTGTCGCGAACGACCTCGTTGCAACGGACAATATAGGCCCCCATAAGCCGAACCTCTCCCCCCGGCTTCATACGGAAGAACTTGGGCGGCGGCACCTCCTCAAAGTCATCAGCATCAATATAAAGCTCACGGGTGAAAAGAATGTCACGCGTGCCGAGCTCGGGATGCTGCGGATGGTTTGGCAGGGAAAAATATTCGGTTTTATCCTCAGGATAGTTGTCAATTACCACACGGACAGGGTGCAAAATAGCGATGCGGCGGGGTGCCGTCTCGTTCAGCTCCTCGCGGATGCAGTGCTCAAGAAGCTCGTAGTCTACCACACTGTACGCCTTAGCCACGCCGGCGCGCTCTATAAAATCAAAAAGTGAGGACGGAGTATAGCCACGGCGGCGCAAGCCGCACAGCGTTGGCATACGGGGGTCATCCCACCCGTCAACAAGCCCGGTTTCCACAAGCTGACGCAAATATCTCTTGCTCATCACGGTGTGCGTGACGTTGAGGCGCGCAAACTCATACTGATGCGGCTTCTTTTCAAAGCCGATGTTGTTTACCACCCAATCGTAAAGAGGTCTATGATTTTCAAATTCAATCGAGCAAAGCGAATGCGTGATTCCCTCAAGCGCATCCTGAATGGGATGAGCATAGTCGTAAAGCGGATAAATACACCATTTGTTTCCCTGACGGTGATGCTCCTTATGAACGATACGGTAGATAGCGGGGTCGCGCAAATTGAGATTGGGAGATGCCATATCGATTTTCGCGCGCAGCGTTTTGGCACCGTCCGGGAACTCGCCGTTCTTCATTCTCTCAAAAAGCTCCAGGTTCTCTTCTACCGTACGGTTACGCCAAGGGCTGTTACGCCCTGGCTCCGTCAGTGTTCCGCGGTACTCCCGCATTTCATCGGGAGAAAGGTCGCAGACATAGGCCTTGCCCTCGCGAATCAGCTTCAGCGCAAACTCATAACACCGGTCAAAATAGTCCGAGCCGTAATAGACACCTCCCGTCGGCAGGCAGCCGAGCCACTCAAGGTCACGGTAAATGGATTCCACATACTCATTGTCCTCTTTGGCAGGATTGGTATCGTCATAGCGGAGATTGAAAAGACCGCCGTACTTCTTCGCAATATTGGCATTGATTAAGATAGCCTTAGTGCTTCCGATGTGCAGATAGCCATTCGGCTCGGGGGGGAAGCGGGTATGCACCCGAAGCTCCGGGTTTTCCGCCAAATCGGCATCAATGATATCGTGTATAAAATTTGACTTGATTTCGTCCATCTTGCATCCTCACATCAAGTATAAAAAATTTATTTTTGCTTCACTGAGAAGGGTTTCGCCCCCGTGCCCGGGATAAAGACGCCGCTCTCCCGAAAGAGAAAGCACGCGGCGGAGCGAGGCAAGCAACTCGTTGCTGTCTCCCCCCGGCAGGTCACAACGCCCGTATCCGCCCTCCGCAAATACCGTATCTCCTGTTATGATATGTTCTCCCGTATCCAACACAATGCTCCCCGGGGTATGCCCCGGAGTAGAAAGAACGGTTAGCTCTTCCCCACCGACACGGATACGGTCACCGTCGCCAAGAAGAATCTCGGCAGGGGAATGACACACATCCTCACCCAAAAACTGACGGTAGCAGGAAAGAGATGGGTTTTGAAGCGATAAGGCGTCCGCCGTGTGAATGGCCACGGGGGCTCCCGTCTCCCTTCTCCATTCCTCAAGCGCCAGCATGTGGTCAAAATGACCATGCGTAAGCACAATCGTGTCGATAGAGGGAAGCTTACCGATTTTCGACTCAATCCGTTTGGGGGAGAGAGAGGGGTCTATAAGGACCGTGGCCTCACCGGCATCATCGGTCACAAGGTAAAGATTGGAAGCGTATGAACCGAAATAAAAACTTTGAATCCGCAAAATATCCCCTCCTTACCTGTATACTTATTCAGTATAACACATCTTAGGGAATTTGTCCATAGATAGGAAAAGTTTTTCCTAAATTCCCAACGAATTTTAAAAGAGAATCCTTTCTCTCCTCCGTCATTCTGCGGCACAGCGAGCTTTTCCCCGTCATATACTGCTAATGCGTACCGAGAAAGGAGTTGAAGCCTTATGCGAACCATCGTTATAGGCTCTGTCACCTATGCGCAAAAAGCCAAGCGCTTATTGCTGCGTAGCAATATCCGTGCAAGAATTGTAAAAAACACCTCTGCCGAAAAGGAGGAGGGCTGTGCCTACGGTGTCGAAGTACCTGAGAGCCTGTATTTGGATGCCCTCTCCTGCCTCAGGCAAGCGGGAATCCCCGTACGCAAGGTATTATGATATATTTCGACAATGCCGCAACATCCTTCCCTAAACCCCACTCCGTAACAAAAGCTCTCTCGAATGCCCTCTCTCTTTTTGGAGGGAATCCTGGCCGTGGGGCTCACCGTCTTTCTCTCGCGAGCGCAGAAATGGTGTATGACTGTCGCGCCGCGATTGCCGATGCCTTTTGCGTAGATACCCCGGAAAGAGTTGTCTTTACCTCAGGAGCCACCATGGCAATCAATCTCGCTATCCGCACGCGCGTTACGCGAGGGACACATCTGCTCATCAGTGACCGCGAGCATAATGCCGTGCTGAGGACCGTAGAGCAGCTTCGCTCCGACGCGGGTATTTCCTATGACATTTACCCCACAAACGGGAACGTGATAGACGCCATAGAAAGCCTGCTTCGCCCCAACACCAAAATGGTTATAGCCTGTCACATCTCGAATGTCACGGGCTTCACCCTTCCGATTGCGGAAATCGGCGCCTTTTGTAAAAAAAAGAAACTTTATTTTGTAGTCGATGCGGCACAGAGCGCAGGCTATACCCCCATAAGCCTTGCCACCTTTCCTTGCGATGCCTTTTGTGCTCCTGCGCACAAGGGGCTGCTCGGCGTTCCCGGACTCGGATTTGCCATTCTCTCCCCCGACGGAGAGCGCGCGCCCTTTATAACAGGAGGAAGCGGCGTGGATTCGCTTTCGCTCACCATGCCAAAAACCATGCCCGAGCGTTATGAGGCAGGCACACTTCCCGTTCCCGCCATCGCGGCTCTCCGTGAGGGACTCTGGCTTCTTGAACGCGAAGGAATTGCGACAATATCGAAGCGTGAAAATGCCATTCGCGAGGAAATCGCAAACGGAATGAAGGACATTCGGGGCGTGCGCCTTTTTGAAGAATCGGTGGGAAAAAATCTTATTGCCTTTTGTCACGAGCTACTCTCTCCCGACGAGATTGCGCATCGCTTGGATGAGCACGGAATCTGTGTGCGGGCAGGCTATCACTGTGCCCCGCTTGCCCACCGCACCGTGGGAACACCCGTGGGAGGCTGTGTGCGGGTCAGCATAGGATATGGGAACCGTTTCTCCGAGGCGGCTGTCTTTTTGAACGTGCTTTCCGATGTTCTAAGACAGGCATAACGCAGTTTTGCAAAAGAAAAGCGGCAAATTTGCCGCTTTTTTATTCATCGAAAAAGATTTCCTCGCCCGTATCAAGGCATATACGGAGCACAGTTCCTTGGGTACTCAAATATACGGCACCGTCCAGTGAGGGAATGCTATATCTTTCGGCTATCCTCCCATCTCCGTAAAGACATACCGTAGGGCGGTCAAAACGCAAAAGAACAGCACCCTCCCCTCGGTTGGCCACCACAAGAATGCGCCTCTTGCCCTGAAAGCGGCAAAAGGCCAATACTGTAGGCCTTAAAAGCAAAAGGCGGAAGCCGCCCTCCCGAAACACCGTTTCCCTTCTCCTCATATTTCCGATACGGCGAAAAGCAGAGAGAAGAACCCTATCCTGTCTGTGCCATGGGTATGGGCCTCGGTTCAAGGGATCCCGATAGCCCTGCATCCCCACCTCATCCCCATAAAAGATGGCGGGAATACCGGGAAGCGTTGCGAGAACAAGATAGGCAAGAGCCGTGAGGCTGCGTCCACGCTTATATTCGCGGGGAGGAAGCCGATACTCGGCAAGCTCCTTTGGGCTTCGCCCACCTGCCTCCTCGGCGACAAGGGCTGTGAGAATGCGCTCGGTATCGTGCGTGCCAAGCAAATTCATGGCGAGGTGGGCAGCACGAGGAGGCATATTGGGCAGAACCTCAGTCAACGCATAGGATAAGGGCGCAGTATCACCGTGACGAAAGAAGGCGATAAGCCCCTGTCGAAGCGGATAATTCATCACCCCATCAAGCTCGTGCCCTAAATAATATTTTCTGCGTTTCCCGTAAGATACCTTGTGAGAAGCATCCTCCCATACCTCGCCATAAAGAACCGCCGTAGGGAGACGGGAGGAAAGGCACGCCTTTACCTCAGCTATAAACTCATCGGTAAGCTCATCAGCTACATCAAGACGAAATCCGCCGATTCCAAGCGAAGCATAGTGGGCCACTATCCCGTCTTCTCCCAAAAAGAACTCATGTAGGGAGGGAGAGGTGTGTGTAAGCCTTGGCAAGGTGTCAATTCCCCACCAGGATTCATAGTTGTCAGGGTGGCTCGAAAAGGAATACCATTCATAGTAGGGAGATTCCTTGGACTGATACGCACCTATCGAGGGATAATCCCCCTTTTTGTTAAAATACAGGCTTTGAGAACCCGTGTGATTGAAAACCCCGTCAAGAATTACCCGCATTTTACGGCGAGCTGCCGCGTCAAGAAGACGCAAAAGAGCCTCATCTCCGCCAAACATGGCATCTACCCTTCTGTAATCACCCGTATCATATTTATGGTTTGAATAGGCCTCAAAAACAGGGGAGAGGTATAGGCAATTTACGCCAAGAGTCTGAAGGAACCCGAGCTTTTCCGTGATGCCGTCGAGAGTCCCTCCGAAAAAATCGTTGTTCTCAAGATGCCCCCCGGAGACCGAAGGATAGGTGGGGATTCCATCCTCCCAATCGGTACGGAGGATGGCCCCCGGCTTCACCTCGGGATTGCCAACGCGAAAAAAACGGTCAACAAAAATATGATATATGACACCGCCGAGAAACTCCTTGGGCATGGGCGTAGTCCAATCCGTCAAGGTCAATTGAAAATGGGCACCGCACTCAATTCTCGAAAAGGATATCTTTTTTGCGCCTGCCGCACGCATACCGTAGTATCTTCCCAACGCACCTTCCACGAGGAAGGAATACCAATAAAGCCCTGCGGGAAGATGGGGGCACGGACATTCGTAAAGGTCCATGCCAAAATGCAGCCCTCGGTATCGCATACGGCAGCGAGCCACCTCTCCGTCGTCCGTCACAAAAATGCAATACAAGGAGGTGGCTCCGAGGCACCATGGCAAGCACACGGAAATTGTGGGTGGAGAGCCGCACGGTGCTGCGTTTTCAAAAAGAGCGCCTCCATTCGAAAGGAGTCGAACCTCGCCCTCTGCCCACAGGATATTTTCATCACGAAGGAGAAGGCAATCCAGCATCAGCTCCCCCTCCCAAGGTGCCATATTCTTTCGGCATATTCCCTTATGCTGCGATCTGCAGAAAATCGCCCCGACCTTGCAATGTTGATAAGAGATTTTTCCGCAAAGACATGCTTCTTTTCATATTCAACGAGGGCCGTGTCGTATACCGTGCGGTAAGACTCAAAATCAGCGAGGCACATATAGGGATCGGAAATGGCAGAGGCACCGGCAATCAAATAATCGGCAATGTGCGAAAAATCCTGCCCATCCATAGGATAATAGAGGCGGTCTACCGCGGCGCGCAGGCGTGTCGATGCGCGGTAATAGGAGCGTGCATCATACCCCTGTCGCCAAAGTGCCTCCACCTCATTGTCCTTAAGACCGAACATATAGATGTTTTCTTCTCCCACGGCCTCACATATCTCTACATTGGCCCCATCATGCGTGCCTACGGTGAGGGCTCCGTTCATCATAAGCTTCATGCACCCAGTTCCGCTTGCCTCCTTGCCGGCGAGGGAAATCTGTTCACTGAAATCGGCGGCGGGTATAAGGCTCTCCGCCATGGTAACGTTATATTCCTCACAAAATTCAAGGCGAAGAACATCTCTCACACAGGGGTCCTTGGCAAGTTCCCTTCCGGTTGCCACAATAAGACGGATAAGCTCCTTGGCCATATAATAACCCGGGGCGGCCTTGGCTCCGAAAAGGAAGAGAATCGGGCGGCGCTCACTGTGCGGCTCCTCACGCATTTCCTGCCAGAGGGAAAGGATTTTCAGAAGATTCAGAAGCTGTCGCTTGTATTCGTGCATCCGCTTGATTTGCACATCAAAGACGGCGGAGGTGTCCAAGGGACGAATGCCGCGAGCCTTGAGAAAATCCGAAAAATCTTCTTTGTTTTTCCTTTTTATGGTGAGAAGTCTATCCAGAAGCGCCGTATCTCCCCGCCTTTCGTAAAGAGCGGCAAGGGCCTCGGGCTCCTTGCGGTATTCCTTGCCTATAACCTCATCCAGAAGGCCGCAAAGACGGCGATTGGACATAAGAAGCCAGCGGCGGTGGCTGATACCGTTGGTAACGCCCGTAAAGCGCTCGGGATATTCCTGATAAAAATCGGCAAAAACCGTTCTTTTTAAGATAGCGGTGTGGAGCTTAGATACTCCGTTTACGACAGAGGAGCCTACCACCGAGAGATTCGCCATGCGCACCTGCCCATAGGCAATAATCGCCATGCGTGAAATCCTGTCCCAATCACCCTTGTGGGCCTCCCAGAGCTCTGCGGTAAAGCGACGGTTCATTTCCTCTACGATGCTGTAAATTCTTGGGAGTCGAACTCTGAAAAGATCAAGCCGCCACGTTTCAAGGGCCTCGGGCAATACCGTGTGATTGGTATAGGTAACCATAGCCCGCACCATACGGAAGGCGTCCTCCCAGGAGTAAGAATACACATCCATAAGAATACGCATCCACTCGGGAATCGCAAGGGCGGGGTGGGTATCGTTAATGTGCACCGCCACGCGAAGAGGAAGGCTCTCTAACCCCTCCCCTTCGGCAAAATGCCCTGCGATAATATTCTGCACAGATGCCGAAACCAAAAAATACTGCTGGCAAAGGCGAAGGAGCTTTCCCTCCTCGGTTTCGTCGGGGGGATAGAGATTTTTCGTCAGTGCCTCAGCGGCGGAATGGGAAAGCAGTGCCTTGACGTACCCCGCCTGGCTTTCGCTGCCATCCGGCTTCGGCGCCACATCACGCGCACGGAAAAGGCGCAGTACATTGACCGTGTTTCCCCCATTCCCTGCCACAAAAATATCATACGGCACGGCACGCACAAGGTCATACTCCTTGTGGACAATGTGCAACCCCCCGTTCTCCCAGCTTTCTTCGATAATTCCGCCAAAACGGACCGTCACGCTCTCCTCGGGGCGCGGAACCAAGAATGCCCCGCCCTCGGGAATCCAATCGTCGGGAAGCTCAACCTGGGCACCGTCAACCAGCTTTTGGCGAAAAAGCCCTGCCTCATAGCAAAGAGAATAGCCAATGGCGGAGTATCCTTGAGCCGATAGCGAATCAAGAAAGCAGGCCGCAAGCCTGCCAAGACCTCCGTTCCCGAGGCCGGGGTCACGTTCATTGGCGGCAATATCCTCCACAGTGTAGCCGAAGCGCGAAAGCTCCTCCGAAAGCTCCTCTCTGAGCGAGAGGGCATCAAGATACGAGACAAGGGAGCGCCCGATTAAAAATTCCATACAAAGATACGCCACCTGCTTTTTCCCCTCCGCTACTGTTGACGCACGGAAGGCACGGTACCGCTCTTCAAGAATTTCACGAAGCGAAAGAACCGTTGCCTGATACCATTCGCGCGCCGAAGCCTCTTCAAGAGAGACAATCCCTCTTACCGCAAGCTTGGCACGTAGAAGCTTGCCGAAATCAAGGGCATCACCGTTTGCTTTTTTTCTCATGTATCCTCCCATAGTTCACGATAAAGCGAGATATACTTTTCGGCGGCACATTTCCATGAAAAGTCCTTTTTCATTCCGCTTCTCCGCAGTGCATCCCACTTTTTCCTGTCAGCACGGTAGAAGGCAACAGCATCGGCCACGGCATCAAAAAGTGCCCCACTGCGATACGCGGAAAATACAAAGCCACAACCTCCCTCATGACCAAAGGGAACAATGCTGTCGGCAAGGCCGCCCGTAGAACGCACAACCGGAACCGTTCCGTAGCGGCAAGCGATCATCTGAGAAAGTCCACACGGCTCGGAACGGGACGGCATAAGAAAAATATCCGCGGAAGCGTAAAGTTTTTTTGACAATTCTCTGTCAAACTGAAAAATAACACGCACATTTTCCCTGTTTCTTTCCTGAAGCTCACGAAAAGCCTGCTCATATCTCGGCTCGCCGCTCCCCAAAAGGATAAACTGCGTCCCCAAGGATAAGAGGCCCGGGAGCGCCTCAAGCAAAAGGGGGATTCCCTTGCTTTCGCTCAGCCGTGTAACGGCAAGAAGGAGCGGGGCCTCCTTTTGGAGAGGAAAGGATAAAAGCTCCGCAATCTCTTCTTTTGCCGAAGTCTTTCCCGCTTCGATGGAGGAAACTCCATAGGGACGCCGCAGGGATTTTTTATCTGAAGGATTAAAAAAGGAAAGGTCTATCCCGTTAAGTATCCCCAGGACGGGACGGGAAAGAGAGGAGAGGAAGGGGGCAAGCCCCTGTCCGAAGGGCGCTGAGGTTATCTCCTCGGCATATCGCGGGCTGACAGTTGTGACGCGCTCGGCGACTGTCATTCCGCCCTTCAGAAGGTTCAGGCATCCGTCATACTCAACAATCCCCTTTTGACTTGGATGTAGGTCTAAGACATCGGAGAGAATGGCAAGGCTGAACTTTCCCTGATATTCCAAATTGTGCACCGTAAGAACAGTGTGAATGCTTGCGGTACGTGCATCGTTGGCATAGAGCGTTTTCAGGTAAATGAGAGAAAGTGCCGTCTGCCAATCGTTGGCGTGCAAAACATCGGGAACCCGCGAGGTACCAAGCAAAAACTCAATAACCGCTCTTCCGAAAAAAGCAAATCTCTCCCCATCATCAAACTCTCCATACATCGCCGGGCGATCAAAATATCGCGGATGCTCCACAAAAAAATAGTCAACGCCCCGAGCGCAAAGACCGAAAACACGGAACTGAATTCGGCGCCAGGCAAGATAAAAGGTGCCCTCGTACACCGGCTTCAGTTGCTCCCCGTATTTCCTTCTGATATCGGCATACAGGGGGAGCACCACGGAAACCGAGGCTTCCCCCGAAAGCATTCTTTTTACTGTCCCGGGCAGCGAGCCCATGACATCTCCGAGCCCACCGCTTGACGCGTAAGGGGCCGCTTCGCTTGTTACATATACAACTTTTCTCATGCAAACCTCCCAAGGTATGAAGCCACCTTACCCTATGCTTTTTTGTCGTTCCTTGCCTATGGTGGCGGCCTTGCCGACCACGGTGATATTTTCCTTACCGCCATTTGGCACGCCAATGACGGCTCCGTCGCCAATCACGGTTCCGCTGTCCACTATGGCATAATATACCCTTGCACCCGCACCGATTCTCACATCGGGCAATATCACGGAATGATGGATTTCAGCCCCCTCGCCCACAGAAACGCCGCCAGAAAGCACCGAATGCAATACAGTGCCGTACACCTCTGTCCCCTCGGAAAGCATGGTATCGTGAACCACGGCGCGTTCCCCCACAAACTGAGGGGGGCGCGTTTCGCCGCGTGAATAAATGGCATGCTTCGGCGCGGAATTCGAGCGCAGAATTGAATTCTCCCCCAATAAATCCATATTGGCCTCCCAAAGGCTGCTAACCGTACCGACATCCTTCCAATAGCCGGAAAAACGGTATGCATAGACCGGCTCACGCGCCGCAATCATAGAAGGAATCACATTCTTGCCAAAATCATTGGAGGAGGCGGGGTCTGTATTGTCTTTTTCCAAATATTCAACCAGTGTTTCCACGTTGAATATGTAGATGCCCATAGATGCCTGATTGGTTTTCGGTTCCTTTGGCTTTTCCTGAAATTCGCAAATTCTCCCGTCGGGAGCAATATCGCAGATTCCAAAATGCGGCGCCTCGCTAAACGGTACCGAAAGCGTGGCCACTGTGCAGCAAGCCCCTGTTTTTTTATGCGCGGAGAGCATGGCAGAGTAATCCATGCGGTATACATGATCTCCCGAAAGAATAAGAACATATTCCGGGTCATAACGGCGGATAAAGGCAAGGTTCTGATAGATGGCGTTCGCGGTGCCATGATACCAGTCTGCCCCGTTTCTCCCTTGATACGGCGGCAAAATGAATACCCCACCACGACTGTGGTCAAGGTCCCACGGGGCACCGTCACCTATATATTCATTCAATTCCATCGGCTGATACTGGGTAAGGACGCCCACGGTATCTATACCGGAGTTGGCGCAGTTGGAGAGGGGAAAATCAATGATACGGTATTTCCCCCCGAACCAAACGGCAGGCTTTGCCGTATGGTGAGTAAGGTCCAAAAGACGACTTCCCTGCCCTCCCGCCAAAAGCATTGCCACGCATTCTTTTTTACTGAACAAAACATTACCTCCCACATTATAAAGTAATACTGTTTTCTCTTCGGCGAAGCACCATTCCCGAAAAAGGAGGAAGACTTACTGTGATGGTATTTGCCTCCCCCTCGCTCTCATAGCTACCACCAACATCTCCTGTCGAAAATACCGTTCTGTAGCATCCCCCCTCCAAAAGAGGAATCTTAATATCTTTATTTTCGGCACCCGAAAAGCTAACAACCACAATGAGAGAGTTGCCTCCCTTATCCTTGCGGACAAAGGCCACCAAATCTCTTTCTGCTTCGTCGGGAAGTAGCCAAGAAAAGCCATCCTCCGAAAAATCCTCCTCATAGAGAGCAGGGGAAGCAAGATAAAGCCTATTGAGAGCAGCAACATATTCCCTGAGCCCTTCATGGGCTCCGTCCCGAAGCGTGCCCCAGTCCAGCGAGGTATCAAAATCCCACTCGCCTCTCTGCCCAAACTCAGTCCCCATAAACATAAGCTTTTTCCCGGGAAAGGTCATAAGGAACAAAAGCGCGGCGCGATAGGTAGCGAGCTTTTCTCGCTCCTCTCCATACATCTTGCCAAAAAAGGAGCCCTTTTCGTGAACCACCTCGTCATGCGAAACAGGAAGAATGTAGCGTTCGGAAAAGGCGTAGGTGATAGGAAAATTCAAGGCCGAATGCTTGCCGACCCGAAGCGCAGGAGGGGTAGAAAGATATTCAAAGAAATCGTTGGAAAAGCCCATGTTCCACTTCAGATGAAAGCCGAGCCCGCCCGTATCGGGAGATGCTGTTACTCCGGGATATGCCGTAGACTCCTCAGCTATCAGGAGGGCATTCGGAACGGCTTCGGTAACCGCTGAGGAAAGGGCACGAAAAAAGAACTCGGCCTCCTCGGAAATATTGCTCCCGTTTCGGCTCCGGTGCCACTCGCCCTCGCTTCGCCCGTAATCCAGATACAGCATGGAGGCCACCGCATCGACACGCAATCCGTCGAGATGATATTCGCGCAGCCAAAAAACAGCGCTTGAAATCAAAAAGCTTCTTACCTCGCGTCTGCCGAGATCAAAATACCGTGTTCCCCAGGAGCCTGCCTCGCGCCGCCACTCCTCCTCGTATTCATAAAGCGGGGCTCCGTCAAATTCGTACAACCCCCACTCATCCTTTGGAAAATGCGCGGGCACCCAATCGAGAATGACTCCTACTCCGCCGCTGTGCAGCCTGTCCACAAAGGCACAGAAATCCTCCGGGGTGCCAAAGCGGGCGGTTGGTGCATAATATCCGCATACCTGATAGCCCCAGGAGGCGTCATAGGGATATTCGGTAACAGGGAGAAGCTCAATATGGGTATATCCCATATATTTGGCATAGCCGAGAAGATAGTCGGCAAGCTCACGATAATTCAGATATCCGCCGTCCTGATACCGAAGGAAGGAGGCGAGATGCACCTCATAGATATTGATGGGAACAGACAGTCCCTTTTCACGGTACATGCTATCCCGTGCCTCTTGATACTCGCCATCCTTCCACTCATACGAAAAAGGGCCGTGTGAAAGGAGAGAGGCACCGTCGCTCCCACCGCGCGAGGCGAAGGCATAGGGGTCCCCCTTGTCGCTTTGATGGTTGCCTTGTATCACGCGAAACTTATAAGCACACCCGAAGAGCTCCTCGCCCGAGAAAAACTCGGCGAAAAAAACCTCGTTATCCTCCTTTTTTCCCATAGGAAGCCCCTGCTCCCAGCCCGTAAAATCGCTGATAAGATACACCGCATCGGCGCGCGGTGCCCACACGCGGAAGATATAGCGATAGCCGGAGTCGGTCTTCTCGCAATGGGCACCAAGATAGGTGTATGACTCTCTTGCCGTTCCCTCGTGGAAATAATATGCCGCAAGGCGTTCCCCATCACCCATCTGCTTTCCCCTCCTCATTTTGGCGAAGTGCTGTCATCAGGCTCCGATACAAGCTCTTCCCTCGCATTCTTCGTATGGCACTTCTTCTGTACCAATAGGCTACACGGATAGTATCATACCGTTTTGCGTGTTTTATGAAGAAAGAAAATATTTTTTGAAGGACGGCAAACACCTTTCCCGAAAGCCGAAGAACAAGCCTGCCTATCGGAAGAAGCAAAAAAAGAGCCGCATACCAAACCCCAAATACCAGCCTATGTAAAAAAGGCGTCATCCGCCTTGAAAAATACTGTGCCGTGACAAAAAGACCAAGGGCAGAGAGAAGGATTGAAAAAAGGCGTACTTTGCCGTCTGCCTGCCAATAGAGAAATACCGCATACAGCGCAGCCAAAAAAATCGGCTTTGCCACATCGGAGAAAAAGTGCAGAAGCCTCGTGATGGCCAAGGAAAGCTTGCCGCAGGAGGGCATCGACAAAGAGCACGGCAACCGCTCACGCAAAGTGTGGGGGAGCCCCTCCCCAAAAGGAAAAAGAAGCAAAAAGGCAAAGCGGAGACAAAGAAGGCAAAGCTCGCAAAATACGCCGAAGGCAAAGGAAAGGAGAGCAAGGCGCAAAAGCGCCATCATAGAAACCGTCACGACCTTTTAGCGCGGCGAAAAAGCCCTCCGCGCCCACTGCTTCTCTCCTCATACACAAGCGCAAGAATATTCCCTTCTATGGCAACCTCTCCGCAATCCAGAAGAAGCTTTGTAACATGCAAATCCTCGCCTTCCACGCAAAGAGAGCCGAGCGCGGTATGGAGCACAACTGCCGTTTCATCAAAGCTCAGCACCTCACTTACTCCGTCGAGGGTAAGCTTTTCTCTGTTTTTCAGGACTGCGCTATGCTTTTTTTCCGAAATGTCGGGTTTTTCGGGAAATGTCATATCGGTTACCTCCATCATAGTTCTATCTTCAGTATATGCACGCGGAAGACGCGCTATGAGCCGAAGGCGATACAAAAAGGCCGTCTTTGCTTGTATGGAACAAAAGAAAAAGAGGTGGAAATCCACCTCTTTAATCTGATAACACCTCGTACATTTCCAAAGCGTCTGCTTTTTTGGTGCTATCCTTAATGGAAAGAACGCGCACACGCAATGTTCTGGTACCAAAGGAAATTTCGATAATATCGTTTTCCTTTACATCATATGAAGCCTTAGCGGTGCGCCCGTTAACCGAAACGTGCGCACCGTCACAGGCATCATTTGCCACGGTACGTCTTTTGATAAGCCGTGACACCTTGAGATACTTGTCAAGCCGCATTGACCTTTAGGCGTTCAGCTTGTCCTTCAGAGCCTGGCTGGCAGAAAATGTGGGACGCTTGCAAGCAGCAATGGTAATCTTCTCTCCTGTTGCGGGATTGCGGCCCTCACGAGCCTCCTGAGCCTTTGCATCGAAAGTACCGAAACCGATGATCTGAACCTTGTCACCGTCGGCAAGTGCAGCAGAAATTGCTGCAAAAACAGCATCCACAGCCACCTCGGCATCCTTCTTCTTCATTTCTGTTTCTCTTGCGACAACGTCGATCAACTGAGTCTTGTTCATCCCTTTTCCCATCCTTTACAATAATTTTTGAGGACTTAGCATACTTATCCATATGCCATTAACATAGTAATTATACAATATTTGTTCACTTTTTGCAATACTTTTTCATAAAAAAGAAAAAATTTGTATCATTTGCACATATTTTGTCGAAAAACAATCAGTGAATTTTTCCCCTTTTGTTGTAAAGTCACAACAAAACATGCACAAAAACAATGCAAAATCTTGCTTTTCCTTTAACAAAATGGGAAGAAAACTGGTCATTTACCGGTTCCTAAGAAGATGGTGCTTCACAAAAAAACGACCAAGCCGTGCTCCGTGCGGAATAAGAGAGAGGTCCTCTGCCACAATACCCCCGAGAAGAAGAACGCTGACCGCATAGGCAAGCACTGCCGACAAAATGGCAAGAAGAAGCGCGGGTACATCGCCAAGCGGCACGGCAAGCCAGAAGACGGCGAAGGCTGAAAGCGAAGAAAGGAGAGACGAGGCAAGCAGCGGAGCCAGAGGACGTGCAAGACTCTCCCCAAGTGATGCATACCGAAAAACAAAATAAAGATTGACCGAAAGTGAAACAAGATAAAAAAGCAAGGTGCCGAGAGGGGCCGCCACAGGACCTATACGCGGTGTGAGAAGAAGGAGTGCCACTACCTTAACCGCAACCCCGATAAGCATGGAAGTAAGCGGCTTCCCTTGCCGAGAGAAGGCCTGAAGCACCGCGTTGCTGACAGCAAGTAAGGCAAGGGGAAAAATAGAGAGCGCAAGAAGTGAAAGGAGTCCACCCGCATGCTCTGCCATATCAGGGTCTCCTAAAAAAACAACTCTGAGAATCGGACGGGCAAGAACGCACATTCCAAGTGCCGAGGGGAGCGAAAAGAGGGCGGTTGTTCTGAATGCAGACATCACATACTTCCCTGCTTCGCGAAGGTCTCCGCGCGCGCGCGCGGCTGTTATATGAGGAACAAGGGCAGAGGCAATGGGATACACCAAAACAATTGGCATATTGAAGAGAGTCACAGCACCGGTGGAATAATCAGAGAAAACGGCCTTGGCCTCGGCTGCGCTTTGGTAATACTCGGAAAGCAGAGGGCGCAGCATCTGGTTGTCAATCAGGGATGCAAGCGAAACAACGCCCGAAGAAAGAGCGATGGGTACCGCAATTTTCAAAATCCGCAGAAAAAGGCTTGCCGTCCTTACCCGTTCCTCACGGCAAACAGACGGTAGCAGGGACAAGGCATTTCTGGAATAGCGCAAATAGGAAAGTCCGAGATACCCCGTTCCGAGCGCAATGCCAATCGTGATGGCAAAGACTGAATAGGCCGCCGCTAAGCGCACATCCCCCGTAAAAGAAAGGACAATGCGTACCAAAAAAAGACCTAAGGCCATCTTTCCAAAGGCCTCTATCACCCCGGATACTGCCGTGGGCGTCATATAACCAAAGCCCTGAAAATACCCGCGCAAAACGCTGGAAAGGCAAACAAAGAACAGGGCGGGAGCGATAGCAAGGAGACAGAGATAGGCATCACCGCCCGAATTGGCAAGCGAAATCGGCCACGAGAAAAGAAAAAGCGCCGCCGTCCCAACGGCACCGAGGAGAGCCAAGGTTGCAAGTGCCACCGAAAACGTGCGGCGCAGAGTCAGAAGCCTGCCGTTAACACGCGCTTCGGAAATCAGAACCGAAACCGCAACGGGAATCCCTGCGGTAGAAATCATGTAAAGAAGCGTGTATACCGAATAGGCCGCATTGACATTCGCCATTTCATCGCCCAATACCCCATTGAGCGGAACCTTGTAAAAAAAGCCGAAAAGCTTAACCAAAAGATTGGCAACCGCAAGAACAAGCACACCGCCAAAGAAGGTGTTGCTTTTCCCACACGTGGCTCCTTGCCCCTGTTTCATAGGCACCTCCGTGGATTCAGTCGAAATACTTTGCCCGCATCGCTGCGAACTCACCTTTCATTCTTTCCACATCCATGGTGCAAAATTCACCGTTTTCGTACAAAATCCTGCCATCTACGGCAACAAGGCACGCATCCCGAGAGGTTGCCGAGTAGGCCAGCGCGGCCTCGGGAGTGACTACGGGAAGATTGTGAAGCTCCCCGAGATTCCAGAGCACAAGGTCGGCGCGATAGCCGGGAGCTATCCTTCCGCAATCGTCACGCCCCTGGGCACGGGCACCGTTCTCGGTAGCAAGAGCAAGGGCGTCCATTGCCGTAAGGCAATCGGGGCGGCGAGTGGTACCCTTAGCCAAAAGCAAGGCCGTTTGCATTTCGCGAAGCACGTCAAGGCGGTTGTTGGAGGCAACGCCATCGGTGCCGAGTGCCACATTTACACCCGAAGACAGGGTATCCACAAGCGGCATAATTCCGCTTCCAAGCTTCAGGTTGCTGATGGGATTGTGAACCACCGTTGCCCGAGCCTCCGACAGAATCTCACGGTCTCCTTCGGTGAGATATACACCGTGCGCGGCAACGACGGGAACCTCAAAAAGCCCATTCCTCTCGAAAAATTCCGTGGGAGTCACTCCGTTTCGCATAAGGCACTCCTCATGCTCCTTTTCGGTTTCCGAAAGGTGAATCTGCACGCGGGTACCGAGCTCCTTAGCCGCCTCGGCTACCGTACGAACCGCCCGTGCCTTGTTGGTATACTCAGCATGCAGCGAGAGGTCAACACGGATACGCCCCTCCTCGGCACCGTTCCATACACGGAAGAGCTCGATGCCCTCCCTGACACGCGCATCGCGGCTGTAATCGGCGGTGTCATCAAAGGAAACGACAGAGCGCGAGAGATTGGCCTTTATGCCGCATTCGGCCACAGCACGTGCCGCAGCATCGCAAAAAAAGTACATATCCGAAAAGGAGGTAATTCCGGCACGCAGCATTTCCGCGATAGAAAGACGGGTAGCCAAATACACCGCCTCATCGGTAAGACGCTCCTCCGCAGGGAAAATGCGTTCATTCAGCCAGCGGTCAAGCGGCAGGTCCTCCCCGTAACCGCGAAAAATCGTCATAGCGGCATGGGTGTGTGCGTTGACAAGCCCCGGAGTCATAAGACAACCCGAAGCATTCACGACACGGTCAAAGCTCCCCTCGGGACGGTGGGTATCTACCCCGACAATATACCTATCGCAAACGCTCACAAAGAAAAGGGCTGTGCCTTCTCCCGCAAGCATCACATTCTCAAACAAAATTCTCATACAGTCACCCTAAAAATTCACGGTACACCGAATTTTCGGGAATATAGGTTTTGGAAATCTCATCAATCCGGGCGAGCTCCTCAAGAAGAGCCCCCGCCCTTTCCCGATACACACTGTCGCTCGGCAACGCGAGAAGCAGCGGAATGAGATAGGGCTTCAGTGCCGATATCTCGTAAGCAAGGGTGGAATTGATGCAAACGTCACTCGTGCCTAGGTAAGGCACGATGTGCTTCTCCTCATTCGCGCGTACCCCCTGCCAAAGCTCCATGGTGAAGGTTGGGGTTGCCCCGCGAAAATTATAATCCCTCACAAGACGGCGCAAAAGGCGAAGCTCAGTGCGGTCCACCTCGAAGCCATCAAGAAGAATTCCCTCCTCGGCGTAGGTCTGCACCGAAACATAACGGTGCGAGGAAAACAGCGAGGTCACCGCGGGATAGATTGCCTGAATTCCCTCGAAAACAAACACATCTCGGTCATCGGGGTCTATCCTCTCGGTTGCCACACGCTTCCCGACACGAAAATCAAACTTCGGCAGATGCGTGGCACGCCCGCAGAGGATATCGTCCACCACCTCGCCAAAGGTATCGATATCAATCGTGGAGGGTGAATCAAAATCAATCGGGCCACCGGCGCTCCTTTGCAGAAGGAGCTCACGGTCAAGATAGAAATCGTCAATCGAAACCACATGCACCCTCCGCCCTGCCTCGGAGAATTCCGAAATCAGCTTGCGCGCCGTTGTGGTTTTCCCTGAGCAGGTGGGACCCGAAAGCGTGACAATACGGCAATCGGCCACAGAAAGCACCTTGCTTACTGCCAAGTCAAGGTCTGCCTCGTACTCTGCCTCACAAAGAGCCACATATTCTCGCTTATCGGACTCACCGTCAAATACCGTTCTTGCCTTTTTCATACTTTATTCTCCTTGATAAAAAGAAAGAATCTTTTCCCTGTGCGAGGGAATGCCAAGAGAAGAATCTCCTGTACGGAGCCTTTCGGCGTCTCTCAAATATTCATATGGATATTTCGGCATAAATATGCGCTTTATAAGACTGGTTCCCTCAGTGGGCTTGCGATATTTCACAAGTTTGGTTACCGCCCCGGCTCCCGCGGCAAAAATGCTGTGCAGCTCCTCCATCATAAATATGTTGTAGAGTCCCTCGGTACCGGGGAGAGCAAAGCCCACATTTTCAAGATTGCCGACAGTATTCTTCTGGCGATACATATAGTACGGGCGGTAGCCTGTCATTTTAGCCTGTATTTGCGAATAATCGACACTCTTTGCGGCATCCTGGGAGCCAAGCGAATAAATCCCGTCCTGACGGCGCAAATCGGCAGCGCGCTTGACGGCAAAGGTGTGGACGGTTATGTTTTCGGGAGAAAGGGCGACAACCTTGTCAAACGACTCCGAGAATATTTGGAAGGTATCGCCGGGAAGCCCTGCTATCATATCCACATTCAGCATGGGAATCCCAGATTCTCTTGCCAGAGAAAAGGCTCTGTAAAAATCGTCCACCGTATGGCGGCGTCCGATGGAACGCAGAACATCGTCCGACAGAGTTTGAGGATTTACACTAATCCGCCCAACCCCCGCTTCATGAATGACGGCAAGCTTTTCCCTCGTGATGGTGTCGGGACGACCTGCCTCCACCGTATATTCCATCAACGTTTCGGGGCTTACGTGCTCCCCGATTTTGTCAAGCAGGCGTGCCATCTGGAGGGGCGACAGGACCGTCGGCGTGCCACCTCCGATATAGACGGTGGCCACGGTGAGCCCAAGCTCGCGTATGACCGAAAAGGTAGAATCAATATCCCGATAAAGAGCCTGAAGATAGTCATCAATCAAGGCTAGCTGCTTATCGGCACTGTAGGACACGAAGGAGCAATAGGCGCAGCGCGATGGGCAAAACGGAATGGAAATGTACACGCTGCAAAGATTAGGGGGCAAACGGCTCGTCAGCTTCATCTCGGTGGCTGCCACCGAAACGGCAAGAGCTGCCTTGCGCGGATTCAGAAAATACTCATCCCTTAAAATCGCGCGGGAATTCCGGATACCGTTCCCTTTGAGAATCAGCTCTGTGGCCACCTTGGCAGGGCGCACGCCCGTGAGCATACCCCACGGAGGCGTATAAGAGAAGCATTCCTTCCCCGCTGCCAAAAAAGCTCGTCCTACCGCAAGCTTTGCGGCGCGCGTCTCGCTCTTGTCCGTGCTGTGCTCACAAGCTCCCTCCCCCTCGGCAACGCGCTCTCCGATTCGAATGACAACCGTAGCACGCACAAGAGAACCGCCCTCAGAGACACGAACCGCAACCTCCGGCACGCCGTCCTCTCTTTTTTCGTTTTCCCGAAAGGTGGCCCCGGGAAAATACACCATGCAGAGGGTTTCCACATAATAGCGGCTTATATTCCCTTCAATGTGAAGAATCATGCTTGCCTCCTTTTCGGAGCAAGGCCGAATTCATCACAATCGTGACAGGGCCGTCCGCCGTCATGTTAATCTTCATATCAGCACCGAAGCGCCCCGTGGCAACAGGGGAAACCGAGCCGCGCAAAAGCGTGACAAAATGCTCATAAAGAGGCTCGGCAATCACGGGTGAGGCGGCCTGAAAATAATCGGGGCGGTTGCCGTGCGTGTAATTGGCAGCAAGAGTAAAATTGGAAATCACAAGCGCCCCTCCGTGAATATCGCGCACCGATAGGTTCATTTTGTCCTGCTCATCGCAGAAAATACGGAGCTTGGCAATCTTTTCGGCAAGAAGGCGGGCATCCTCCTCGCTGTCCCCCTCAACAACCCCAAGCAAAATCATAAGACCCGCCTTGATATCACCCGTCAGTACCCCGTCCGAAATGACCGAAGCCCTTTCCACTCGTTGTAATACAGCAATCATATAGAATCCTTACCTGTTAGAGCCGCGCACGACGTCCACAACGCCGTCGATTTTGCAAAGCCTTGATATGATGGAACGGAAATGGCTCACATTTTTGCAGCCGATAGAGAGATGTATGGTGCCCTTACCGTCCGTAGGAGCCGCTGTGTTCACCGAAAGAATGGCGACGCGCATCTCGGCAAGCGCAATTGAAATGTCTGCCAGAAGCCCGATACGGTCAACCGTAAAGATTTTAACAAGCGCCTCAAAAAGATTTTCATTGTCATGCGAAACGAATTCGTTCTCCCAGTGCGCAGGCACCCAACGCTCACGCGTTTCGGGATTGCGAAGCCCACGTACGGCATTGGGGCAGTCCGTCTTGTGAATCGAAGTACCGAGACCGCGGGTGACAAAGCCTATCACCTCATCCCCCGGCAAGGGATTGCAGCATTTGGCAAACTTGATAAGACAGCCGCGAAGCCCATCGACAATGACTCCACTGTTTTTCTTGAAGAGGTGCGGCTTCTCCTTCACATGCAGGACAGGCTTTTGCGCAGGAGCCTCGGAGGGCGGTACCCGGCGGTCAAACTCCTCGCGGAGCTTACCTGCGATGTGCGAAACCGTAAGGCCGCCAAAGCCGATGGTGTTGAAAAAGTCCTCGGCATCCTGAATCCCGACCCTCTCACTGACACGGGTGACAACCGCAATGAGGTCCTCCTCGGTATACGGACGTCCGTAGCGGCGAAGCTCGCGCTCTACATCCTCGCGCCCGAGAAGAATGTTCTCAGCACGCTTCTCCCTCTTGAACCATTGGCGGATTTTCCCCTTTGCGCTGCTTGTTTTCACAATTTTAAGCCAGTCACGACTCGGCCCGCGCGAGGCAGAGCTGGTGAGAATTTCCACAATATCCCCATTCTGCGGGACACGGTCAATGGGGACAATGGCCCCGTTAATTTTGGCCCCCACCATCTTGTTTCCTACCGCTGAGTGAATGGCATAGGCAAAATCAATGACCGTTGCCCCAAGGGGTAGGGATATCACATCCCCCTTAGGCGTAAAGACAAAGGTTTCGTCGTGGAAAATATCGGTTTTGAAGGAGTGCATAAAATCGTCGCTGTCCCGCGAGGTCTCGTCCGATTCAATCAGCTGAGAAATCCAACGAAGCTTTTCGTCGATGTTTTCACTGCTCTTCTCTCCCGACTTATATTTCCAGTGTGCCGCGATACCGTATTCCGCAACATGATGCATTTCGGTTGTACGAATTTGTACCTCAAAGGGAACACCGTCATGCCCCACCACCGTTGTGTGAAGCGAACGGTAATGGTTAGACTTAGGCGTGGAAATATAGTCCTTGAAGCGCCCGGGAACCGAACGGAACAGCTCATGAATAAGACCGAGGACGGTGTAGCATTCCAGCTCTGTGGATACAATCACTCGGACGGCGTAAAAGTCATACACATCGTCAAATTCGCGATTCTGCGTATAAATTTTCCGATAGAGACTGTACACACTCTTAACACGTCCCTCAAGTGTACAGTGAATATGATTTTGCTCCATTTTTTTCATGATTTCATCACGCGCACTGTCTATCAAATCATGAGTTTTTCCGTATTTTTTCTCAATTCCCTTGGAGATTTCCTCATACCCGATAGGGTCGAGATACCTGAGACTTATATCCTCAAGCTCCTGCTTTATGCGCTGCATACCCAGGCGGTGAGCGAGCGGTGCGTAGATATACATCGTCTCAAGAGAGATGGTGCGCTGCTTCTCGTCCGATTTTGCGGAAAGCGTGCGCATGTTGTGCAGGCGGTCACAAAGCTTAACGAAAATAACACGAATATCCTTTGACATGGCAAGCAGCATTTTGCGGATATTCTCGATATGTGCCTCCTCCTTGTCCTCAAGGCGAACCGTGATGATTTTGGTGACCCCCTCGACAATCAGGGCCACGTCGTCACCGAAGCGACTGCGGATTTCCTCATACGAGGTTTTTGAAGCGCAGTCCTCAAGAATATCATGCAAAAGCGCAGCACAGATAGAATCGGTGTCAAGCTCAAGCTCCGCAAGAATCCGGGCAACCGCCAAGGGGTGTGAGATATAGGGGTCTCCGCTTTGACGCTTTTGCCCTTCGTGAAGGGCTTGCGCATAAAGAAAGGCCTCGCGTATTTTTTCTATGTTGTATTGCTTCTTTGTTTTTTCAAGCACCTCTATCAGGCACGTGAGTCCTTCGTACATACAAACCTCATGGCTGCTTCATCTGAGAACGCAGGCGTCGTAAAAGATTGGATTTTTCAAGGTCGGTTTTATTGGCGGTAAACTGAAGGTGAAAACGGTACACCTCCGCCCCTACCTCCTCAATGCCGAGCAAATTAAGCTCCTGAAAGATACGGATGATAAACTTAAGCTTCACATATCCCATGGTATCGCTTCCCAGCTCAGAGAGTATGGCTCGGTGCGTAACCGTTTCCACCCCTGTACGGGAAAGACGGTAAAACAGCTTATAGACCGACGCAAAATCATCACGCGTCGGCAGGATATTTTCCTCCTCGCCAAAGGGGGCGCCTGCCCACAAATCCGCAAAGCGCGCGACGTCTCTTTCCGCCACGGCAAGGGCGGCGCGGCAAAGGCGGATATCCCTCACGATAAGCTGAAGGGATTTTCGTCCGTTCCATTCATTGATGTCAAGATTAAACATAACATCCACCTTGTCTCCGACAAAAATGTCAAGGTCGGAGATGGACATGGAGAAGCACATTGCCGTAAACGCATGATGAGAGTCCCCAAGGGTAAGGCGGGTATGCTTACCGCCACCGACGGCGACGCACTCCAAAACCTCGGCCCCCGAAAGAATGAAGGTGGGCACAGGGTTTTCCACCCCATACGGCTCCAAAATCGAAAGCTGCTCGCAAAGCTCCATAGTGAGATCGGCTGATGTAAGCTCGCAATCGGCCTCCATAACAGGTATGAGTGCCTCCTCCGAAAGGTGAGCCCTTGCGTACTCGTTGATTTTCTCACGAAAAAGTGGGAGATTGCCGCGCGTCACAGAAAGGCCCGCCGCAAGCTCATGACCGCCCGATTTCACAAGAGTATCGGCGGAATGCACGAGGGCCTCAACCAGATTCAAGCCCTTGATGCTTCGTCCCGAGCCCTTTCCCACATCGCTGTCAAGATGGCAATTGGCATCACTGTCAAAGGAAACGAGAATGCAGGGCAAGCCGTAACGATCTGTAATTCGGGAGGCAACAATTCCGATGACACCGTGATGCCATCCGTCAGCAGAAAGAACGATTACAGGGTCACGGTCAAAATCATGCTCACGCTCAATCTTGGCATAGGCCTCTGTCATAATCCTGTTTTCCTCGGCCTGGCGGATGCGGTTGGCCTCACAAAGGTCCTCGGCAAGAGTACGGGCACGCTCTCTGTCCTCGGTCAGAAAAAGCTCTACCGCCAGGGAGGCGCTGCGGATGCGCCCCGCGGCATTAATGCGCGGTGCGATGGTGTAGCCGATGAAGCCAGATGAGATATCACGTTTTTTGGCGACATGCTTCTTTTCATCCGCGCGGCTCGATGTGCGAACGCACTCGCAAAGCGCAGAAAAGCCCACACGCGAGGAGCTTTCCAAAAGCCTAAGTCCCTCCTTAACAATCAAGCGGTTTTCGCCGCGAATGGGCATAACATCGGCAATCGTACCGATGGCCACGAGGTCAGCATAGCTTGCGCAAATGCGGCGCGCACACTCGGCACGGCTGTCCTTTGTGAGCAATTCCTCATAGGCCGATATAAACTTGAATACCACGCCAACCCCTGCCAGCTTGGGAAAGGGATAGCGGCTTCCGTGACGGTGGGGATTGATAACGGCCACCGCGGGAGGGAGCTCGGGCAGGCATTCGTGGTGGTCGGTCACAACCACATCAATGCCAAGAGTCTTCGCATAGGCGATTTCGTCCATCGCCGTCACCCCGGTGTCCACCGTTATGATGAGGCGGGTACCACGGGCCACAAGGGTATCAATGGCCCCGCGCGACACACCATAGCCTTCCCCAACCCGATTGGGAATATAATAGTCAACCTCGGCGCCAATGCCGCGAAGATAGAGGTATAGGGTGCAAACCGATGTCACGCCGTCTACGTCATAATCGCCGTAAATTGTAATTTTTTCGCCGTTCTCCACCGCGTGTTGGACACGCGCGATACCCTCGCGCATGCCGTCAAGGAGAAATGGGTCGCAGATGATTTCGCTTTCCAGCACCAAAAAGGCGCGTGCCGTTTCCGGCGTTTCATAGCCCCTGGCATACAAGAGACGGGAAAGCACCGTTCCGATTCCAAGCTTTTCGGAAATCTCCCGTACTTCAGGAGAATTTTTGACCTCCTCGCTCTCTCGGAGAACCCATTTTTTTATTGTTTTTTCGTTTCTCTTCAACATTATGCTTTTTACCGTTGCGGCCCAAGCTGACCGCCTTCCGTATGTGATACAAATTATGTGAGCGGGCAGTAACGCGCCAGTATTGCCATAGCCGAGCGCAAGCCGTCAAGCGCGGCAGAGGTAATGCCGCCCGCATACCCCGCCCCCTCTCCCGCGGGATAGAGGTTATCGTAGCCGATTGCCGTGCGCATCTCTCCCCTTACAATGCGAACAGGGGCCGATGTGCGTGTTTCGGCGCCTGTGAGGACAGCGTCGGGAGCCGAAAAACCTGGCATATGCCTTTCAAAGGCAAGAATCCCACGGGTCAGCGACTCGGTCACAAAGGACGGCAGATATTCAGTGGGGGAGGAAAGAAAAACACCGCCATCCATATAGGTAGGCAGAACGCGACGGGGCTCTGTCCCTCTTTGGTTCCGCAAAAAATCTCCAACCGTGGTGACGGGCGCCGCATAGCTGCCTCCGCCCGCGGCATAAGCAGCACGCTCAATGCTACGCTGGAACGCAATGGCCGCCGTAGGGGTAGCACCGTAATCCTCACGAAAAACAGAAACGGCAAGGGCAGCGTTGGAGTTGCGCCCTGCCCTTGCATGGTCACTCATTCCGTTCACCACAACACCGCCCTCCTCACTGGCGGCAGCTACCACCTGGCCGCCGGGGCACATGCAAAAGGTGTAAACACCTCGGCTTTGAGTGTCAGCAGAAAACTGATACGAGGCATGCCCCAAGTCGGGATGCCCCGCAAAGCTGCCGTAAAGTGCCCTGTCAACATCCTCCGTCAAATGCTCAATCCGAAGGCCCACAGAAAAAGCCTTGGCCTCAATGCAAAGAGAGGTGTCAAGAAGCACCCCATAGGTGTCTCTTGAGGAATGTCCTATGGCAAGCAGAAGAGCTCCGCATGGCATATCCCCGCGGGTGGTCATCACCGATGTGACCTTGCCACTGCTCTCGCGGAAGCCGCAGAATTTGGTATGATAGAAAACCCGCCCTCCTAAGGCTTCGATACGGGCAAGCATGGCGGCCACGATTTTTGTCAGACGGTCTGTGCCGATATGAGGGCGTGCCTCGGTCAGAATATCGGCAGGTGCGCCGAACTCGACGAAGCGAGAAAGCACATAGGAGCAAAGCGGGTCATTGACGCGCGTAACAAGCTTGCCGTCCGAAAAGGTGCCTGCCCCGCCCGCGCCAAACTGAATATTGGTTTCTGGGTCAAGAATTCTCTCGCGGCAAAAACGGTGATACGCAAGAAGCCTCTCCTCCAGCCGTCCGCCGCGCTCAAGAACCACAGGCGCATAGCCGGCCTCAGCCAGAAGGAGGGCAGCAAAAAGACCGCACGGACCTGTGCCGACAACAAGCGGCGGTGCCTCAAGGCGTTCTGAGCCGATTGCGGTCATCGGAGTGGCTTCGGCAAGGCGGGAAAGCCCAAGCCGCAGAAGCCCATCCTCGTCCCTATGGGAAAGCTCCGCCGTAAGGGCCACGGTGTAGACAAGACGAACGTCCTGCTTTTTTCGCGCGTCTACCGAACGGCGATACACCGAAAAGGAAGCACCCTTCGGCAGGCTGACAGCCTTTTCAACACGGCGTCTTGCTGTAGCAAGCACATCGCCCTCCGGTGTGCCGACAGGCACAGAAATACCATTGATAAGAAATGTCATACAGGAAGATAGGCAGCAGAGACAAGGGCAAGCGAAGCTCCCGTACGGAGACCGTCCGGATCCTCTACATACATGGTAACACACCAGATGATAACGGCAAGAAAAAGGCAAAGGAGGAAGAACCACGGATTAAAACGGCGAAAAAAACGCCTGGCCAACAAAAATCTTCTTTTTTTCATGCCTCGGTATCCTCCTTGCTTTCCGCGGTCACGCCGTGGGCACTCATCAAAATTTCGGAAAGACGCAGCTTAAGCGTCTGCGAGGTGTACTCGCGGGTAAGGGAACGGTTGTAGGCCACCGAAATGATTCCCGTCTCCTCGGAAACCACAACAATGACAGCATCGCATGCCTCGCTCATACCGAGCGCCGCACGGTGGCGTGTGCCGAGGTTCGGGTCCACATCCTGACGGCGCGTCAGGGGGAGAAGGCAACCCGCCGAGCATACGCGCATATTCCGTATCACAACCGCACCGTCATGAAGAGGTGAGTTCGGGAAGAAAATACTACGGAGAATATAGGGCGTCAGGCGCGAATCCACCTCAACGCCCGAACGGATGATATCCCCGAGCTTGGTGGAACGCTCTATAACAATCAGGGCTCCCGTTTTGGTCCTTGACATATCGGTGACCGCCTCACATATGGCATTGATGCCGTCTGCCGTAGCCTCGTTAACACTGTCAACCGAAAGGTTTTTTATGTTTTTAAAGGGCGCACCGCCAAGCTTTTCAAGTGCATCGCGGATTTCGGGCTGAAAAATCAGCACAATCACAAGCACACCTGCCTCACTGAGAAAATCCAAAAGCGTGCCAACCGCATAGAAGCCGAGAAGGCGAGAAAAAATAAGCGCAAAAAACCAGATGGCGATGCCGAGAAGAAGCTTGCCTGCTCGCCTATCCCACAAAAAGCGGATGGCGGCATAAAGGACAAGGGCGAGAAGCAAAATGTCAAACACATAGCGAAGCATGTCCAAAAAGGTCATGGATGACAGCTGTTGCTTAAAGAAGCGAATGACATCCTGAACGATGTCCCCGCCCTGTGTCATTTCCAAATCAAAAAAAAGCATATTCGGCTCTCCTCGTTGTTTTCATCACGCACGGCAGAAGAAGCGGGGCAAAGCAGGGAGGCCACCCCGGGGCTTGCCCGGCACCGACCTATGGAAGCTCATGTGCAAACGAACCATGCGAAAAAATTATATATAAATTTATTATAACACATATTTTAAAGGAGTGCAATAGCAAGCGAACAATTTCCGCACAAAATTTACTCCGTATTTTAAAAGTATAACCGAGAGGCAAAAATCTGCGAATTAAGGCTTGACACAGAGACAGAAATGCTGTATAATTGTCTCAAATAAGACATTAAGGTGGTGTTCTTTCTTGCAGAAAAAGCAACCGCTCGGCGACAACGAGCGTGCCGTTTATCTATCCTCCTTTCTCTTTCGAGGGCTCACGGCCAAGGAATGCGATGCTGCCGTGCGGCTTGCCCCTCCCGAGGTGATACGGCTTTCGGCAGGAGAATGCCTTATCGGTGCGGGCGAGTGCTTCCGCGCCCTGGGCGTTGTGGCAAGAGGGATTCTCACCGTCACGCGGAGAGGAGAAAAGCGCCGTGTCATTCACCGAACTCTCTCGGCAGGCGACATCCTTGGTGCCTCCTCGCTTTTTGGCAAGGAGGAGGGCTTCCCCACCACTGTTTCGGCAAAGACCGACACCACGGTTCTCCTCGTCAGCGAAGCGGCACTCACCGCGCTTTTTGAGGCCGTTCCCACTACGGCAAGAAATTATATACACCTGCTTACCGACAAAATCCGTTTTCTCAACGAAAGACTAAATCTTCTCGCAGGGAGAAGCGCGGAGGAACGTGTTGCCTCCTTCCTCCTTTTGCGTAGCAAGGACTCCTCTCTGGGAATCACAAAATCCTCCCTTGCCTCTATGCTCGGTCTCGGGAGGGCATCACTCTACCGCATTCTTGAAAAGCTCGAGCATGCCGGAGTTATTACCACAGAGCATGACAGCATCACGGTAATGGATGCCGAAGCATTGAAATTATGTATCCAAAACTGAAAGGACTCATACACCATGAAAAGATTACTTTGCATTCTACTCCTCCTTTCGTTCCTTATGCCTATGCTTTTCTCCTGCCGCAAGGATGACACCGAGATTCGCATAGGAGTGCTGTCCGGTCCCACGGCACTCGGTATGCTTGCCCTTATGGAGGAAGAAAACCCTCAATACCGCTTTGCGGACCTCTACACCTCTCCCGACCTTATCCTTGGTGATATCACCTCGGGAAAGCTGGACATCGCAGCCCTGCCGACCAACAATGCCGCCATTCTCTACAACAGGGGCACCGACATCAAGGTTATCGCTTTGAACACGCTCGGCGTCCTCCATCTTCTGGACAGCACGGGAACAGTGACAGAGCTTGACGACCTTGCGGGAAAGACGGTATATGTACCGAATGCGGGCTCCAACCCCGAATATGTGGTGCGCCACCTCCTGCGCGAGAAAGGGATTTCGGCAAATGTAGATATTTCTATCGTCCAGCCTGCCGCGCTGCAAGCCGCCTTCCTCTCCGGAAGCGCCCCTATTGTGGTTCTTCCTCAACCCGCCGCCACAGCAACCGCAAAGAATGCCGAGGCACAGGGAAAAACCGTGACCTCACTTGACCTCTCGCTCGCTTGGAGCGAAATTTCCGATACACCGATGGTGCAGGGGTGCCTTGTTGCCAATGCAGCCTTCCTTGAAAAGCACCCGCGTGCGGTGGAAGTCTTCCTCGAAGAGTACGAGGCCTCCGTAGCCTATATGACGGCGTCCGAAAACCTTGATGCCGCCGCAAACCTCGCCGTTGCCCACGGAATTATACCGAAGCCCCAGCTTGCCAAGCTTGCCATCCCGAAGTGTGCCATCACATACGTGGACGGGCGCGAAATGAAGAGCATCCTTTCGGCCTTCTATGGCATTCTCGGCTCACACAGCCTCACCTCCATCGGAGGAAAGCTTCCCGATGACGATTTCTACTACCATGGGAAATAAGCTGCTCTCGCTCATAAAAAACATCCTCTTACCTCTTGTCTTCTTTTTGGCGCTGTATTGGCTCGTGGCAGTTCTTGTAAAAAACCCCCTCATCCTGCCCGAGCCCCCCGCGATTGTGGGAGCACTCCTCTCGCTTCTTTTGACCGCCGATTATTGGATGGCCCTCCTTATGACGTTGCTTCGCGTTTTGCTCGGCCTTTTCCTCGGCACCGCAGTGGGAGCACTCCTGGGAGCCTCTCTCTTTCTTGTTCCCGGCATTGGCTCGCTTGTGCGCCCCCTGCTTACGGTAATCCGCGCAACCCCCGTCGCCTCCTTTGTGGTACTGGCTTGGAGCTTTACCGGAAGCCACCTGCTGCCCGTTCTGATTGCGACGCTTATGGTCATTCCGATTGTTGCCGACGCGCTGGTTCGCGGACTTTCCGCACAGGACTCGGAGCTTCTCGAGGTGGCTGAGCTCTATTCTCTTTCCCCTTGGCGCAGGTTCTGCGTCCTGCGCTTCCCCGCCGCGCTCCCCCATTTCATGGGAGCCGTCTCCTCTTCTATGGGCTTTGCCTGGAAGGCCGGAATCGCGGCAGAGGTGCTGGTGGCCACTGCCCGTTCCATCGGCAAAGAGGTATACTACGCCAAGCTGTATCTTGAAACACCCGCACTTTGGGCCTACACGCTGACCATTGTTGCCGTAAGCATTTTGCTCGAATTTTTGGTAAAGAAAACCTTACTTCTGAAAGAGGGGAGGGGGGAAGCATGCCGTCCTTAGAGCATCTTGACAAAGCCTTTGGAGAAAAACAGCTTTTCAAGGATTTCTCCTATACATTTTCGGACACGGGACTGTACCTCATCACAGGAAACAGCGGAAGCGGGAAAACCACTCTGCTCCGTATGATGGCAGGCCTTGACAAGGACTATAACGGAAGAATTCTCGGCATGGGAGGCTCTGCTGTCTCCTATTCCTTTCAGGAGCCCCGTCTTTTCCCCTCGCTTTCGGCGCTCGGTAACGTGGCCGAGCCGCTTCGGGCCATGGGAATGACAAGAGGCGAGGCGGAAGCCGCCGCCGCCGACCATCTTATGGCCATCGACTTCTCCAAGACCGATTTCAACCGCCGCCCCTCAGCCCTTTCGGGGGGGATGCGCCAGCGCGTTTCACTGGCCCGTGCCCTTGCCGTGCCACGCCCTATCCTTCTTCTGGACGAGCCGGAGCAGGGGCTTGATGGGGGACTCCGCCAAAAGCTTTCCGTGCTTTTGCGTAAGGCAGCGGAAAAGAGGCTGGTGCTTATCGCCACCCATGTGCCGGGGCCCTACCTTCCCTTTGCCGCGGCAAGCCTTGTGCTATGAGAATAATTGCACTCCCCTCTTGACAGAAACACCCTCGCATGCTATAATATAAAAAGAAAAAAGCAATGACGGAAAGAGTAGCCAAAGAGTCGCGATATGCAGAGAGGGGACGGGCGGTGCAAGTCCTTATCGTGCTTTGGTGAAAACCCCTCCCGAGCTGCGCGCCGAACCGCGAGAAGTAAGCGTTGCCGCCACCCTGCGTTATGGGAAATGAGTGAAACATCAAGGTGGAACCGTGCCAACAGCACCCTTGAAGATACCTCTCGGTATCCAAGGGTGTTTTTCTTTGCCACCCGTGGTATTACTGAAAAACAATCTTAAAAGGAGAACAGATATGAAGGTTATTTATGCGAACGGCACCGTTGCCGAATGTGCGCCCGAGGAGGAGCTCGGCATACTTCGCCATACGGCGGCACATATCATGGCTCAGGCAATCAAGCGTCTCTTCCCCCATGCGAAGTTTGCCTACGGTCCAGCCAACGAAAAGGGCTTCTATTACGACGTTGACCTCGGGGACACCAAGCTTTCCGAGGAGGATCTTGCTGCCATCGAAGCAGAGATGAAGAAAATCGTAAAGGAAAACATTCCGATTCGCCCCAGAATTCTCCCGCGCGACGAGGCCATTGCCTTTATGGAGAGCCTCTCCGAAAAATACAAGGTGGAGCATATCGGGGACCTTCCCGAGAATGCCGAAATCAGCTTTTTCACGCAAGGGGAGTACACCGATATGTGTACAGGCCCTCACCTTACCTATACCAAGGCGCTGAAGGCATTTAAAATCATGGGACAATCGGGTGCCTATTGGAAGAATGACAAGAACAACAAAATGCTCACCCGTGTGAAGGGCACAGCCTTCCGTACCCAGCAGGAGCTTGACGATTACCTTGTTCTTCTTGAGGAAGCTGAAAAGCGCGACCACCGTCGCATCGGACGCGAGATGGGGCTTTTCATGTTCTCGGACGATGCTCCGGGCTTCCCCTTCTTCCTGCCGAAGGGCGTTGCCATGAAAAACGCGCTGATTGCCTACTGGCGTGAAATCCACGCTCGCGAGAACTATGTGGAAATCAATACTCCCTTGATTATGAACCAGCACCTATGGCAAACCAGCGGTCACTGGGACCATTACAAGGACAACATGTACGCCACCTCTATTGATGACGAAACCTTCTGCGTCAAGCCGATGAACTGCCCGGGCGGCGTGCTTGTCTACAAAAACGACCTGCACAGCTACCGTGACCTGCCGATGCGCATGGGCGAGCTTGGGCTTGTTCATCGCCACGAGCTTAAGGGTGCCCTGCACGGTCTTTTCCGTGTTCGCTGCTTCACGCAGGACGACGCCCATATCTTTATGCGCCGTGAGCAGATTACCGAGGAAATCATCGGTGTTGTGCACCTTATCAACGAGGTCTATGAAAAATTCGGCTTCAAATACGCCGTGGAGCTCTCCACAAGACCTGCTGACAGCATGGGCAGTGATGAGGACTGGGAGGCAGCAACGAACGGTCTCAAGACTGCGCTTGAGAAGCTCGGTCTTCCCTATACTGTCAACGAGGGCGACGGTGCCTTCTACGGCCCGAAGATTGACTTCCATCTGGAGGACACACTGGGACGCACCTGGCAGTGCGGCACCATTCAGCTTGACTTCCAGATGCCGCAGAACTTTGACCTTGAGTATACCGATGAGCACAATGAAAAGCAACGTCCGATTATGGTGCATCGCGTTTGCTACGGCTCGATTGAGCGTTTCATAGGCATTCTGACCGAGCATTATGCAGGGAAATTCCCCGTCTGGCTCGCGCCGACACAGGCCAAGGTGCTTCTGGTCTCAGACAAGGTGGCCGACTACGGTCACAAGGTATACGAGGCACTTCGTGCAGCAGGCATCCGTGTTGAGTTTGATGACCGCAACGAGAAAATCGGCTATATGATTCGCGAGGCGCAGGTTGTGGGACGCGTGCCTTATATGCTCGTCATCGGACAGCAGGAGGCAATGGATGGGAATGTGGCAGTGCGTAACCGCGATACCGCCAAGACCGAAACCATGTCGCTTGAAGGCTTCATCGAAAAAATCAAGAAAGAAATCGAAAACCGCGTGTAATCCGAAAGAAAAGCCCCAAGGCGCTTGCCTTGGGGCTTTTTCGTATCAGGACTTTTTTCGACGGGAGGCACTTCCCTTCCGTTTTTGAGGATAAAATCCGCCTTGGGCATGCTTTGCCTTGAAAAGCACGGGACGGCGTTCCGGGGGGACAAGGCACTCGCGCCCCGTACCAATAAGGTCGGTGCGCCCCGCGCGGCGAAGCGCATCACGGACAAGCGCATGGTTTTCAGGCCGAAAATACTGAAGAAGCGCACGTTGCTCGGCCTTTTCCTCTGCGGTACGGGGAACATATACCTTTTCCATGGTATACGGGTCAAGCCCTGTATAGAACATACAGGTGGACACGGTTCCCGGTGTGGGATAAAAATCCTGTACCTGCTCGGGATGGAGCCCTTCCTTTTTCAGGAAAACGGCAAGCTCTACCGCGTCACCTACCTTGCTCCCCGGGTGAGAGGACATAAGATAGGGCACAAGATACTGACGCTTGCCCATGCTTTCGGTCAATTCGTAGAAACGTTTCTTGAAGCGGTTATAGACCTCAATCGGAGGCTTGCCCATCTTCGCAAGCACACGCCGTGAGCAATGCTCGGGCGCGACCTTAAGCTGCCCACTGACATGATGACGGACAAGCTCCTTGAAGAAGCTCTCATCCTTATCCCGAATAAGATAATCGAAACGAATCCCGGAACGGATAAACACCTTTTTTACGCGCGGCAGGCCACGGAGCTTGCGCAAAAGCGAAAGGTAGTCGCTATGGTCCACTCGCAGCGAGGGGCAAGCCTCGGGAGCAAGGCATTTTTTCCCTGCGCAAAGCCCTGTCTTGCTTTGCTTCTGGCAAGAGGGGGCGCGGAAATTGGCGGTGGGACCGCCCACGTCATGAATGTAGCCCTTGAAATCGGGCATTTCTGTGAGCAAACGCGCTTCCTCCAAAACCGATTCATGGCTACGCACCGATATGCTTCGCCCCTGATGGTAGGCAAGCGCACAAAAGTTGCAGGCTCCGTAGCAGCCACGGTTGTGAATGATAGAAAACTTAACCTCCTCTATGCCGGGAACACCGCCGAGAGAACGGTATGAGGGGTGAAAGTCCCGCATAAAGGGGAGAGCATAAACCGCATCCATTTCCTCGGTGGTAAGGGGAAGCGAGGGAGGATTTTGCACCACAGTATGCGTGCCGTGGTGTTGGTAGAGGCCGTGACCGCGGACGGCATCGTGCTCATCCTGCTGAAGTCGGCAAGCCTCCGCATAGGCACGCTTCCCTTCTTGCGTTTCGGAGGATACCCTTTCATACCTTGGGCATTCCAGATAGGACGGCGGTGGGATAAAGGAATCCGCAAGATATGCCGTGCCGAGAATGTCGGTAAGGGTTGACACGGGAGCCCCCTCGGCAAGCCGTTGGGCAATCTCAAGAATATGCCTCTCCCCCATGCCGTACATCAAAAGGTCGGCACCCGAATCCACGAGAATTGAGGGGCGCACGGCATCGTCCCAATAATCGTAATGAGCAAAACGCCGAAGTGAGGCCTCAAGTCCGCCAATCAGGATGGGAGACTCCGGAAAAAGGCGGCGAAGACGGCGCGAATAAGCAATAACCGCGCGGTCAGGGCGCAGCCCTGCCTGCCCTCCCGGAGAATAGGCGTCCTCGCTGCGGCGGCGTTTAGCGGCAGTGTAATGTGCCACCATCGAATCAATGTTCCCTCCATTGACAAGAAACGCAAGGCGTGGGGCACCGAAGCGCGCGTAGTCAGCGTCCTTTTGGGGCTGCGGCAGAATGCAAACTGAAAAGCCCGCCTTCTCAAGAACGCGGGAAATCACCGCCGTGCCAAAGGACGGATGGTCAACATAAGCGTCCCCCGTTATCAAAACAAAGTCAGGGTGCTCCCATCCGCGGGCCAAGGCCTCCTCACGGGTTATCGGTAAATATGGCATAGGCTTGCTCCTTTATACTCATGTGACAAGTATAGCACAAGAGGACGCAAAAAGCAATCCTATTTACTTTTTGCCAAGCCACGCAAGCAAAATCCGAGACTCACTTCTTGACTTTTCCCCTTCCCCATGCTACAATGGATAGGCATGCAAGGCGGAGCATGCAAATTTCTGCAAAGCCGAGGTCGTATTTTATGAGTATACACAGCGAACGGGCAAGAGACCTTTTTTTTGAGGGATACAACTGCAGTCAAGCCATAGTGGGCGCCTTTTGCGAGGAGCTTGGCCTTGACACCGAGACAGCCCTAAGGCTTTCCTCCTCCTTTGGCGGGGGAATGGGAGGTCTCCGCGAGGTGTGCGGTGCCCTGAGCGGTGCCTTTATGGTAGCAGGGCTTCTCAAGGGGTACAGCTCGCCCACAGACAAGGAAGCCAAGCTTGCGCATTATGAGCTGATTCAGAGACTGGCAGCGCGCTTCCGTGAGGAGGAGGGCTCCCTTCTTTGCCGTGAGCTTTTGGCCAAATGCGCCATAGAGGCAAAAAAGACACCTGAGGACAGAACCCCACAATACTATCGCACGCGCCCCTGCATTGCTTATGTGGAAAGGGTCGCACTCCTTCTCGATGAAATGCTGTTTAACCAAGAGAATACATAAACTTTGCTTACTTATATCCTTAACAGAGAAATCAAGCCGGGGCCGATGGAAGTCTTAGAGTAAACCAAACTTTACCTATGCAACAAAAAGCTTCGCCGACACAAAAGAGAGAACTCAGCAGATACCCGCTTTGTTCTCTCTTTTTGCTTATCTCAAGAGCTTTGGACTAGCCCTTATCGCACATTCGCTTATTGAAAGCGAAGGCAATCAGAAATCCTCGCTCTCGCCCCCCTCCTCTTCCGAGGCGAGGCGAACGACATCGGCAAATACCACGCGATGAGAATCCATTTCCTTAACGGTAATTTCAAGCCCCTGATAGAGAACCACGTCTCCAACCTCGGGCAAATCCTCATGAATCTCCATAATAAGGCCGCCGAGCGAAACCGCTTCGGATTCAATCGGAACCGAGAAAAATTCGGAAAAATCATCAAGGTTCACAGAGCAGTCCACACGATAATGGCCATCTCCCATATCCTTGTAATTTTCCACTACCTCGTCATGCTCATCCCATATTTCACCTACAAGCTCCTCAAGAATATCCTCCATGGTCACAATACCCAGGGTTCCTCCGTACTCATCCAGCACAACGGCGATGTGGGTTTTGCTCTTCTGAAGGGTTTTAAGAAGCTGACTGATTTTTTCGGACTGATGGATGAAGACTGCGGGAGCCATCAGGGCTTCAAGCGGAGAATTGGAGATTCCCGACGCCGTATAAAAATCCTTTTGGTGAATAACACCGACAATCTTATCAATGGTTTCTTCGTATACAAGAAGCCGCGAGAACTGCGTTCTGGCGAACTTTTGGGCGATTTCCTCCTTTTCGGCGTTCAGCGGCACGCCCTCAAGGTCCACGCGGTGGGTAAGAATATCTTCAGCCCGCAGCTCGGTAAATTCAATAGCATTGCGGAGAAGGTTCCCCTCGTTGTTGTCAATGCTTCCCTCCTGTTGGACCTCCTCCACCAGCATGAGAAGCTCCTCCTGCGACATCTTGGTATCCTCTTTGGAGCGAAAGATTTTCGATATCAGCTTCTTCCAGACCGAGAAAAGAAAGACAACGGGAGTCAGCAACCAGATAAGAATCTGAATAATCGGAGCAGAAAGCATAGCAAAACGCTCGGGCATATCCTTGGCTATACTCTTCGGGGTGATTTCGCCGAAGATAAGGACCGCCACCGTAATCACCACCGTGGAAACAGTAGCTCCGCTATCCTCCATGCCGAGCATGGTAACAAAGAATATCGTGCCCATGGATGCCAAGGCAATATTGACAACATTGTTTAATATGAGAATAGTGGAAATGAGCTTATCATACCCCTCGGAAAGCTTAAGGGCAAGCCCTGCACGCCGATTCCCTTTTTCGGCTATAGTTTTTAATCGTGTTTTGTTCATCGTGGAAAATGCCGTTTCGGTGGCTGCAAAATACGCAGAAAACAAAACCAAAAGGCACATCAGCAAAATTTGCGTTGTAATCATATCGCAAGATTCTCCTAAAAATATGTAAGATGTGTGAGTGAAAAAAGAAAATTCAGGGGGTATCAGGAGCGCAATCTCCGGAAACGCAAAAAGGCGCATCCTTCGCATTCCCTGCGAATGAGATGAGCCACCCAAATCCTATCCCTGTTCATACTCAACACCGTTGTGAAGTTACAATCGTCCTCACTACTGTCGCCGTCCATGGACAATATCCTCCCCCTTTCTTCTCTCGCTTGCAGTATTTCTGCACTATCCTTATCATACCACAAAAGCCGACCTATGTCAAGTCTATATGAAAAATAACTTGTAATAAGCAAAGAAGCCCCCTTGCTCAATAAAGCACAAGGGCGCTTCTTTTTCCTTTCGCTTTCCTAAAAGAGACGGGAAACTACCATTCAATCCTCTGTTAGGGTTCTTTTTACACGGTGGGTGATATATTTGTCGCAATAGCAACGGCCACAGCGGGGGCACACATACCTTCCGCAACGCTCACAAACCTCGCGGTGGCGCGGATGGAAGGGCTTTTTGCAGCTCCAACAACGGTGAGAGTCCTCTTTTGCCGTCCTTAGCTTTTCGCGGCACCTTTCTATATCCACCGTTTGGCATCCGACGGTAACATAACGGCTTGTAAATTCCTCATAGGATTGTAAAAGAGCCGCATAATCGTCCATCTCTGCTTCGCTGCGTGCTGTGCCGAGAACATCCTCATCGAACCGCTTAATTTCCTTCACCACAGCAGCAAAGCTCGCGCATGCATCCTTGCGAGGAATGATGCGTGCCTCTCCTCCTGCCTCGGGATCTCTGTATACGGTTATATCGCCAAGAAGCCCAAAATACGCAGGTACCCCTTCGGTTTTTAAAAATTCACTGCGCCGATTGGTGATATCCTGCATGAGAAGACCTATATTGTGCTCAATAAGCTTTCTCTGCGCCTCTCCGTAGTGTATCATGTGCCCGCGACGCCATCGGTTGACAAGCTCCTGCATGCTATGACGGAGCCTGAGATAACGCTCGCTCACGGTATCGTCCGACTCTAAAAGCCCCAAAAGAAACTCCTCGTATCGGCGGCGAATTATTTCCCCCTCCTCGCGAAGAGCCCCCCTTCGCAAAAGGGCACTCCTTTCCTCGTGGTTCAAGGCATAACTCGCGGCGTATAAACGGGCATCTTCGGCGAGGTCACGACCACGCGGCAAGGCGACAAGGCGAGGACGGTAAAGGGCAAAGGTGTCGGCAAGAAGGCCTCTTACATAGAGGGTGGCAAGCTCGGTTCGACGTTTCGGGCTCCGAGTTCCACCGTAAAGGACACCGAGAAGAAGAAAAACCAAAACAGCCAAAAAGAGAACTGCCCAAACAACAAGCCGCATCACAAGAAGCACCTCCAGTGTCTCAGGCGTTCCGCCTTTGACAGCAAAGAGAAGCGTGAAAAGATACAGAAGAAGGAGGAGCGAAATCCCTGCAAGCATTGTGACCTTGCGTGCGCGCCGCAAAGCGGAATCAGCCGCCAAAAGGCGAGCGGCACGTGCCGTCCTCATGCTTTTCATGATATAGCCTTCAAACCGTTCCACAGCTTATACCTCCTTTCCGTTTTGCAGAGAAACCTCAGAAGCCGATTTCGTGAATTTTTCTCTCCATAGCAAGGGCTTCGTCCCGATTCAGGAGGCCCGTTTCCATATGGAAAACAGTGCTTTCACCGCACCTTAAGATTTTTTCATAGCCGTTCTTTTTGCAATAGAGATATCCTTTGTGCTCGGCAGTGGCGGGAAGCACCATACCCATGGCATCCTCATCCTCGGTGCGAGCAATCCAGCGAACACCGAAGGGGAGCTCGTCGGGACGGTGAACGACATAGGTTGCCGTGCCGTCGGGATTCCTTTGCATGGTATAGGCCTTGCCGTCCCTGTCTGCCTTATAGAAGCAACAGAAGACAATCTCAGGGGCATAGGACTGCCCGTCTGCCCCTACCTCATCCATAAGCCCCGGATTTTCGTCAAGGCGAGAAAGATACGCATTGGTAGAGGCGGCAGCCTCGGCAGAAAAATACTGATCGGGAACCTCATGATTTACCACAATGGTGTCACGTGGGGCGGTGTAAAGAAGGCGCGCGCCGTCCACCGGACGGTGATTGATGTGGCACAGATAGAAATACTCCAACGGCACATCCTTGTTATTCTTGACGGTAACCGTAATGTCAAGAGAGGTTCTGCCCTCATAAAGCTTGACAAGAGGAATAAAATCATAGTTTGTTTCAAAGCAACGCTTGTGTGAATATACGCCGCTAAGACCGATATAGGCTCCGCCCTCATCCCGCCCGCTCACGAGATATACCGACTGATATTTGGCAATAGGAAGCTCGCCGTGCGGGAGATGTGTGTCATCCGCTGTCGGATTTCCCATAGCCGTCAGCCCACAGTGCATCAGGAAGCCGCCGTAGGTTTCGCCGTAGGTCTGCAACGCCGACATCGGCTCATCATAGATGGATTTCATGGTAAGCTCACGCCCATCAAACTCACAGCGCCACACCATCTGCCCCATATACGGCAGGAGCACGAGCGAGCCGCGCTCATTTTGGATCCGCACAGCCTTAACACCCGTGGAATAAGTAAAAAGTGAGGCACTCACACTACCGTTTTCAAGAAAGAGAGTCTCTTTCTCGGTAAAGTAGCTTTCTTTAAGATAGATTTTATTCTTCATAAAACTACGCCCTCTATGCTTTCTCATAAAATTTTCTTAAAATAAGTATAGCATTCGCCGCTGCGAATGTCAAGAAAAAAGAAAGTTTTTGCGATTTGATATTTTTTTCAAAAACCCCTTTACAAACGTCTCGGTTTGTGATATACTGATTGAGCATTCGGAAATATAGCTCAGTTGGTCAGAGCGCACGGTTCACATCCGTGAGGTCGAGGGTTCGAGCCCCCCTATTTCCACCAATAAATATCCCCCCGCAGAACGGGGGGATATTTATTTTTCTCGTGGAACGGCTCGTGCAGCATTGGCACCCGACGTGAGCTGTCGAAAAGGGAATCGGTGCCGTCGAAGCATCGCGTATATTGCAAATCTTGCTCTTATCCTTCAAAGCTCTCGCAGAAATTTACTATTTTCTCTTTCTCTATTGAAAAAAAGTAAGTATTTTGCTATAATGGTATTCATGAGAATAGGGTTCAATCCCGGAAAGCTGGTGCATCTATGTTTTTAAAAAGCGACTCTGTGATTTCGGACGAAGCGCTCCGCACATATTTGCGTGATTCCCTGAAGGGGCGAAGCCTCAAAAAAGTTTTGCTCCTCCCCCCCGACTACACCCGTATGTATTCGGGTGCAGGTAAGATTACTGCCTATTATTACGAGCTTCTGAAGGATACCTGCGAGGTGGACGTCATGCCCGCGCTCGGCACCCACGTGCCGATGACCGAGGAGGAATGTGAAGTCTTCTTTCTTGGGAAGGTGCCCTTTGACCGCATTCTTGTCCACAACTGGCGCACCGATGTTGTCAAAATAGGAGAGGTGCCCGGCTCGTTTGTCAGCGAGGTTTCCGAGGGGCTTGTGGATACGCCCATTGACGTAGAGGTCAATCGACGCATCATGGACCCCTCCTACGACCTTATCATTTCGGTAGGTCAGGTCGTCCCGCACGAGGTGGTGGGCATGGCCAACTATTCCAAGAACATCTTTGTTGGCTGCGGTGGCAGCAGCATGATAAACAGCTCGCATATGCTCGGCGCCTTCTACGGTATGGAGCGCATCATGGGCCGCGACTTCTCTCCTGTACGCCGCGTTTTCGACTATGCACAGGAGCATTTTATGAAGGAGGTGCCTCTCCTTTACGTCCTGACGGTCACCACCAACACAGGCGACGTCACCAACCTTCACGGGCTTTACATCGGCACCGAGAGAGATCTTTTTGAGATGGCGGTAGCACACAGCCAGGAAAAGAACCTCAACCACATGGAAAAGCCGCTTAAGAAGGTTGTAGTTTACCTTGACCCCCGCGAATTCAAGAGCACTTGGCTCGGCAACAAGGCCGTCTATCGCACGCGCATGGCGATTGCTGACGGAGGAGAGCTTATCATTCTGGCCCCCGGCGTCAAGATGTTCGGTGAAGACCCTGAAAATGACCGCCTGATTCGCAAATACGGCTATGTCGGAAGAGAGAAAATCCTTGAGCTTGTCAAGGAAAATGCCGACCTGCAGGAAAACCAATCCGTGGCGGCGCACCTGATTCACGGCTCCTCCGACGGGCGCTTCCGCATTACCTATTGCACCGAGCTTCTCACCGAAGAAGAGGTGCGTGGCGCTGCCTTTGAGTTTGTGCCCTATGCCGAAATGGCCAAGAAATACAATCCCGCAGTGCTGACCGATGGCTTCCATACCATCGACGGAGAGGAGATTTTCTACATTTCAAACCCTGCGCTCGGTCTTTGGACGAGGGACTGATATATGGAGCGACTGATAGACCTACATACCCATTCCTGTCATTCGGACGGCTCCATGACGCCGAAGGAGCTGATTGCCCACGCGAAGGCGGAGGGGATTTCGGCCATTGCGCTTTCCGACCATGACTGTGTTTCCGGTGTGGCTGATGCCGTCCGCGAGGGAGAGCGTCTCGGCGTTGAGGTGATTCCCGCGATTGAGCTTTCTGTCGTGTCCGACACCGAAACGCACATCCTCGGCTACTTTATCGACCCCGAGGCTCCCTCCATTCAGGGCGCGCTCGGTAAAATCGTTGAGATGCGCGAATTCAGGGCACGCACTACCTGCCAAAAGTTAAACGAGCTTGGTTTTTCCGTCACTCCCGATGAAGTAAAGCGGGTGGCAGGCGGCTCGCTTATCTGCCGCGCTCACTATGCGCGGGTGCTGCTCGACAAGGGCTACGTCTCCAGCGTGAAGGAGGCATTTGACCTTTATCTTGCCAACGGGCGTCCCGCCTACTGCGGCAGGCAAGCAATTACCGCCGAGGAGGCCATCGACATCATCCACGCGGCGGGAGGCATTGCCTTTGTGGCCCACCTGCACCTTATCAAGCTCTCGGACGAGGCCCTTTATGCCTACCTCAAGAAGCTGAAGCAGGCAGGGCTTGACGGCATTGAGGGATACTATACCGATTACACCGAGGAAATGCACAAGAAATACTGTGATATGGCCAAGGAGCTTCAGCTAAAGATTTCGGGCGGCACCGATTTCCACGCCGCTATGAAGCCGCACATAGCCCTCGGGCGCGGCCTCGGCAATTTGCGCATTCCCTACTCTGTTCTTGAAAATCTTAAAAAATATTATATAAAGGAAGGTACAAAGAAATGAAAAAGTCTGATATTGGACTGATTGGTCTTGCCGTTATGGGCGAAAACCTTGTCATCAACATGGAAAGCAAGGGCTTCACCGTTTCGGTATTCAACCGTTCCACCGAGAAGGTCAAAAAGTTTGTGGAAGGCCGTGCCAAGGGCAAGAACATTGTGGGAACCTATTCCCTCGAAGAGCTCGTAGCCAGCCTCGAAACCCCTCGCAAGGTAATGATGATGGTCAAGGCAGGCTCCGCCGTTGACGACATGATTGAAAAGCTTCTGCCCCTCCTCAGCGATGGTGATATCATCATCGACGGCGGTAACTCTCACTTCCCCGATACCGCACGCCGTACCGCCTATGTTGAAAGCCAGGGAAAGCTCTACATCGGTACAGGTGTTTCGGGCGGTGAGGAGGGTGCCCTGAACGGCCCCAGCCTTATGCCCGGCGGCTCGCCTGCGGCATGGCCGATTGTGAAGCCCATTCTCCAGGCTATCTGTGCCAAGGTTGAGGACGGCGCCCCCTGCTGCGATTGGGTTGGCGAAAACGGCGCGGGCCATTTCGTCAAGATGGTGCACAACGGTATCGAATACGGCGATATGCAGATGATTTGCGAGGCCTATCATCTCATGCGTGATCTCCTCGGCATGAGCGCCGACGAGATGCACGAGGTCTTTGCCGATTGGAACACCAAGGAGCTTGACAGCTACCTTATCGAAATCACCAAGGATATCCTTGCCTACAAGGACACCGACGGCTCTCCGATTGTTGAGAAGATTCTTGACACCGCAGGACAGAAGGGCACCGGCAAATGGACAGGTATCGCCGCCCTTGACGAGGGCGTTCCGCTTACTCTTATCGGCGAGGCCGTGTTTGCCAGATGTCTCAGCGCCATGAAGGACGAAAGAGTAGCGGCCTCCCGCGTGATTGCCGGTCCGAAGCCTGTGTTTGAGGGTGACCGTGCTGCCTTTATCAACGATATCAAAGATGCCCTTTTTGCCGCTAAGATTGTATCGTATGCCCAGGGCTATACCCTTATGCGCTCCGCCGCTGCCACCTATGGCTGGAACCTCAATTACGGCGGCATTGCTCTTATGTGGAGAGGCGGCTGCATTATCCGCAGCGTGTTCCTCGGCAAAATCAAGGAGGCCTTCGACAACAATCCCGAGCTTCCCAACCTTCTGCTTGACCCCTACTTCAAGGGCGTGATTGAGAAGGCGCAGGCCGGCTGGCGCCGTGTTTGCGCTGCCGCGCTTTCGAACGGTATTCCGATGCCTGCCATGACCTCTGCCCTTGCCTACTTTGACGGATATCGCTCCGAGCGTCTCCCTGCCAACCTGCTTCAGGCGCAGCGCGACTACTTCGGTGCCCACACCTACGAGCGCATTGATGCCCCCCGCGGCCAGTTCTTCCATACCAACTGGACCGGTAAGGGCGGCGATACCGCTGCTTCCCAGTACTCTATCTGAAAACAGGAGGATATTCGCATGAAAATCAGAGAAAATTACAAGTATGCCCTTGTTGTGCCCACCAGTATGGGTGTTCGCATCTGCCCGCCCAGCGGTCAGCCGGTATACTCGTCCGACACCTTCCATATGCAGGTTACCAGTGCCGAAACCAATGTGGCAAGCATTTCCTCCTACCTCGGTCTTCCGACGCATGTGCTTACCGCCTTCGTCAAGGACAGCCCGATTGCCAAGATGATTAAGCACAATCTGCTTGGCCGTGGCATGACCTTTGAGGGGCCTGAGGTGGAGCAGGGCGGCCCTTGGGGCTACCGCCACCAATTCAACATTGCCGACTCGGGCTACGGTGCCCGCGGACCTCGTGTGCAGAATGACCGTGCCGGTGAGGTTGGCCGCACCCTTTCGGTCAAGGATTTTGACCTTGAGCGCCTCTTTGGTGAGGAGGGCGTAGCCGTCCTTCATCTGTCCGGGCTTATCGGTGCTCTCTCGCCCGAAACCAGCCGCTTCTGCCTTGAGCTTGCCCGTGCTGCCAAAAAGCATGGCACCCTCATTGCCTTCGACCTCAACTACCGCGCCTCCTTCTGGAAGGGCCGCGAGCAGGAGCTGCATGACATCTTCACCGAGATTGCATCTGTTGCCGATATTCTCGTTGGCAACGAAGAGGACTTCCAGCTCTGCCTCGGCGTAGAGGGTCCCGAAGCAGGCGGCAAGGATCTTGCCACAAAGATTGAAAGCTTCAAGGCGATGATTGCCTGCGTGAAGAAGCAGTTCCCGAATGCCAGCGTATTCGGTACCACGCTTCGTCAGGTAATCAACGTCAACCGCCACCTCTGGGGAGCCATTCTCCTCAGCGGTAATGAGTGGCACGTCGCAGAGCCCCGCGAAATCACCGTTCTTGACCGTATCGGCGGCGGTGATGGCTTTGTTGGCGGTCTTCTTTACTCCATCATCAAGGGGTGGGAGCCCGAAAAGCAGCTCCAGTTCGCCTGGGCCAGCGGCGCTCTGGCCACGACCTTCCTCACCGACTATGCTCAGCCGGCAGATGAAGAACAAATCTTCAGCATCTGGGGCGGCAACGCTCGCGTGAAGAGATAACCCCTGTTACAAAGAAAAAACAGCGATAAGCCGAGGCTTATCGCTGTTTTTTATTCTGCGGGGCCCATACCGTGCGGAAGGCAGGATACGGGGTTACGGGCGCATGGAAGAAGGCGTAGTTACCTACGTCGAGGGAGTAAGCGAGGAGCAACGCCGTATTGTGCCGCTTATTGGATGAACATACAGTCGCCAAAGGAGAAAAAGCGATATCTCTTCTCTACTGCTGTTTCATAAGCCCTCATAACAGTTTCTTTCCCCGCAAGGGCGGAAACCAACATGATGAGAGTGCTTTCAGGAAGATGGAAATTTGTGATGAGGGCGTCTACTGCACGGAAACGGTAGCCTGGATAAATAAAGATGCCGGTCTCACCGCTCATAGCATGAACCGTCCCCTCTTCATCGGTTACACTTTCGAGGACACGGCAGGCAGTGGTGCCGACAGCAATAACTCGCCCCCCGTTCCTTCGACGGCGGTTGATTTCATCCGCTGCCTCCTCGGTAATGCTGAACTGCTCGGCATGCATAAGATGCTCATAAATCTCCTCGGTTTTTACAGGACGGAAGGTGCCAAGCCCCACATGAAGTGTCACCTCGGCGTATCCCGTTCCCCTTCTTCTCAGCTCATCTAAAAGCTCAGGGGTGAAATGCAGGCCCGCGGTGGGAGCGGCGGCAGAGCCTTCTTGTTTGGCATACACCGTTTGGTAGCGGCTCTTGTCCTCCAGCTTTTTTGTAATATAGGGGGGAAGAGGCATCTGGCCTACGGCATCAAGCACCTCATAGATATTTCGATAGGTATCAGGGTAGAAAAAGCGAACAAGACGGTTTCCGTCGGGGAGAACCTTTTGAATCACGGCGCGAAGGAGCCCGCCGAAAAGAAATTCGGCGCCAACGCGTGCGCGCTTACCCGGGCGCACAAGAGTCTCCCAAAGCCCGCCCTCATGCATACGCAAAAGCAAAAGCTCCATCGAGGCTCCGTTTGCGGCTTCTCCGAGAAGGCGCGCGGGAATGACACGGGAGGAATTCACCACAAGGACATCCTCAGGACGAATATAATCAAGAATGTCATAAAAATGGCGGTGCTCCATTTCTCCGCTCCGAGAATGTAAAACCAAAAGACGGGAGGCATCCCTTTTTTCGGCTGGTGTTTGTGCAATAAGCTCCTCGGGCAAATCGTAATAGAAATCGTGGGTTTTAAGGTCGGTTGCCACACGCTCATTCACAATAATTGACTTCTGTTCCATTGAAAAATCCTCTTGCATATACTGACAATAGCCATTATAGTATATTTTTATCCGGATTGCAAGCCCCGACAAAAAAACGTGAGGTTTCCTATGAAAAAATGTAATAAAAAGGAGCTTCCCTTCCAGGGGGTAGGGACGGCTCTTATCACTCCGTTCTCAGAGGGAAGGCTCGACCTCCCCGCCTTTCGTGCCTTACTGCAAAGGCAGTTAGCAGGAGGTGTTTCCGCCCTTGTTGTATCGGGAACTACAGGTGAAGCAGCCACCTTAACAAAAAGCGAAAAGGCACGGCTCCTCGCGGTGGCCGTGGAGGAGGTAGAGCACAAGGTTCCGATACTGGCGGGAACAGGAAGCAACAGCACCCGCGAAGCGGTTGCCATGGCCCGCTATGCTGCCACCCACGGAGCCGATGCCCTTTTAGTTGTTACGCCCTACTACAACAAGGGAACGCGCGAGGGCCTCGTTTCTCATTATCTTTCGATTGCCGAGGCGGTTGATATCCCCGTCATTCTTTACAATGTCCCAAGCCGAACGGGAGTTAACATCCCTCTTTCCTCCCTTTCCCGTCTTGCCGAGCACGAAAACATCGTTGGCATAAAGGAAGCAAACGGCGATATGGAGCGCGTGGCCGATATTCTTTCGGCATGCGGAGATTCCCTTGCTGTCTATTCGGGGAACGACTCCACCTACCTCCCCGTCCTTGCGCTCGGCGGAGTGGGACTTATTTCCGTAGTCTCCAACATCCTGCCCGCTGAGACCGTATTGCTCTCCAATCTTTTTTTAGAGGGAAAAAACAAGGAGGCGGCCATTCTTGCGGGGCGGCTTCTGCCCTTTATCCGTCTTCTTTTTGCCGAGGTCAACCCCTCTCCCATAAAATACGCAATGTCGCTGCGCGGCTGGATACAAAAGGAGCTGCGCCTGCCACTCACGCCGCCCTCCGTCTCGCTTTGCGAGAAGATAGAGGCCGAGCTTCGCAAGTGGTGACGATGCCGCAGCAAAAGGCCCTCAAAAAAGAAAAGGCAGTTTCCTGCCTTTTCTTTTTTGGTAAGCGATAATGAGCCAAAGAACAGAAACATCTTTCGGTTTGAATGGTTTTGTTTACATTTTTGGCTTTAAAATTCTTTTCTTATTTTTTCTATGGCGCTTTTTTCGAGGCGTGAGACCTGAGCCTGGCTTATACCGATTTCCTCCGCGATTTCCATTTGAGTGCGCCCTGCATAAAAACGCCGTGTTATGATAAAGCGTTCCCTTTCGCCGAGCTTCCTCAGTGCCTCGCGGAGCGAAATGTCCTCAATCCAGCTATCCTCGGATGCCTCGGTGTCCCGTAGCTGGTCAATAACATACACCGAATCATCCCCGTCGCTATACACCGAATCGTACAGCGAAACAGGCTCCACTATTGCCTCCATAGCCCGTCCGACGGCGGTGCGCTCTTCTCCAAGGGCGTCGGCAATTTCATCGGTGCTGGGCTCGCGGTTTTCCCTGCGCAAAATTTCTTCACGCACACCGAGCGAGCGATAGGCAAGCTCTCGCATGGAACGGCTGACACGAATGGCATTGTTGTCACGAAGATAGCGGCGCACCTCTCCGATAATCATTGGTACCGCATAGGTTGAAAATTTCACATCCAGGTCGGTATTGAAGTGGTCTATGGCTTTCATGAGCCCGATGCAGCCCACCTGAAAAAGGTCATCAAAATTTTCGCGCCTTGAGGAGAAGCGCTGAATGATAGATAGTACCAAGCGAAGATTCCCGATGATGAGTGTTTTCCGCGCGTCACGGTCACCGGCTCGCACACGAAGCAGGAGCTCTCTTTTTTCCTCATCGCCTAATGTGGGAAGGTGGGCCGTGTTTACGCCGCAAATTTCCACCTTATGGGTAAACAATCCGTGAATACCGCCTTTTTCTTTACTACCTTCAGTATTGCCATGCTACCTGACGAGTTATGCGACAAGGCAGGCGGTAAAATTCTCCTTTTCTCGGCTCTTCTCCTGTATTCTTGCCGAAATACGGTTGACAGATGTGCAACTATTGTTGTATAATAGTATGTTGTATATGACTGCGCTTGAGGAGGCAAGGAATGAGCTTTAAAATTTCATTGGCCGGGGACCTCGGCAGCGGAAAAAGCACGGTATCTAAGCTCCTGATGGCAAAGACCGGTGCGGAATATTACTCCACGGGGATTGTGTGCCGCGCGGCAGCTGCCAAGGAGGGTATGAGCATAGACGAATTCAACCGTTATATGGAAACCCACCCCGAGGTAGACAAGATGATTGACGATGCCCTTGTCGCGCTCTCGGATGACCCGCGCTGCTTAATCATAGACTCTCGCATGGCCTTTCATTTCGTGAGGGGAACCTTCCGCGTTTATCTCACAACGGCTCCAATGACCTCGGCAGAACGGATTTTGAACGACAAACGCAGCGGCGAAAGCTTCGGTTCCGTGGAAGAGACCGCCAAGCGTGTGGCGGCCAGAAGAAGCAGTGAAAACTACCGTTATTTCGAAAAATACGGCGTTCATATCATGGATATGACGAACTATGACCTCGTGCTTGACACCACCTCTATCACACCCGAGCAGGTTGCCGAGGAAATTCTCTCCGCCCTCAAGGATTGGCAAGCGGCCCCCGACGCACGGAGGTGCGCCTTGGATTACAGCCGCTTTTATGTCAAGGAGGCTGTTACCGATACGCTTATGCATGAGGTAAAGCAATCCTTGGATGAGGGAAGGAGCTTTCCCCTCCCTACCGTGTACGAAAAGAACGGCATTTACTACGTAGAGGACAGCGTGGAAGCTATTCTCGCTTCTCACCTTTCGAAGAAGCCCCTTGTCAACTGCACGCTTCTTGGCGGCGAGCCCCCCGAGCCCGATGCCTACCGCAAGCTTTTTTAAGACGAAGACAAAAAGGAAGGATTTATGAAAAAACTGAAAGGGCAAGCGGCCTCTGCCATTCTTTCTGCCGCACAGCATCTTTTCCCAGACAGCATCCTCCCGAGCGAGGAAGAAATTGTCTCGCTCCTTGAATATCCGCCGGACAGCGCAATGGGAGACCTTGCCTTCCCCTGCTTCCGCCTCGCACGCGCCCTAAAGTTGGCGCCCCCAAAAATTGCCGCTACGCTCAAGGACGGAATACAAGACCCCGCCTTTTCCCGCGTAGAAGCGGTGGGGGGATATCTCAATTTCTTTGCCGACACCGCCCGCTTTGCCGAGCGACTCCTTTCGGATATCCGTGAGGCGGGCGACAGCTACGGCTCTCCCGCCATTGGAGAGGGACGCACGGTGGTGCTGGACTATTCCTCTCCCAATGTGGCCAAGCCCTTTCATATCGGGCATCTCGGGACAACCGTTATCGGACATTCCCTGAAGCTTCTTCATGAATTCGCGGGCTACCGTTGCGTAGGCATCAATCACCTCGGAGACTGGGGCACCCAGTTCGGCAAGCTGATTGTCGCCTTCCGCAAATGGGGCAACCGTGAGGAAATCGAGGAGAAGGAAATCGACGAGCTTGTCCGTCTTTACGTGCTCTTCCATACCGAGGCGGAAAAGGACCCCTCACTTGAGGATGAGGCGCGTGCCGAATTCAGGAAGCTTGAGAGTCACGACGAAGAAAATCTTGCCCTTTGGCGCTGGTTTATCGAAATCAGTCTGCGTGAATATCAGAAGACCTACAAAATGCTGGGCATTACCTTTGACAGCTACAACGGCGAAAGCTTTTATACCGATAAAATGCCTGCCGAAATTCAGAAAATCCGCGATGCGGGTATCCTTACCCTCGACGACGGTGCCTCGGTTGTCAACCTTGAGGAGTGGAAGATGCCTCCCTGCCTTATTCTGAAGCGAGATGGCTCCACTCTTTACCCCACCCGTGATATTGCCGCCGCTGCCTATCGCCACAACACCTATCAGTTTGACAAGTGCATCTATGTCACAAGCGCCGGGCAATCGCTTCACTTTGCACAGTGGTTCAAGGTGGTGGAGCTGATGGGCTATGACTGGCATTCGCGCCTTGTCCACGTTCCTTACGGAACGGTGAGCCTTGGCGGTGCTAAGCTGGCCACAAGAACCGGTAACGTGGTGCTTCTTAAGGACCTTTTCGCCGAAGCTGTTGAGAAGGTCAAGAAGATTGCCGAGGATAAGCATTCGGCCACGGCAAACGATGCAGAGGTCATGGAAGCCGTAGGCGTTGGGGCCGTCATCTTCTATTACCTTTCGGGAAGCCGTATCCATGACATCAATTTTTCGCTCTCAGAGGCTCTTTCCTTCGACGGGAACACGGGGCCCTATGCCCAATACACCTATGCCCGTGCCTGCTCGCTTCTGGAGAAGGCAGGGAGCAGTCTTCCCTCCTTCCGCGTGAGCGACGTTGCGCCCACCGAGGAGGAGCGCACCCTTGTGCGTACACTCTCGCTTTTCCCGGAAAGGGTATCCGAGGCGCTTGCCGAATATGAGCCCTCGGTCATTACGCGCTATATTCTTGACCTTGCGGCGGCATTCAACCACTTCTATCATGAGTGTCAGATTCTTTCCGCCGAGGACGAATCCACACGCGGTAACCGCATTGCCCTGGTTTCGGCAGTGCGCACCGTTTTGGGCCGCGCGCTCCGTCTTATCTGCCTCAAAACCCCCGAAAAGATTTAATGCAAACGCATAAGGAGTAGTCATATGTCCGGACATAGCAAATGGAACAACATTAAGAGAAAAAAAGAAAAGACCGATGCTCAGAAGGGAAAAATCTTCACTAAAATCGGGAAGGAGATGGCAGTTGCCATCCGTGCGGGCGGCCCGAACCCTGAGAACAACTCCCGCCTGCGCGACCTGATTGCCAAGGCAAAGGCCAATAACGTTCCGAATGACAATATTGAGCGTGTTATCAAAAAGTTCTCGTCCGACTCCTCTATCGAATATGAGGAAATCGTATACGAGGGCTACGGCCCGTCCGGCGTTGCCGTCATTGTGGAGACCACCACTGACAACCGCAACCGTACTGCCGGTGCGGTTCGCTCCTACTTCTCTAAATTCCACGGCAATATGGGGCAGACGGGAAGTGTGAGCTTTATGTTTGAGGAAAAGGGCCTTATCACCATTATCGACGAGGATGATGAGGTGGAGGAGGATGCCCTCATGGAGGCCGCCCTGGAGGCGGGTGCCGCCGATTTTATGGGCGAAGATGGCTGCTATGAAATTTACACCGAGCTTGACGACCTCGCCGCCGTCAGGGATGCGCTCGCCGAGCAGGGCTACGCCATCTCCTCTGCCGAGCGTGCCATGGTTCCCACCTCGTATGTATCACTCACAGACGAGGAGGACATCAAGATGATGGAGCTCCTTCTTGAGAAGCTTGACGATGATGACGACGTGCAGAATGTCTTCCACAATTGGGAAAGCTGACTAACCGCTTGTCTCAAGAAGCAAATACCCCTGATATACACCCCAAAAACGCCTGTTTTTGGGGTGTATATTTTTTATGAGAAAAAGGAGAAGAGCTCGGTGCAAACCGAGCTCCTCCGCAATCCGTTTTTCATTGTATTTTTGTCATAGGTATCGGGCTCTCTTTCTCTTCCACAAAGGCTCCTTTTCAAGACTGAGAGTCGTTTATCATTTTATCCTGAGAAGCAGAAGCACCGGGATAAAATCCATACTTATAGGAATATTTGTAGCGATACTTCCGATCCCTTCTGCTGTATCCTCCCTCCTTCGGATCGATGCCATTCAGAATAAATCCCAGAACCTTGGCATCTACTGCCTTCATGGAGGTAAGCGTTTCGGAAACCGCATGTCGGTCAGCAAGGCCGGCATACACAACAACAGCATATCCCGTAATCAGCTCGGCGGGGATAAGCGCGTCCACCACGACACCCACCGGCGGAAAATCGATAAAAATCGCATCGTAGCAATCCTGCATAGACTTAAGAAATTCCTCAAAAGCCGTGGTTGCCAAAAGCTCAGCTGGGTTCGGGGGGATGTGCCCCGCGGGAATCAGGTCAAGGCCCTCGATTTCGGTGTGAAGGACCGCAGACAAAGGCTCCTTGCAAATTCCGGCAGCAATCTCGCTGACTCCAAGGGAACGGTCACAGGAGAAAATATGATGCAGGGTGGGGTTGCGAAGGTCGGCATCCAGCAACAAGACGCGTTTGCCGAGCTTAGCAAAGGAAGACGCAAGATTAGCAGCCACAATCGATTTTCCTTCATGAGCCAAGCCGCTTGTAAGGGCATAGATAGGACACTTTACATCACGCGCCGTATACAGCATATTGGTGCGAATTTCCTTAAAGGCCTCCTCAATAGCAAAAGGAAAGCCCTTGCCTACCAGCATATTCTTATACTTGTTCATTCGGAAGCGACCTCCTTTTCTGCCCTATTGAATTTTTCATTTCCCACATCCGGAAAAAGCGGTATCATACCAAGCACAGGCAAATCGAAGCAAGAAAGGTCTTTTTCGCCGTATATGGTCGTATCAAAGAGGCGCAAGAGGAAGAAGATCACATACACTATCACCGCGCCAAGGCAGGCAGCAAATATCACATTCCGAGTGACATTGGGCGAATCGGGCACGGTATCAAGCGTCGGATGACCGATTGTCTTTGCCGTTCCAAAGCCCACCACCTCATTGAGAAGCTCGGGTGCTACCTCGGTGGCAATCACAGCCATTTGGTAAGCCTCCTGAGGATTTGTGGAGCGAATGGTGATATAGAATATCGTGTCCTTTTGAGCAACGGCGGTCATCATTTGGAAAACACGCCGCCAGTTGGTTGGCACCTTAGTGTCACCCACCGTTTCATACTTCCAGGCCGGGAACATAGGCTCTCCGTCCTCATTCTCCAAAAGAGCCATGCGGAGTGCGACCTTTTTGGCAAAGGAATCGGCGTCACTTATAACGTCGGTATAAATTCCCGCCAATTCCTCTGCCGCCGAGGAATTGAAATAGGCAGAGGAGGGGTCCACGTACATCTTCACCGTGGAAGAGTATTTCTTCTCAATGAAGAAAGAAGAAAACACGCCGGTTGCCAAGCCGAATAGCAAGGCGGCAATCACAATCCAATACCAGCATCTGCGGAACACAGCCAGAAAAAACCAAAAATCCACCTCGTAATCATGCGACTGATTTTTTGCACTGTTATTTTCCAACATACAGCACCTCCTTGGAAATAGAATTCAAGAGAAACTCAATTCGCAGCGGAGACAATAGCCGTAAATTTATCCGTCTTGAGCGAAGCGCCGCCGATAAGACCGCCGTCCACATTTTCCTTGGCAAGAAGCGACGACGCATTCTTCTCGTTCATGGAGCCGCCGTACTGAATAATCAGAGCCGCGGCAGCCTCAGCACCGTAAAGCTCAGCCACCACCGAGCGAATGATGCCACAGGCTTCATCAGCCTGCTCGGGCGTAGCGGTCAGGCCCGTACCGATGGCCCACACGGGCTCATAGGCGATAATAACACGGGAGAGGTCCTCGGCGGGAATGCCCGCGAGGTCAAGCTTTGTCTGCATGGATACGATTTCGGCGGTAATGCCCGAGGTGCGAGCCTCCAAAAGCTCACCGAGGCAAAGAATTACCGTAAGACCTGCCGCGAGGGCCGCTTTGGTGCGAAGATTGACGGTTTCATCGGTTTCGCCGAAATACTGACGTCTTTCGCTGTGACCGACAATGACATACTCTACACCGGTTTCCTTCAGCATAGCCGCGGAAATTTCACCCGTATAGGCACCGTTTTCCTTGAAATGGACATTCTGGGCTCCAATCTTAATGTTGGTGCCGCGGGCAGCTTCTACCGCCACAGCGAGGTCCACAAAGGGCACGCAAAGCACAATGTCACAGGCATCCTTTCCCTCTACCAGCGGGGCAAGCTCACGAATGAACGCGCTCGCTTCGGAGGGAGTCATATTCATCTTCCAGTTTCCGGCAATTACATATCTTCTCATTTTCCTACTCCTTATTTGTTCTGCAGGCAGTCGATACCCGGGAGGACAAGTCCCTCAAGGAACTCAAGCGAGGCACCGCCACCCGTCGAAATATGCGTGATACGGTCAGCAAAGCCGAGCTGCTCACAGGCCGCGGCAGAATCGCCGCCGCCCACGATGGTGGTAGCATCCGAAGCGGCAAGAGCTTCGGCAACGGCAATCGTACCCTTGGCAAGCGTCGGATTTTCAAAAACGCCCATAGGACCGTTCCAGACCACCGTCTTGGCCGCCTTTACAGCATCGGCATACAGAGCACGGGTCTTTTCGCCGATGTCAAGCCCCATTTCATCTGCGGGAATGGCATCCGAGGGAACCAGCTTCACCTCAATGTCCCCATCAATCGGATCGGGGAAGCTCTTGGCAACCACGGTATCCACAGGGAGAAGAAGCTTTACACCCTTCTCATCGGCCTTCTTCATCATGTCGCGGCAATAGTCAAGCTTATCGGCATCCAGAAGCGAGGTTCCGATTTCAAAGCCCTTCGCTGCAAGGAAGGTGTAGGCCATACCGCCACCGATAATCAGGGTATCAACCTTGGTGAGAAGATTGTTGATAACATTCAGCTTGTCAGCAACCTTGGCACCGCCGAGAATGGCAACAAAGGGACGCTCGGGATTTTCGAGGGCCGCACCCATGATGCCGATTTCCTTACCGATGAGGTAGCCGCAATAGGCAGGCAGATAGGCAGCGACTCCCGCGGTGGAGGCGTGCGCACGGTGTGCCGTGCCAAAGGCATCGTTGACATAAATATCGGCAAGCTCAGCGAGGGCCTTGGCGAACTCGGGCTTATTCTTCTCTTCTCCCGCTTCAAAGCGAACATTCTCAATAAGAAGGACATCGCCGTTGCCGAGGGCCGCGGCCTTAGCCTTGGCATCCTCTCCCACCACATCGGCGGCAAAGGCAACCGGCTTGCCGAGAAGCTCGGAAAGCCTCGCGGCAACAGGAGCCAGGGTGAGCTTTTTGCGATCCCCCTCAGCCTTTTTTAGGAGCTCAGCCGTTGCGGCCTCGCGCTCGCCCTCGGGCAGAGCCTCGACCTTTTTCTTTTCCTTCTTGGTGAGACCGAAGCCCTCGGTCAGAACATTGTGCGGCTTGCCGAGGTGTGAGCAAAGAATCACACGGGCACCGTGCTCCATAAGATACTTGATGGTGGGAAGAGCCTCCACGATACGCTTGTCACTCGTGATGACACCGTCCTTCAGCGGGACGTTGAAGTCGCAACGCGCGAGAACGCGCTTGCCTTCCAAAGCGGGGATGTCTTCAACCGATTTTTTGTTGTACATAGACATTAGGGCAAACTCCTTATTATATTTATTTAATTATTAATATATTATTTATCATTATTTATCCTACAAAATATAGTATAACATAACGGGAAAAAAATGTCAAGGTTTGTCCGTCACAAACGCCAAATTTTCACAAATTTGAAATTTTCTCTTCCCATTCCGAGAAAAATTTGCTATACTGTACGCATAAGCTGCAAATACGGGGGAGTCTCCATTGATAGCCACACAGGATTTTTTTAAAAAGCGTCTTTGCTCTGTTTTTTCAGAGCTTGGCATCGCACACCTTCTGAACGGAGAACGGTGCGAAGCCTTTTATACCCTATACCGTCTTTTGATTGAGGAAAACGAAAAATACAATCTCACCGCCATCACGGAGGCGGAGGGCGTGATTCTTCTGCACTTTGCCGACTCGCTGATGGGGGCGGCCCATATTCCTGAGGGCGCATCGCTCATTGATGTCGGCTGCGGCGCCGGCTTCCCCTCGCTACCGCTCGCCCTTTGCCGTCCCGACCTTTCGGTAACGGCGAGCGATGCCACCGCAAAAAAAACGGCCTTCGTCCAAATGGTAGCAAGGGAAATCGCCCTTGCCAATCTCACAACGCTCACCGCACGTGCCGAGGCAGCCGGGCAAGGCGAATACCGCGAACGCTTTGATGTGGCTACCGCGCGTGCCGTGGCCAATCTCCCTGTTTTGATGGAGCTTGCCACCCCCTTTGTTCGCAAGGGTGGTCTCTTTCTTGCCTTGAAGGGAAAAAATGCCATGGAGGAATGCAAGGCGGCACAGCATGCGGCGAAGGAGCTAAAATGTGAGGTTTTATTTACAAAAGAGTACACCATAGGTGAAAAGGAGGGGGCGCAGTCGCGCGGAATTCTCCTTTTTCAAAAAAAGGCTGCCACTCCCAAGGTGTATCCGCGCCCCTTTGCGAAGATAAAATCGCACCCTCTGTAAGCGGCCATCGCAAAAAACGGAGCCAGCCGCAAAAGAGGGGAGCCCGAAAAAATATTTTCAAAAAGTGCTTGCAAAACAGGACATCTTGTGCTATACTTATATGGGCTTTGTGAGGATTGGCTGTTTATCCCTTGCTGTCGGAGACCGATATGCCCTGCCGAAGAAGGCCGTAGGGCAGAAAAAGCAAGTCATGCAGGGGCGGCCTGCTCCCGCTTTTGGTTTGTTTTCCATAATTGAATATGCAGAGGTATCGAAGTGGTCATAACGGGGCTGACTCGAAATCAGTTTGAGAGCAATCTCACGAGGGTTCGAATCCCTCCCTCTGCGCCAAGAGGAACGTAATTCGAACAGAGTTACGTTCTTTTTATTTGTATCAAAAAGGTGTGAATACAAACGCATTCACACCTTTTTAACTTTACCTATTTACAAGAACCTTTATAACTTCTTCGCCTAAAATTTCAGCTTGATTTTTAAGGCGTTCTGCTATTTTCAAATAATAATTCGACTCTTGATATGAATCGTTTTTTGCAAACTCTTTTACACTCTTAATTTCATTTGTTGTAGCGTGTTTTTCATTGACCACAATGTAATAATAGCAATCAGTAAACATCAGGGCGAACCGCATAGTATCCATATTGCATACATTTTCTATGAATTCATAGTTTTGAGGACCAAAATAGTTTTGGGTTGAATATCCGTATATGATGTTGTTTTCAATTGAATTAAAATAATCGTCAAGTCTATTTAAGACTGCAGAGCGATATGCCGCAATAGAAGAAGCCTTTTTAACAAGCTCATTGGCTAGCGGAAAGGCGTTTCTCAATTCTATTTCTGGACAATTATCCATATTTCTCTTAACATAATAAATGACGCAAGCTTTTAAAAACAGGGCATATTCAGTTAATATATTGGTTGCACGAGTTATGTAATTAAAATCAATATGAATGCCCGATGCATCACGATATGCGTAGCCTTTACTTTCCATAAAATCGACAATTTCCGGCGAGTAACGATCAAAGAAACTTTGGTATGTATCCTCTAGCTTCTTGATTGGGAAGTTGTTCTTGTTAAAGAGTTTACTAAAAAATCCCATTGTAACCTCCATTTAAACCTATTACTTTATTTAAAAACCTTTCGTACATCTTTGACAAACCAAGCGCAACAGCATAATGCAAGTCATCTTTACTCACATTCAAGACACTTACTCCATCTGTCGTTGAGTTTTTCTCTACTGAATTTAGGTATTCTTTTAACACTTTTTTAGATCGCCCTTGGAATCTTCATGTCCGTCATAATACCACCAAAGATACCACTTTTCTTTTTGATGCATATTAGATAAGATGCTATGTGTTGTTTCCAAATCTTCGCGATAATGATTTCTCCACAGTTCTTCTACATATCCATAAAATAGATTGTGTACAGTCGCTGATCTTGTAACAAGATGGTAGAATTGCATTTTTGCCAAAAGTATCGTTTCGTATCTTAAAGCAATATTCTGAGCCTTAAACACATTGGATAACAGCAATTCATCTGTAAAAGCAACGCACTCATAAAGCATTAATTTGGTAATCATACTATCGTACTCTTCAATGCTTGTGAACATCTTATTCCAATGATTGGGAGCATTCGATTTAATCCATTTTCTTTTATCTCTGCTTACCATTTCGCCACCTTGTTTAAAATAGTTTCATATCAGGATTTTGCTTACTGTTATCCTCTTTCTTTTCAGAGGAAACGACGGGTTACTGCTTCTTTTTCACGGGTAGGAGCATTCTCGTTTGTCTTTTGTACTCCGCAAAGCCTGCCTTGCAGGACTGTCTTTTGTCTGCCATCGGAATGCTCACTGCAAAGAAAAGGACGGTATTGGCTACGGCACCTGCGGCAAGATACCATGCATTGGGAGCCGCGCATACCACCGAGAGCCCTACACCCCACCACATCAAAATTTCTCCCAAGTAATTCGGGTGGCGGGAGTATTTCCAAAGACCGCAACGAATGAAGGCGCCGTCACGGTTCTTGCGATAGCGATGCATCTGTATATCGGCACTCCCCTGAAGGGCGGCGGCACCGAGCGACAGGCAGAGAAGCAGCACGCTCCATACATTTGCCGTGAGCCCCTCGCGGATGGCATACACGCCGGGCAGAATGCTCCCGTACACGACCAAGGTCGGAACCATATGTATTCCCACGAGGTTGATGACGGGATACAAGGCACCCGTCTTTTCATGCAGCATGGTATAACGCCAATCCTGATGGTTGAGGCCAAAAAAGGTGTACGCCCAGTTTGCTGTCAGACGAATGGCCCAGAAGAATACCGCCACGAGCAGAAGAATGCCGAAGGCTGTCAGCTCTCGGCCTATGGCAAACGAAACGAGAATCACGGGCGGCTGCACGCTCCAGTAAGGGTCATAGACCGAGGCGTTGTGAAAAAGGAGGCTGAAAAGGAAGGTGACAACAGTCGCCGTGACATCGGCAACCAAAAGCGACAGCCACCATTCAAGGGTAAGGCTGCGATACACCGCAATGCCCACGGCAGCGGCAATGAGGTAGACGAGAGTGACAACGGCAAAGCTCGCCGTTCGGTTTTGCTTGATTGAATCCATAAGACTTAACCCCGTAGTATTTTTATCCATAGTATTGAAGCTTTCACGCCCTCCACGGCTTCTCGGCGGTGAGGGCGCGACTTACGAAGCCGCGTTGTCGCTGCGCCTCCCTCGCTCCCGCTTTCTCCTCGTAGCCTCGAAGCTCACATGGGTGAGGAAGGATATCACATCGTCGGGCGCATCGGGCAGAAGCACCGAAACCCAATGAAGCTTATTCATATGATATGCGGGATAGACACCGTCATCCGCGCCAAAGGAGCCGAAGAGCTCTGTTGGCAGCTTGAGGTTCACCACGTCGATGACCTCGTCGTTATCTACACCGAACCTGCGGCGCGACACACGCATAACAATCGCATACCACTTGCGGTTATCCGCATGCCTCAGCACCGCGGTCTCAAAGTCCTCATCAAAGGGATAGTCCGGCGATGTGCCGTAGGTATCAAGACAGTATTCAAGAAAGGCTTGTTTTTCCACTCCGAGATCTCCCTTCATCAAAGATATATCTTTCAAACTTCGGGATAGCCTATCTTTGCCGTCGCTTTGGGAAGCATGCAGACACAGACAGCTCCTTTACGATTATACCACAGAAAATTCGGAAAGTACAGTGACAAATACGCTTTTCTTCCTTATCTTTCTAAATGCCCCTATAAAAGCAGAAAAGAGAGTAGCATGCGATCCGCAATATACTCTCTTTTCTGTTATAGGAAGTTTTCTCGATTTTAAAAATGAAGTTATTATGAAGGGCTGTTTTTGCCGGGAGCTCGCACCTTCAACTTTTTGCCGACTGTTACTCAGCCAAAATATCATCGGCAACCTCAAAAAGATGACTTGGCGAAAGTGCCAAACGGTTACAAAGCGAAACAAAGCCCTCGGCCCTTTCGCGTGAAAAGAAAAGTGATGGCAGGCGAGCAAGCAGCTCTCCTTCACTATCATACACCTCAACTCCAAAGGCTCTTGCCCTTTTCTCGTCGGTCTCTATCACTTCTTCCTTCAATGCGTACAAGCAGTCCATGTATCCTCCAATTTTGTCATTATTTTACATATCCATTCTACCACTTGTTTCCAAAAATGTCAATAGAAAATAGAGAAATGGAAGACAAAAATTTGTTTTCTTTTTCCTATATTCCTATACTTTTTTACCAAAAATTACGTATAGCCATCGCTCTTTCGGCAAAAAATAAAGACAAATACAGAAAAAGGAGCAACCAAAATGATTGAGCCGGATACCGTAAAACTTCTGCGCGAATGCGATGCGGGGATTAAGATGGGCGTTTCCTCCATTGATGACGTACTGAACTACGTGGAAAATGACAGACTTAAAGAAATCCTCGTCAATAACAAGCATGACCACGAGCAGCTGGGGCTTGAGGTTGAAAAAAAGCTCCGCGAATGCGGAGATGAGGGTAAGGAGCCGAGCGCGATAGCCAAGGGAATGTCCTGGATAAAGAGCAATCTGAAGCTTGAGCTAAAGAAATCCGATAAAACGGTTGCCGATCTCATTACAGACGGATGTGATATGGGGGTAAAATCGCTCAGCCGCTATCTCAACCAATATAAAGCTGCCGACGAGGAATCTAAGGATATCGCCAAGCGTCTTATTCTTCTCGAAGAAAAGCTGGGAGTAGATATCCGCGGCTATCTTTGAAGCCCCACCTCAAAAAGCTTTATAGTATAGAGGCACAGAGAGAAAAGGGGACACACGCGTTTTGTGAAAGGACCGACAAGCCATCGCTCTGATGGCTTGCCGGTCCTTTGTCCTTTCGCAAAGCCTCTTCGGATTGCTTACAGGATACCCGTGAGAAAAATTTCAATGCCAATGAGAATAAGGAGCACCCCCCCAAACGCCGCAGCCTTGTGAGAAAACCGAGTGCCGAACTGCCTGCCAAGAAGCACGCCGCAAACACAAACCCCAAAGGTTACAGCACCGATAAGAAGGGCAGACAAAAGGGCGGAGATAGGAGGGTATTCCGCAATGGTAAAGCCCACGGAAAGGGCATCTATCGAGGTGGCAATTCCCTGCAAGACAAGGGCAGGAAAGCCGATTCCCACGCTCTCCTCGCTCTCCTCCTTGGCGAAGGCATCACCGAGCATCTTGCCTCCAATCAGAGAAAGAAGTACCAAAGAAATCCAAGGAATCAACTTGTGGAGCCAAGAAAACCAATGGAGAACGGTATGTACAAACAGCCAGCCAAGAAGCGGCATAGCACTTTGGAAGAAGGCAAACACCCCAGCTATCACAAGGAGCTTCCTGCGCCGCATATTGGGCTCGGCAAGGCCGTTGGCCAGCGACACCGAAAAGGCATCCATCGCAAGCCCTATCCCAAAGAGAATGCTGTTGAGAAAAAACATAAAATCCAAGGCCATGGTACCGCTCCTTCGTTTGCAAACGTCTTTTTTGTAGGCTCATAAACGAATAGTTTTGTTTGCATTTTTTGTAAATCAAAGACACTTTTGGTCTGTTTTCTGTTTTCCGCGCCGTGACAAGGGGCAACGCTCCTTGCTCAGAAACGGATGCTGTCAGGTGTCCTCCACTATCGGCTCATGGGCTGCCGATGGGAGAGAAAGCGTGAAGGTAAAGGCACAAAATTCACCCTCTCGGCTTTCGAGCGTCATATCTTCTCCATGCGCTTCGACGATAGCCCGTGAAATATAGAGACCGAGCCCCGCACCCGTAGTATCTTGGCTGCGGCTTTTGTCACTCTTATAGAAGCGGTCAAACACAAAGGGAATGTCTGCCTGCGGAATTCCCTCGCCTTCGTTATAAACCGTGACGCGCACTTTTTTTCTCCCTTTAGGAGAAATCGAGATGCGTAAAAGGCCGCCTTCCTTTGAGAATTTTATAGCATTGTCGCAAAGGTTATAAAGAACCTGGTGAATGGCATCGCTGTCACCGCGCACGAGAAGATTGTCCGCCTCGGCTTCAAACACCACCTCAAGGCGCTTTGCATCAATTCTCTGCTCATTGGAAATTAAAACAAGACGGGCCATTTCGCAAATATCAAAGTTTGAAAAGTGAAATTTCCGCGTGCCCGATTGCAGACGGGAAACGTCAAGGAGCTCGGTCACAAGACGGGAGAGTCTGCGAATCTCATCGGCAATCACGCCGAGATAATAGACATGCTTTTCTTCGGGGATAACACCCTCTGTAATCCCCTCTATAAAGCCGAGTATCGTGGTCATCGGCGTGCGAAGGTCGTGCGAAACGTTGGAAACGAAGGTGTTTCTCATGGTTTCAAGCTGCTCAAGCGAATCGGCCATTTGATTAAAGGCCGTGCCGAGCGAGGCGATTTCATCATTTCCTCTAACGGTAACACGGCTGTCGAACTTCCCTTTTGTAAAGCTTCTGGTAACAATGCTCATCTCACGGAGAGAGCCTGCCACCCTCTCGCAAAAGAAATACAGAATGACAAGAGCACCAAGGATAATCCAAAGGCTCGACATAAGCACGGTGCGAATCAGGGTATGTGTCATACCGCCGAAGTTTTCCGCATCCGAGAAAGTAATGAGAACCCCTATGGGGCTCCCCTTGGCCCCGTAAAGCGTGCGAGCAAAGGCGAGACGGTACGAACCGTCCTCAAAGAGAGGAAGGATGCCTTTGGCCGTACCCTTCTCAAAGCTTTCCTCACAGAGTTCTCTCTTAACCGCCTGCCCCACATAATCGTGCGCGGTGGAGTTCCCCTTCTCGGCGAACAGCACTCTTCCGTCGGTTCCGCACAAGAGCAGAGTGACCTCATCGGTATTGGCGAGGTAGATACGGAAAAGGGTAGCGCATTCCTCGTGGGAGGCCGACAGGAGAGCAGAAAGGTCGGTGGCTGCATCCGTCCCAAAGCCCTCTCTCAAAAGGGCCTCGGCCCCGAGCGAGGCGCGCTCAAGACTCAGCTCGCGTTCGGCACGCTCATAGTCACTCGAAAAATTCGCGAGAATAATCGACAGCATCAAAAAGCTCACGGTAAGCACCAGTGAGATGGTAATCAGCATTTTGGCAAAAAGGCTGCGAAACATTTTACACACTCCACTTGCTTTTTTTACTCGGTTGTGTTATATTATATACGATTATAAATTCAAAGTCAATGAGACGCGAAAATCTTGTGCGCAATTTGACGGAAACGAGGACCTCTTGAGCGAAAAAACAACCTTTGTCACCCGCTTTGCCCCGAGCCCTACGGGGTATATGCACATTGGAAACCTGCGCACCGCGCTGTATTCCTACCTGATTGCCCGCCATGCCGGAGGGCGTTTTATTCTTCGCATTGAGGATACTGACCGTGAGCGCCTTGTGGAGGGAGCAACCGATGTTATCATAAAAACCCTCCGGGACACGGGGCTCCATTATGACGAGGGCCCGATTGTCGGCGGAGAGCACGGCCCCTACATTCAAAGCGAACGGCGTGAGATTTATCGGAAGTACGCCGAGGAGCTGGTGGCCCGCGGGGCCGCCTATTATTGCTTCTGCACCAAGGAAAGGCTTGAGCAGCTTCATGAGGAGGACGAAAACGGCGGCTACGACCGTCACTGCCGAAATCTCTCTCCCGATGAGGTGCAGAAAAAGCTCGCCGAGGGGATACCCTATGTTATCCGCCAGAAAATGCCCACGGAGGGCACGACCTCCTATACCGACGAGGTCTTTGGCGAAATCTCCACAAAGAACCAGGAGCTTCAGGACCAGATTCTTCTGAAGGCCGACGGCTACCCGACCTATAACTTCTGCCACGTGGTGGACGATTATCTGATGGGGGTAACCCACGTCGTGCGCGGAAGCGAATACCTGACGTCCACGCCCAAATACGTCCTTCTTTACGACGCCTTCGGCTGGGAGCGCCCGCATTATGTGCATCTCCCACTTCTTATGGGGCGGAGTGACGACGGAAGCATTTCCAAGCTTTCGAAGCGTCACGGTGCCGTCAGCTTTCAGGACCTTGTGGCGGCGGGGTACCTCCCCGAGGCCATTCTCAACTATATCGCTCTTCTCGGCTGGTGCCCGAAGGAGAACGAAAATGAGTTTTTCACACTTACCGAGCTTGAAGAGCTCTTTACCATTGATGCCATAAGCAAGTCCCCCTCGGTATTTGATTATGAGAAGCTTCTTTGGTTTAACGGCGAATACATCCGCAAGTTGCCGCGTGAGCGTTATCTTGCGCTGGCCGCCCCTTATCTCCCCGCGGAGCTCCCCGATACCGTCAACCGTGAAAAGCTTCTTTCACTTTTGGCAGGGCGCATTTCCTGCTTCTCGGAAATTCCCGAGAAGGTGGCCTTCTTCTCTGCCCTGCCCGCCTATGAGAGCGACCTGTTCCTTAACAAAAAGAACAAGGTAACGGCTGAAAACGCTCCCCTTCTCATTGAAGCCGCCCGCGAGGTGCTCTCGGGCATACAGAGCTTTGACAATGACACCCTCTTCGCTGCCCTCTCTGAAAAGGCAGAGGCCCTGGGAGTCAAGGCCGGCTCTCTCCTTTGGTGCGTGCGGATTGCCGTTTCGGGACAAGCGGTAACCCCCGGCGGTGCCACCGAAATCATGGAGGTCCTGGGGCGTGAGGAGAGCCTTGCGCGCCTTGCTTTTGCTGCCGAAAAATTCTAAGAATCCTCACCGTGCCCACCGCCTCTGTGAGGGAGGCTGCACGGAAACCGAAAGGAAGCGCTTTATGAAGGATATCTTTACCCGAATCCGGGAGAGTACGCCGAATATGTCAAAGGGACAGCGTCGCATCGCCGCCGTTATTACTGAGGACAGCGAGCATGCCGCATATCTCACCGCGGCAGCCCTCGGTGCCCTTGCCGAGGTGTCGGAATCTACCGTGGTGCGCTTTGCCACGGAGCTTGGTTATGACGGCTATCCCCATTTGCAGAATGCCCTTCAGGAGGCCCTCCGCAACTCCCTGACTCCCAACCAACGCATTGCCGCCATGAGTCACAGAATGGGAGACGGAGACCTGCTTTTTTCGGTGATGAACTCGGACATCGGGCGCATCAAATATACTATGGAGCACATAGACCGCGATGCCTTTTACGAAGCGGTGCGTTCGCTCCTTGAGGCTGAAAGCATCTATCTTTTCGGTGCAAGAAGCGCCTCGGTTTTAGCCAATTTTCTTGGGCTTAATCTCGGTCTCATTATGGACAATGTGAAAAACCTTCAGCCGACAAGTGCCACCGAGGTTTTTGAACAGCTTTTGCCTATCGGCCCAAGGGACGTTCTTGTGGCTATCAGCTTTCCTCGATATTCGCAGAAGCTGGTCAAGGCTGTGCGCTATGCCAAGAACCAAGGAGCAAAGGTTATTGCCCTGACCGACTCGAAAGCCTCCCCGATTGCCGAGGGGGCCTCCTGCCTTCTGACAGCGCAAAGCGACATGGCCGCCTTTGCCGACTCGCTTGTGGCTCCGCTCAGTATTCTCAATGCTATCATTACCGAAATAACGAGGCGCCGCCGCGACGAAATCCGTGAACGCTTTGAACGCATAGAAAGGCTCTGGGATGAGTATGACGTCTATGCAAAGCCCTGACATTGCCATTGTGGGAGGCGGTGCAGCCGGCATGATGGCTGCTGCCATCGCGCTTGCCGAGGGCGCACGCGTCACGGTCTTTGAGCCCAATGAAAAATGGGGGCGCAAGCTTGCCATTACCGGCAAGGGGCGATGCAACCTGACCAACAACTGCACCGTGCAGGAATTCCTCAACAACGTGGTGAGCAACCCGAGGTTTCTGTATTCTGCCGTCTCGCGCTTCTCTCCTGCCGACACCATCGCCTATTTCGAAGGCCTCGGTCTCCCCTTGAAAACAGAACGGGGAGCACGGGTTTTTCCTGTTTCCGACCAAGCTGCGGACGTCATCCGCGCACTCTCGCAGGCCATGCGGGGAGCGAAGCACGTGTGCGCCAAGGTCAGCGATATAAAAAAAGAAGTGGGGGGCTTTTGTCTCTCGGCAGGCAGCCATATCTACCGTGCCGAGAGAGTCATTCTTGCCACCGGGGGGCTTTCCTACCCCCGCACGGGATCGGACGGCTCCGGACACAGGCTGGCAGAGTCCCTCGGCCACACCGTCACGCCATGCCTGCCCTCTCTTGTGCCGCTGGAATCCGATGATATATGCCCCCCTATGATGCAGGGGCTTTCACTCCGGAACGTTTCACTCCGTATTTTTAACCCCGAGGGACGGCTTGTGTATGAGGATTTCGGCGAGATGCTTTTCACGCATTTCGGGCTTTCGGGCCCTATGATACTGAGTGCCTCCACCCACCTGCGCCACACCTCGCTCACGGGCTATACGGCTTCGATTGATTTGAAGCCGGCACTCACCGAGGAGGTGCTCGACAAGCGCCTCCTTTGCGAGATTGCCGCCGCAGCCAACCGAGATATTTCCAATATTCTCTCTGCCCTTTTGCCCTCGGCTATGATTCCCGTCGCTCTTATGCGCACAGGTATCCCGAAGAACCGAAAGGGAAATGCCGTCACCAAGTCGGAACGACGCGCCCTTCTCTCCTTCCTCAAGGATTTCCGTATTTCTCTCTCGGGAGCTCGCCCGATTGAGGAAGCCATTGTTACGGCGGGAGGGGTTTCTGTGCGGGAGGTAGACCCACGCACCATGGAATCAAGGCTTGTTCCCGACCTTTATTTCGCGGGAGAGCTTTTGGATGTGGACGCGTACACGGGCGGCTTCAATTTACAAATTGCATTCTCAACGGCATATCTTGCGGCAAAAAGCGCCGCGGCGCCGAGAAAGGAAGATTTATGATTACCATTGCCATTGACGGACCGAGCGGTGCCGGAAAAAGCAGCCTTGCCAAGGCCATTGCCAAGAGGCTTGGCATTGTGTATGTGGACACGGGTGCTCTCTACCGCGCCATAGGGCTTTATATGAAGGAGCACGGCATCGGCTCAAAGGATGTGGCAGCCATCACGGCGGCCCTGCCCGACATCTCGCTTTCCCTGACCTTTTCACAGGGGGGGCAGAAAATCCTTTTGTGTGGCAGAGATGTCGGCGACAGCATCCGCACGCCCGAGATTTCGATGTACGCCTCGGACGTATCGGCCATCGGTGCCGTGCGCACCTTCCTTCTGAACACCCAGCGCGAGGTCGCCCAAAAGTCCTCTGTGGTGATGGACGGGCGTGACATCGGAACCGTCATTCTGCCGAACGCCAATTGCAAAATTTTCCTCACCGCATCACCCGAGGCGCGCGCACGCCGCCGCACGGCGGAGCTGGCCGCGAAGGGCATGGAGGTCTCCTATGACACTATCCTTGCGGAAATGGCACTGCGCGACAGAAACGATTCTACACGCGCCCTTGCCCCCGCCGTACCTGCCGAGGATGCGGTGTTGCTTGACAATTCGGATATGACGGAGGCCGAGACACTTGAGGCCGCCCTCTCGATTATCAAAGAAAGAGCCGCCGAAGACGGCATTGACTGACCTATGAAAAAAATGCCCGCAAAGCAACGCTTCAAGCAGCTTCTGCACCTTATATTTGCCCCCCTTTTTCTCCTCTTCTTTCGGGTGAGGGTGGATGGGCGCGAGAATCTTCCCACCGAGGGCGGTGCCGTCATTGCCGTCAATCATATTTCCTTCATGGACACAATTCTTCTCGCCGCAGCCTTCCCCAGGAGGCGCATGCCGCACTTTCTGGCGAAGTCCGAGCTTTTCAGGATTCCTCTGCTCCGCGGCATTATCCGCTTTTTCGGTGCCATTTCGCTTGACCGCGGTGGCAAGGATGTGGGGGCTATGCGGCTTGCCATTGCAACGGTACAGGAGGGTGAGCTCCTCGCTATTTTCCCCCAAGGAACACGGCAAAAGGGGAAAAACCCTGCCGACACACCGATAAAGTCCGGGGTGGCAATGATTGCCGCGCATGCGGGGGTCCCTATCTTACCCGTTTGCCTTTCCATGAAAAAAAACCGCTATGCCTTTATGCGAAAAATCCATCTGAAAATCGGAAGGATGCTTACCCCAGAGGAGCTGAGCCTTGATTCCGAAACGAAAAGCTACCAAAGGGCGGCGCAGACCGCCTTCCGTGCGGTTTGCGAGCTCGGCGGCTATCTCCCCACACCAAAGGAGACCGATTCATGAAAATCCTTGTAGCCGAGCATGCGGGCTTTTGCCCGGGCGTACGCCGTGCCACAGAAGCCATCGAACAGGCCCTTGCTTCCTCCTCAGCACGGATTCTGACGCTTGGAGAGCTCATTCATAACCCACTCTACCTTGCCGAATTATCCGCCAGGGGAGTGGAAATTGTGGACGAGGAGGGGGCCGCGCGTGCCGCCGCCGAAAGTGAGAGGCGCGGCAGAACTCTTCTTTTCTTCCGCACGCACGGTGTCAGTCGGGCTACCGAGCACGCGATGCGGAAGCTTTCCGAAAAGCACCCGAGCTTTGAGATTCATGACCTCACCTGCCCCTTCGTCAAGCGGATTCATGCCATAGCAGAGGAGGCCGAGGGAGTCTTCCTTCTTTTTGGAAAGCGCTCTCACCCCGAGGTTCGTGGCGTGCTTGACCGCACACCGGGAGCCGCGCTGGTTTTTGACTCCGCAGATGACCTGCCGGAGCTTCTTTCTGAAAAAATCCCACAAAATACCGCCCTGACCGTAGCAGCCCAAACAACAATGGGGCAAAAAGAGTGGGAAAATTCAAAAAAAATTATCAAAAACCTATATACAAACGCGATTTTTTTTGATACAATATGTAAGGTGACGCAGAAACGCCAGGAGGAAACCGAGGAATTAGCCTCAAAAGCCGATTTCACGGTCATTCTTGGCGGAAAAAGCAGCTCCAATACCCGTGAGCTTTATGAAATCGCTGCGCGTTCCTGCCGCAATACGGTTTGGATAGAGCGCAAGGAGGAGCTCACGCTCCCCCTGTCAACCGATGTAACCGTGGCAATCACCGCGGGAGCTTCCACTCCCGACGGTTTAATAATGGAGGTATACAAAACTATGGACGAAAGAATGGAAAATTTCGCCGAGCTTCTGGAAGGAACACTCAAAACTTTAAATACAGGAGAAACCGTGACAGGTACCGTGACGAGCATCGCCAAGGATGTCGTTTACGTGGATATCGGTGTGAAGATGACCGGGCTTCTTACTCGCGACCAGATTACCGACGATCAGAATGCCGACCTCAGCGCCATGTTCAAGGTTGGCGATGAGCTCCGCCTGTTTGTCATCCGTGTCAGCGACACTGATGGCATTGTAACCCTGTCCAAGAAGAGAGTGGACCGTGACAAAAACTGGTACGCGCTCGTTGCTATGAAGGACGAGGGCGGCATTGTGGAAGGCCCTGTGGTTGAGGCCAACAAGGGCGGTGTTGTGATGGAGGTCATGGCAAACCGTGTGTTCGTTCCCGCCTCGCGCACCGGGCTCCCCAAGGATGCCGACCTTTCGGTTCTTGTCGGCACCACCCAGCGCGCGCGCATCATCGACATTGACGAGCAGCGCAAGCGTGCTGTGGCTTCTATTCGCAGTGTAGCCATTGAGGAAAAGAAGGCTGCCGAGAGCGCGATTTGGGAAACCCTTGAGGTTGGCCAGCGCTACACCGGTGTTGTCAAGAACCTCACCACCTACGGTGCCTTTGTTGACATCGGCGGTGTGGACGGTATGGTACATAACACCGAGCTGTCCTGGAAGCACATCCGTCACCCGAAGGAAGTGGTAAGCGTCGGTCAGGAGCTCTCGGTTTACATCAAGGAGCTTGATGCGGAAAAACGCCGCATTTCACTCGGTTACAAGTGCGAGGAGAACGACCCCTGGCGTCTTTTCACCGAGCAGTATAAGCTTGGTGATATTGTCACGGGCAAAATCGTCAGCATGATGCCCTTCGGTGCCTTTGCCGAAATCATGGACGGAGTTGACGGGCTCATCCACATCTCCCGCATCTCACAGGAAAAGATTGCACGCCCTCAGGATGTTTTGGAAATCGGCCAGGAGGTCACCGTCAAGATTGTGGAAATCGACGATGAGCGCCGCCGCCTCAGCCTCTCCATCCGCGCCCTCCTCGATGACGCCCAGCGCGCCGAGGAAAAGGCCGCCCGCGAAGCCGAGCGTGCCGAGCGTGAAGCCGAGCGCGAGGCCGCTGCCAAGGAAGAGGCCGCTTTGCGTGCCGAGATGGCTCCCTACATCGTTGCCAGCGTTGACTAACCAAAAAAAGACAAAAAGAGCCTGCTTCGGTAGGCTCTTTTTTCTCCCTCACAAGGGGGACATTCTCACTTTTGGCTAAATTTCATTTTTTTCTTGCAAATCACCGAGGAGCATGATATAATAAGATAGATATATTTTTTAGGAGGAACAAATATGCTTAGCTTTTTATTAGAGGACACCGCTCCTACCGGCGGCGGCTCGGGTCTTACCTCAATTCTTATCATTGTCGGTCTCTTTGCCGCGATGTATTTCCTTATGATTCGCCCCGAAAAGAAGCGCGAGAAAGCAGCACAGGAAATGCGTGCCGCCCTTCAGGTCGGTGACGAGGTAACCACCATCGGCGGTATCATCGGCAAGGTCGTCAGCATTAAGGAGGAAACCTTTGTGCTCGAAACCACCCGTGACCGCACCCGCATCCGTTTCTTGGTTTCTGCCATCCGTTCTGTGGACGTGAAGGCAGAGGAGGCTGTCGTTGGCCGTGCGCGCAGCACCACGAAGCGCACCGAGGAGAAGCCTGCCGCCGCAGAAAACGCAGCCCCCGAGGAAACACCCGCAGTTGCTGAGGCGCCCGCCGCTGCCGAGGAGCCCGCCGTTGCCGAGGAGCCCGCAGCCGAAGCCGCAGAAGAAGCGAGCACCGACAAACCTGAATAATAAGGTTCTACTTGCAAGCCTCCCGTCATATACTGCTATCAGTACAAGACGGGAGGTTTTTATGGATACGGTTACACATAAGGCGGCAAGACTGGCAGACAAACGCAGCGCATCCTTTGCATCTGCTCTTTTGGGGGGAATGTTCACCTCGGTGGTTCTTCTTGCCTCCTTCCTTTTTCTTGCGTCCTTTCTGCTTCTTCGCACCGCGGACCCTCTCCGCTTCCTTTGGCCTGCCGCCTGGATAGGAAGTCTTCTGACGGCCCTTCTCGGGGGCTTTCGTGCCGCACGTCTACATAGAAAAAGCGGAGCACTCACGGGCCTTGCCTTAGGTCTTATCCTTTCCTTTCTCTTTCTTCTCTCGGCCCTTGTAGTTCAAAAAGGGAGCCTCCCCGCGCTTTCGATTCCTCTCTATCTCGGCATCCTCCTTTCTTCGACCATTGGCGGCACCTTAGCCACAAGAAAGAAGGCCTACCGCCGTGTCCGAAGACGGAAGTAACACCTTGCGGAGGGATTGGCTTTTGAAAAAACAAAAGGCCTTGGTTCGGCATAAAGACGAACCGAGGCCTTTTTTCAATTTCTTACACAGCGGTCTTATGGCACTGTTATGATGATATCCCCCGTATCGGTAGTTATCTCACACCTTCCGCCCACGGTGGTTTTCGGAACGTCTATTCTGCCCGTGTCGGTCCTTACAATAAAAATCTTGTCGGTAAGGAACGTGCCCTTAACGTTGCCCGTATCGGTGACAACGTAAATTTCCTTTGCGTCGCAGGCCGAAAATTGTACGTTGCCCGTGTCGGTTTCCAAAGTGAATGTATCCGCCTGCGTGTTCGTCAGGGTAACATTTCCCGTGCTGCGCGTGATGGAAAGCTCTCCCGAGACGGTAACGTCCGTAACGCTTGCGTTGCCCGTGTCAGCTCTCGCGGTAATGTTAGCCGCACTTACGTTTTGCAGAGAAGAATCGCCCGTAGAGGTTTTAAGGCTCACGTCGCAAAAAGAGATTACGTCAGAAAGAGAAATGTCACCCGTGCTTGCCGTAAGCGCAATGTCTCCCGAGGCACTAATTCTCTTGAGAGAAATATCCCCCGTGCTTGATGTGACAGTAGCCTTCCCCGTCTTCATTCCGGAAAGGGAAACATCTCCTGTGGAGAGGGCAATTTTCAAATCGGAGGCATTCGTGTCCCTTACGGTGATGTCGCCCGTGCTCGCCTTGACCGAAAGCGCCTCGTATTCCGTCTCGGGAAGATATACGGTTATTTCGGTTTTCCCAAAGCTAAACAAGATATATTCGTACCACCGACGCGTGTCAACCCGTTTTATCCTGAGCGTGCCTTCTTCGACTGACACCTCGTTTTTAATTTTCGGGTCTTCATAGCAAACCACCCTGGCCACACCGTCCTCGGACCTAAGAATAACCACGTCGGCGGTTTTTGTCTCAATCGAAACACGAGAAAACGTGTCACTTATACCGTGGGTGTTGGTGACTCGGTTTGTGAGCCTTCCGCCGTTTGAGATAAGTGTCACGACGAGGAGAACGAGAAAAAACGTTACAATAGCTGCCGATGCAATAAACAAAGCCTTCATACATTTCCCCATTTCTTTTTCCTCATAATTAACGTGCTCTTTTCGTCAAAGAAAAGGCGAGACGGGTCGACTGTGTGCAGACGACAAGCAGATATCTTGACAGAAGGGACATCAGGAAGAAGGGCAGCTCCACCGCCCAGAGCACCGCGACAAGCGACCACATAACCGCATACAGAGAAAAAATTACGGCAGCCGCCGCAAGAAGCAGGGGAATCCACACGGGAGAACCGATTATGATAACGGCTATTTCCCAGCCGCGAAGGCTTCTCCCGAGGGGCAAAAAGCCTGACCTTTTCTCGGGATTTTCAGCCATGATTTGCGATACGATGCCTTCGATAGAGCCTATTGCGGCAACCGCCTCTTTCTCCGAGAGCCCCTCCTCAATTCTGTCGTCTATCATTTCCGAATAGAACGCAACACGCTCGGAAATCTCCTGCCTCGGCAGCCCTGAAAGCCGCCTCCTCAGCTTGCGCAAAAATTCTTGCTTGCTCATGCCTTCTCCTCCCTGCTCACGAACCGATATATCGACATAACCTCACGCCACTCCTCCTTAAACTCCGCAATGCGCAAAAGCCCCGCCTCTGTAATGTGATAGTATTTTCGCAATCTTCCTCCGTGCTCGGAGGTGCGCACCGTGAGCATTCCAAGAAGCTCTAAGCGCTTCAGTATCGTATACAGAGTGGATTCCGACATCTCGATATACGGCTTCATATCCTTAATAATCTTATAGCCGTAGGAATCTTCGTTCTTGATAGCCGCCAACACGCATACATCAAGAAGCCCTCGTTTCAACTGAATATCCATAGCATACCTCTCCTTACGCAATACATCATATCACGAAGTATAGCCTTTGTCAATAGGTAACCGCGAAATTTTATTAAAAAGGCGAAATCTTTGTGAAAAATTGACATTTTGTCATTGCTTTGGTATAATGGGAGATGAACTCAAAAAACAAGGAGATTGACTATGAAGAAAAGCGTATGCGTTATCACCGGCGGTGGCAGCGGAATGGGACTTGCTACTGCAAAATGCATGCCCAAGGACAAAATTATTGTCGTAACAGGCAGAACTCTTTCCAAGCTTGAGTGCGCGGTAAAGGAGCTGGAGGTGCTCGGATACGAGGCCTATGCCAAAACCTGCGACACCTCTGTGCGTGAGCAGGTGCGTGAGCTTGCAGAGTATGCGGCAGGGCTTGGTGAGATCAAGAACGTAATCAACTCGGCAGGGCTTTCGCCCGCCATGGCTGAGCCCGAAAAGCTGATTCGCGTGAACGCGCTCGGAACGGTATATATCAATGAGGAATTTTCCAAGCTGATGAACGCAGGCAGTGTGATTGTTGACATCTCCTCCAACTCAGCATACATTCTGCCCGGCTTTCTCGGCAGCAAAAAAACCTTTGCTCTCGCAGACACGGATGAGGAAAAATTCGTCAGGAAGATGCTCTCTCTCCCCAGCAAGCTCAAGGGATATAAGGCATCTGGCCTTGCTTACGGTCTTTCCAAGAAATTTGTCATTTGGTATGCGGCAAAATCCGCCTTTGAGCTTGGCAAGAGGGGAATTCGCGTTTGCTCCTTAAGCCCCGGATTGATTGCTACCGATATGGGCAATCTTGAATCCGGAGAAGGCGGCATGCTGCTCAAGACCACCGCCGAGGGACGCATGGGTACCCCCGAGGAGCTCGGCTTCGCCATTGCTACCGTGGCAGATGAGCGCAACGGCTACCTTGCCGGTGTCGATGTGCTTGTGGACGGCGGCAGCTGTGTGGGAAAGAAATTCATAAAATGAATAAAAGGCCCTGCTTTCGCAGCAGGGCCTTTTATTTTTATTCCCACTCGATGGTGCCGATGGGCTTGGGTGTGAGGTCATAGAGTACACGGTTGATGCCCTCCACCTCGCTTGTGATGCGCGCGGTCACCTTGTGGAGAACCGAATAGGGGATTTCCTCAATGGTGGCGCTCATGGCATCGGTGGTATTGACGGCGCGGATGATAGCGGGCCAGCCCTCATAGCGCTTGCCATCCCTGACACCGACGCTTCTGGTTTCGGGAACGGCAATGAAATACTGCCAAACCGTTTCGGCAAGACCGCAATTGCTGAACTCCTCGCGCAGAATGGCATCGGCCTCGCGCAGGGCGTGCAAGCGGTCACGCGTGATGGCACCAAGGCAACGCACACCGAGACCGGGGCCCGGGAACGGCTGACGGTAAACCATTTCGTGAGGAAGACCGAGGGCCTCACCCACCACGCGAACCTCGTCCTTATAAAGAAGCTTCAAGGGCTCAACCAGCTCAAACTTCATTTCCTCGGGAAGACCGCCCACATTATGGTGCGCCTTCACGCCCTTGCTTTCCAGAATATCGGGATAAATGGTGCCCTGGGCCAGGAACTCAATTCCCTCAAGCTTTTTGGCCTCCTCATCAAACACCTTGATAAACTCACCGCCGATAATTTTGCGCTTGCTTTCGGGGTCCGAAACACCCGCAAGCAGGTTAAGGAAGCGCTCGGTGGCATCCACATACACAAGATTGGCCTGCATACGGTCACGGAAGACCTCAATGACAGCCTCACTTTCGCCCTTTCTCATAAGGCCGTGGTTCACGTGAACCGACACGAGCTGCTTGCCCACCGCTTTGATGAGAAGCGCCGCCACCACAGAGGAATCCACTCCGCCCGAAAGAGCGAGAAGCACCTTGCGGTTACCTATTTGCGCGCGAAGGGCACTTACCTGCTCTTCGATAAACGCATCGGCAAGAGCTCTTGTTTCGATACGCGCCATGCTATCGGGACGTTTGTTGTTTTCCATAGGAACTTCTCCTTTATTTGAAAAGTATTATTTACAGATTAAGAGGAAACCGAGGCGAGCGCGCCCTGCTCCGAAAGGAGCTTGTCGCAATACACCACGAATTTAACGGCGAGCCTGGTATCGGGCTGCGGGTACAGATAATAGAGACGGTTGTTGTAATAGACATCAAAATGGCGGGCAACGGTAATCGGGAGACCGCCCAGGTGCTCCGCGGCAATACGGAAGGAAAGGGGCTCACCGTTCACCGTGCCCGAGAAGGCAAGGCCCTCACGGCTGAGGACGACCTTCCCCTCTCCCGCATCCTCGTTCATATTGCCGAGCGAATCGGGAGTGCCCACACGGACGGTGGCCGAAAGAGGAGCCGAGGTATCTATTCCGTCACGCTGCCAGAGGAACCACTCCCCAAGCGTAGCAAAGCGAGAGCCCTCAAGGCGGTAATCACAAAGAAGCTTCACCGAAGCACCGCAGGTGCAGGTGATGTGGCTTCCCTCTGCCGAGAGACAGCCCTCACCCCCGCAGACGGGGCAACGGTATAAGATGCCATCCACGCCCTTAGCGGGATTTTTGCAGATGTACCGAACCCCTGCCATGGCCGCCTCGTCATTGTGCGAGATGGCGGCGGAAAGGCGGGCACGCACCTCCTCCTCGGGAAGAGCCGCGGCCTCGGCGGCGGTAAAGAGGCGTTTCACTTCAACCCGAATCCTCCCCCTTCTCCGTTCGGGACTCCACTTGGGGAAGGAGAGATATGCACCGTGGCAGGTAACCACAAACACATCTACACCGAGACGGCGAACGAGGCTATCGGTGCCCGCAGCAATCGGAACCGAATGCCCCGAGCAGGGCAACCGCCCTTCGGGGAAAAGCACGACGAGATTCCCCTCGTTCTTCGCACGCTTTATATTCAGAATGGTGGAGGGGTCAGCCGAAAACATGCGCTTGGGTATTACGTGAAGAAGGCGAAAAATTCTCCGTATTTTCGGGTTGGAGAGAAAATGCGCGCTCACCACAAAGTTCGGACGGTGCGGATAAAGCGCAAGGCCAATCAGAAAGGGGTCGGCCTCAGCGGTATGGGGGGCAAGCACGAGCCCCGGGCCCCGAAAGCCGCGAATGGCCGTTCGGTCTATCTTAACACGATACCGCAGGGCAAACGTGCAACGAAGCCAGAGATACGCAAAGAACCAAAGCAGGCGCGAGGGTCTTCCTATCTGCTTTTTCTTTTTCCCCTTCCCCATAAGCACGGGCCCGTCCTTCCTATATCCCAATCGCTCCAATTATAGCACAACGGCAACGGTATTGCAAGAGGAAAGCCACGGTTTTCGACAAAAATTATGCAGAAAAGCACCTGCGGCGGCACAGGAGCCCTACACGTGCTTTTCGGCATCTTGGATTCCAATCGTCAGAGGGAGAAGCCGTGCGGCAGAAGCTCCGAAAGAGGGAGCTCGGTCAGCTCGCCACCCGAAAAAAAGAGCACCGTAAGACTGCCGTCGGAAAGCTCGGCAAGGCTTTGGCGGCATACGCCGCAGGGAGAGCAATCCTCCTCCCTGCCCGAATGGCCGCCCACCACAAGAATTGCCAGAAAGCGGCGAGCCCCTGCAGCTACCGCGCTGCCGAGCGCGACACGCTCGGCACACAGAGTGGGGGAATAGGCAGCGTTCTCCACATTGGCACCGACGAAAATCCGCCCGTCCTCCGCAAGGAGGGCAGCACCCACCGTATAGTGAGAATAGGGAGCATAGGCGTTGCGCCTGGCAAGGCGAGCCGCTTCGAGAAGCGCGGCCTTTTGTTCACTCAGCATCCTCTGCCTCCTCTTCCGCGACACGAAAGGGTTCGGCACGGAGCATAGCCTCGCGCAAGGCGGCAAGAAAGGCGGCGTCACCCTCTATGCGAACGGCAAAGCGAACCCCTTCCTCACGCCCGTAAAGAATTTGCGTCGGTACATCGCCCATCGTAGCCAAGAAGGAATATCGCACCCTCTCTGCACGAAAATCACACATGGCACGCTCGCCCTCCTCACTTTTCGCATCCTCCACCGTATCAAGCCGAAAAAGATGGGCAAGACCGAGGCGAAGGTGTACCGAAAGGCGCTTCCCCTGCATTTGGGATATCACAAGCGTGGGCTCACCCCAGGCGTCGGTAAGCTCATACACGTAAGAGGAGGAGAGATACCGCAGAAAAACGAAGAGGGCGGCAACCAAAAGAAAGAGAAAGAGAAAGTGCCAGAGCGTGCGTGTGCCCGCCACGTTCCCCATACCGAGGGCAAGCATAAGAGCCGAAGCCCCGCTTAAGCCGCAGGTAAGGTAGGTGGCGTTCTTATTTTGAGGCCTCGGGCAGTACCGATATTCCATCAGGAAAGCTCCCCCTCTCTCATTTTGTATTCCTCAAACACGGAATACTCCTCGTGGTTTTCAAATATAACGATATCGGCCTCAGGCCCCTCGGCCCCCGCGATGTACACCTCAAGGCGAATCCAATACACCCCCTCGAAGCGTATTCCCTCGAAGGCCAGCCTCTCATACGAATACATCGCAAGGCTGTCCTCGCGCGTGGCGACGGGCAGATAGCTCTCTCCCAAAATTTCCTGTCCACCCAAAAGTATGCTTTCCGCCCCTTCCTCGGCGGCGCAGAAAATGCGGTAGGTGAAAAGCGGCTCGGCCTCGCGGGAGAAGGCATCTCCGTATTTTTCCTCCAGCTTATCAAGAGTGGAGCGATTCCAGCGCACGCTCACCTGAAGGCTCCCGTTTTCACGGTCAAATACTACATGCTTGGCAAAAAACTGCCCCTTATTGGGGTCATCGTACGGCACACGGATTTCTTGGGTTTCAAGAGAGAGATGCCCCTCGGCAAGGGCTGCCTGCAGGGAGGGGGTGGGAATGAGAGAACGCATATCGCGTGGATAGAAGCCGTTCAAAAAGAAGCGGAAGAACAAAAGTCCCGCCAGAATGAACATGACGAGCACAATAATCGATTTTATAATTTTCCCTGCTTTTTCCATATCTACCTCGTGGTTATAATATTGTACTTCATTCATTGTATCACATGCCTCGCTTTTCTGTCAAATGAATTTTCTGTATCTTTTTTAAAAAGAAAGGCTTGCCATAGCCACAGAAAACGTGAAAATGTGCAAAAAATTCACAAATACTCTTGACAACCGTGACAAGATTCGGTATAATGGCTTGTGCGTACTGCGCGAGTGCGTGTTATGCAAGAAGTTCTTGACAGGGTTGCCGATATGAAACTTGATTTGCGTTCCTTGCTGGCAGGCGAAATCCGGGAGCAGGAGGTTGCTTTTTCCCTCACCCCCGATGTTGCCCTCAACGACCCAAAAAGCTCGCTTTACGGGGTGATATTCAAGTCTCCCGTTGCCGTATCAGGCAGGATTGTCAACACGGCGGGCTACATCACAATGTCGCTCGAAATGCACAGCGCTTACCGCGTTCCCTGTGCGAGATGCCTCACCGAGGTGGAGGGCGAGTTCTCGCTTTCGGTGGAGAGAGTGGTGGTGACACCGCGCGAGGCCGCCGACATGGACGAGCGTGAGGATGATTACGTGGTCACCGAGGACGGCTTCCTGGATGCCGACGAGCTGCTTGCCGAGCTTTTTGAGTGCAACTTCCCCGTCAAGGTTCTTTGCCGTGAGGATTGCCGCGGGCTTTGCCCACGCTGTGGCACCGACCTCAACGAAGGCTCTTGCCACTGCGACGAAAAGCCAACGGACTCCCGCTTTGCCGTGCTTGGTCCGCTTCTTGAAAGGCTCCGTGCCGAGGAAGCAGCCGAGAGAGAAAACGAAGAAGAACGAAAAAATAAGTAAGAATATATAAGGCACACATACCAAGGAGGTGTAATCACTATGGCAGTTCCGAAGAGTAAACAATCGAAAGCACGCAGAGACAAAAGACGTTCCAGCCACTGGAAGCTTTCTCTGCCTACCCTTACGAGATGCTCGAAATGCGGCGCGATGATTCTCGCGCATCGCGTTTGCAAGAAGTGCGGTGCGTACGGTAATGAAGTCGTGCGCGAGGTGGCTTCGGCAAAATAAGTATCCTAAAAGGAAGAAAACGCCCTGCTTCTTTGCAGGGCGTTTTCTTTTCACACGCCGCGATACCGCATACGGTAAGAGCGTGGCGTTATGCCTGTGTAGCGCTTGAAGGTTTTGCCAAAATAATTGGGGGACTCAAAGGAAAGCTTATCGGCAATTTCGGCAAAGCTCAGCTTCCCTTCCCGGATGAGATGCTTAGCCTCGCTGATTTTCATTTCATTGTAATAGTCAGCAATGGTGCGCCCCGTCGCCAAACGGAATTCCTTGAAGATGTACGAGCGGCTGTAAGCAATGCCCTCACAGAGCTCTTCCACCGAAAGGTCCTGATAGAGGTGGGCCCGCATTTTACTGATAATGGCGGCGGCAAGCGCGCCTCCCGTTGTTTCATCGTCGAGAAAGGTCTCGTTTTCCTTGGCCTTGCTTACCTCCTGCCGCAGAAGCATAATGAGGAACATTTCAAGGCGGTTCTTAATCATCTGCATACCCCCGAGCGCGGGAGTGGACAAAAGCTTCATTCTTTTTGTGAGAGGGTCACTGACAGGGATATCAAAGGTAGCCGAGGCCTCGGCCAGAATACCAAAAAGATGACGGCGGCTGTCCCTCGGAAGAAGCATGCGCCTCGCCTCAAAAAAGCGCATTCCCTCGGAACGGCATTCGAAGGATATCACAAAAACGCTGGGGGCATGGAGCCCGTCTGCCATATGGCGGTGGTATTCCCCCGGGCGGTGGAAAACCGCCTCACCCTCTCGCAGGACGAGCGTTTCCTCCCCTGCCGTGCAGACAAATTCCCCTCGGTCTACGTACACCATCTCCCAAAAATCGTGTTCCTCGCCCTCCGACGCGAAGTGCTTGTCAAATTCAAAATAGTGGATGGTGAAAATTCTGGATACCACGAGAAGGTTGTCAACCTTATGGGGGTAATATTTGCTTTCTTTCTTTTCTTCCATATGGACATTATAACTCTTTCTTTGGTGAATTTCAATAGATTCTGTGTAAAAACTGTGGATTTTTTTACTCTTTTTTGCGACTATCCTATCTTGCGTGTCTGTGGGCGATGATATATAATACTGTTAGAGTAAATATATACTTTTGTCGCAATCATGCGCCGGAAGGAGAAGCCTATGAATATTTTAGCTGTCGGTGCGCATCCCGACGACGTGGAAATTGCCTGCTCCGGCACCCTTATGCGCTGTGTGCAGCGGGGTGACCGTGTGGTGGTCTGCCACGCAAGCGACGGGAATCTCGGCCATGTGATTATCCCGCCTGATGAGCTTGCCGTTATCCGCCACGAGGAGGCCTGCCGTGCAGGGCGCCTTGGCGGCTACGAGGTCATCTGGGGCGGCTTCCATGACCTGCAGATTTACGAAAACAACCGTGAAGCCCGCGAGATGATGATGGACGTTATGCGGTACGCCAATCCCGATGTCATCATTACCCATGCGCCAAACGACTACATGCCCGACCACACCGCGATTTCCAAGCTCGTTTTTGATGCCGCCTTTTCCGCTACTCTGCCGAACTACAAAACGAAGGAGGCGGGGCACATCGGCATGGTTCCCATTTACTATATGGACAACCTGGCAGGGGTGGATTTCAATCCCACCGAATATGTGGACATTTCGGACTTCATTGACAGGAAGATTGAGATGCTCGAATGCCACGAGAGCCAGCTGAAATGGATGCGCGACCATGACGGCATCGATTTCGCCGACATGGTAAGAACCTGCTCGCGTTATCGCGGCTACCAGTGCGGTGTCGCGTATGCCGAGGCCTTCACCATGTGCAAGGCCTACCTCAAGGGAACGGCCAAGCGTCTTCTCCCCTGAATTCAATAAAAAAAGAGAAAGGAACTACCCGTTATGGATTTCAATTCAACTGTAAAAGGAAGCCTCCTCGAAGGATTTTACCCCAAGGGATGGGATATGGAAAAGATTGACCGCCTCTGCGCCTGCCCGCCCGAAAGCGTTTGCGACCGTCAGGCCTTCTGGAATGACGGCTTTGCGCCCATTCCATGCGACGGCCTTGAGGAGTTCAACGTAAAGATGGGTCACGAGATCGCATCGGAAATCTGCAATGCGGGAGCCGAGGGCAAAAAAATCGCCTTTATCCTTCCTGTTGGCCCTATGGGTATGTACCGCTGGGCCGTCTACTTCCTGCGTGAGTGGCGGGTGGACTGCAAGCACGTATACTGCTTCAACATGGACGAGTGGGCAGACCGCGACGGCAACACCATCACGGGTGAGGCCTCCTTCCAGTCGGCTATGGAAAATGCCTTCTACAATCCTCTCGGCGAGCTGACCGTGCCGAAGGAGCAGCGCAACTTTGCCACCAAGGACAATCTGCCGACCTATCCCGAAAAGATTGCCGCCCTCAAGAAAGAGGGAGCGAAGCTTGTTTTGGTTTACGGCATTGGCCGTATGTGCCACATCGCCTTCTGGGAGCCGATGATCGGCGAGGAATTTGCAAGCGATGAGGAATGGATGAAGCAGCCGTACCGTATCGGCGTTAAGCTTCACCCGCTGACGGTTGAGCAGAATGCCATTACCTCCTTTGCCAGCCGCACCACACTGATTCCCTGCTTTGCAAATACAGTGGGACCTGCCATTCTCTTCTCGGCTGATTATGCCATCGGCGGCGCCGACGGTATTGTCGGGCGCGGCATGCAGTGGCAGGGCATGAGCTTCTGGATGACACTCCGTCACGAAGTCGGAGGGGCC
>JAZSHY010000020.1:0-23569 GCA_045533505.1 Eubacteriales bacterium | reverse complement strand
ATGTGCCACATCGCCTTCTGGGAGCCGATGATTGGTGAGGAATTTGAGAGCGATGAGGAATGGATGAAGCAGCCGTACCGCATCGGTGTTAAGCTTCACCCGCTGACGGTTGAGCAGAACGCCATTACCTCCTTCGCAAGCCGTACCACGCTGATTCCCTGCTTTGCCAACACGGTAGGGCCTGCCATTCTCTTCTCGGCCGATTACGCCATCGGCGGTGCGGACGGTATCGTCGGGCGCGGCATGCAGTGGCAGGGCATGAGCTTCTGGATGACGCTTCGTCACGGTCCCTCCCGCCACATCACCTCCAGCTTCATTCCCACCATTCCCGGCAAGCTCTTCTTCCTGAAGGAGCTGGCAGGGCCGCTTGCTCCCGAGGCTAACTGATATGAAAAAAAGAGAAGCCCCCGCCCTTTTGATTGCAGGTACCATTCTCGTCGATATCCTGAAAACCGTACCTGTTTACCCCGAGGCGGGCCGATTGGTTCAGATTTCGGCTATGGAGCAGAGCACGGGGGGCTCCGTACCGAACACCGCCATTAACATGGCAAAGCTTGACCCCTCCTACCCCATCCGCGTGTTTGGCAAGGTGGGCAACGATGCATACGGGAAATTCGCCATTCAGAAGATGACGGATGCCGGGCTCGACACCTCGAAGATGCTGATAACCGACGAGGCTCCGACGAGCTTCACCGACGTCATCAACGTGGTGGGAGGTGAGCGCACCTTCTTCACTCTCGCCGGCTCGAATGCCAAGCTGGATGTTGAAGACTTTGATTTTGACGAGCTGGGCGCCAAGCATCTGCATCTCGCGTATCTCCTTCTCCTCGATGCGCTTGACCAGCCCGATGCCGAATACGGCTGCCGCTCCGCACGCCTTCTGGCCGAGGCAAAGCGCGCCGGCCTCTCCACCTCGATTGACCTTATCAGTGAGCCGTCAGACCGCTATAAAACAGCTGTTCTCCCTGCTCTTCCCTATGTCGATTACCTCATTATCAATGAGCTTGAGGCCTCGTCGCTTACCGGGATTCCGCTTGACAAGCATCCTACGGTGGATGCGCTCAAGAGAGTAACGGAGGCTCTGCTTGCGCTCGGTGTGCAGAAAAAGGTCATCATTCACTGCCCGAAGCTCGGCGTTGTGCATGATAAGGAAAACGGTTTTTCGGCGATGGCCTCGCTTAATTTGCCGAGCGACTACATCGTAGGCACTACGGGAGCCGGCGACGCCTTCTGTGCGGGGAGCCTTTACGCCCTGATGCACGGTTACACCGATGAAGAGCTTTTGCGCCTCGGCTCACTTACCGCCGCCGCAAGCCTTGGGGCTGCGGATGCGGTAGGCGGTATGCGCCCGCTTGCCGAAATTTCAATCTTAGAAAAGCTTTATGGAAGGAAGGAACTTGTATGATTGTATCTTTGAATGACATCTTGCCCGCCGCCCGTGACGGCGGCTATGCTGTCGGGCTTTTCAATGCCACAGACAGCGATATGCTGGAGGGCGTTATCGCCGCTGCCGAGGCGGAGCGCTCCCCCGTTGTAATCGGCACCGCCGAGGTGCTTCTCCCCTATGGGGAGCTGAAGCTGATTGCTCCTTCTATGATTGCCGCCGCCAAGCGCGCCACGGTGCCCGTCGTTGTGCATTACGACCACGGTCTCACCTTTGAGCGTTGCGTGGAGGCTCTCAGCCTTGGATTTTCAAGCATTATGTTTGACGGAAGCCTGAATTCTCCCGAGGAGAATCTTGCCGCAACCCGTGAAATCGTCAATATCGCCCACCTCTACGGTGCATCGGTGGAAGGCGAAATCGGCCACGTCGGTAACGCAGGTGTACAGGGCGAGGCAGACCGTTATACCACAGTAGAGGAGGCCCGCGACTTCGTGAGGGCCACAGGGGTTGATGCCCTTGCCATCGCCATCGGCACGGCGCACGGTGCCTATAAGACGGCTCCCCAGCTTGACCTTGAGCGCCTTGCGCAGATTCGCGCCGCTATCGACACTCCCCTCGTGCTGCACGGCGGCTCGGGCCTGTCGGACGACGACTTCCGCAACTCGGTTCGCGGCGGAATTGCCAAGGTGAACATCTTCACCGACATCTGTCTCGCGGGTGCCCGCGCCATGGTAGCAGGACTTGAGGCAGACGAGGACTACCTCAAAATCCGCAACCGCAAGGTATCTGCCATTACCGAGGAAGCGCGCAAGAAGCTTCGCCTCTTCGGGTGCTCCGGCAAAGCCTAAGAAAACAAAAAAGCCTCGGCTCGAATTGCTTCGGGCCGAGGCTTTTTTATTGGCAGGTGGGCGGAGCTGTCCCTTCCCTGCCCGCACGCGCTTTATTGGGCTTCACGCAAAAACCAAGCGATGACATCCTCCGAGGTGATGTGACAGTGCTCTCGCAGAGAGACGGGGGCTTTCGGAATGGCAAAATGCCCGTCTATGGCCAAAATGTGCAGCCTTGCCGAAAGGCCGTGCTCCCTGAGGCGGTCAAACAGCTGCATGCCCGCGCCGCCGTCACGAATCCCTTCCTCAAGAAAGAGGACGCGGGGGCAGTCACGAAGCAGCGGAAGGAGCTTCGCGGCAGAAGCCTCGTACGGCTTAAGCTCCTCAAGGAGAACAACACCGACAGAGAGCCCCGCATCGGCAAGAGCCGCCGAAGCCGCAAGCGCCTCGCTTGCTACGGCACCGTATGTGAGAATCACTCCGTCCCGCGCCTCCTCCCTTGCCTCAAAGCTCGGGCGAACTCCGAAGGCTTCGTAGTCTCCCTTTGGATAAAAGGCCGAAAGAATAGCTTCGTCCTCGGTGCGGTTTTCATAGCGAATGGCCAGAGGGCCCTCGCAGCTCACGCTCTCGCGGAGCATGGCCGAGAGCGAGCCGAGCGTGGCGGGAGCCAGCAGGCGAATATTCGGGATATGCGAGAGGAAGGCCACGTCAAAAATCCCGTGGTGGGTGGCGCCGTCAGCCGAAGCAAGCCCCGCCCTGTCTATCAGGATACGGACGGGCAGCTTCTGAAGCGCGATATCGTGCACAAGGCTGTCATAGGCACGCTGAAGAAAGGTGGAATACACGGCACAGTACGGCTTTTGCCCCGCGGCGGCAAGGCCTGCCGCAAAGGTGAGAGCATGCCCCTCGGCAATCCCCACATCAAAGGCGCGCTCCCTGTGGGCGGCAAAAAAGGGCTCAAGGCCTGTGCCCGAGGACATGGCCGCTGTAACCGCCACCATGCGCGGCTCCTGCGCGGCCAGCTCGCAAAGGACACGGCCTGCCAAAAGGGGCATCGTATCTCCCGACGGCGCACACCGACGCAGACTATGGTATTCGGAGGGATTCTCCTCGGCGGGAGGGTAGCCCTTCCCTTTCTTTGTGACAAGGTGGAGAATGACGCTCTCCCGTCGCTCCTTTGCCTTGCGGAGCAAATATTCGGTTTCCTTATAGTTGTTGCCGTCCGCCGGGCCGAGATAGTAAAGGCCGAGCTCCTCAAAATAATTGGAGGAGTAGAGACGGTTCTTCACCCCCTGCTTGATGGCGCGCAAAAGGCGGTACATAGGCTTTCCCAAAAGAGGGAGCCTTGAGAGGAGTGCCGTCGTCCAATGCTTGGCACGGCGATAAGGGGGGGAGTTGCGGATACCTGCGATATAATGGGCAAAGCCGCCTATATTGCGGGAGATGGACATCTCGTTTTCATTCAGGACAATCAAAAGAGGGAGCTCGGGTGAGCAGTTGTTGAGTGCCTCGTGAATCATGCCGCCCGTATAGGCGCCGTCACCCACAACAGCCACGGTATAGGTGCTCCTCCCCTCAAGGACATCGGCACGGGCGAAGCCGAGGGCCGCCGAAAGCGAGGTGGAGGAATGCCCCGCACCGAAGGCGTCATATTCGCTCTCGGCACGGCAGGTAAAGCCGGAAAGACCTCCCGGGCAGCGGAGCGTTGAGAACCTGTCGGCCCGCCCCGTGAGAAGCTTGTGCACGTAGCTTTGATGGCCAACGTCAAAAATGATGCGGTCAGAGGGAGTATCGAAGACGCGGTGGAGAGCCACCGTCAGCTCGACAACGCCGAGGTTTGAGGCGAGATGCCCTCCCGTTTCCGGTACCGTTTCCAGAAGATAGGCACGGATTTCCTCGCAAAGGCGAGGCATATCCTCCTCTCTCATGGCACGTAGGTCATGGGGAGAGGCTATGGAGGAAAGCAACGGATATTTCTCCCGATTCATGAACGCACCTCCTTCGTCTCCCGTGTGCGCCGCACCGCTGTGGGAGCATGACCGTACGCCTTGCGATAGGCGCGGTAAAAGGTGGAATAATCCGAAAAGCCCACTCTCTCGGAAACGACGGAGGCCGCCTCACCGCTTTCCAGCATCTGGCGCGCCATCATTACACGCTTGCCGTTGATATAGCCAAGAATAGAAATGCCGTTGTGCTGCTTGAAGGCGCGGCAAAGATAGAATTTGCTGACATAGAACTCGCTCGCCAGCGCATCCAGCGACTGCGGCTCCGCCATATGCGCATTCACATAGCGGATAACTCGTGCGCCAAGCGGCTCCTCGCGGTGCGATTTGTGCGAGGTAGGGCTTGCCACTGAGAGCAGGTGCAAAAGCTCCGAAAGAAGCAACGGCGCCATTTGCTCCGAAAGCTGCTGAGGGAGCTGGGAAAGACGGGAAAAATGCTCAAAAACAGGCGTGACCGAGAGAGAAAAGCTCCCCGTTTCATAAAAAACACCTTCAAAGAGCGGCTTTTCCAAAAGGGCCTTCACGGTGGCCGAGGTTGCGAGCAGCTCATCGGCGGAAAAATGCAGGACGTAACGCTCGTATGCTTCGCTATGCTCCACATTCACGTAATGAAAATCCCCCGGACGAAAGAGCATCATAGTTTCGGCGCGGAGGTCATAGCACACCCCCTCCACCACATATTTCCCCGAGCCGCGCTTAACATAAATAATCTCGTAATGCTCGTGGCAGTGGCGCGAAAAATCGTCGGGCACGGGATGCTCCTCCACGGTATGGAAAAAGCGAATCCCTTTATAGTTTTCGGCTTTATAAAAATCCATTGGCAATCCTACCCTTCTGTTTCTGATACCATTGTACCATACAAGGTCAATATTTGCAATAGTTTTGACAATTTCTACAATGGAAAAAAAGAAAGCCTTTTTGTATAATATAGTTGAGAGATTTTCTCTTCCCCCATTCCTTTGACAAGAGGACTTACCGTATTTTCGTGCGGCTTCGCACAGCGAAGCCCAATACAAGACCTTCGTGCCGCGAGGGTGTGCCAAAAGGAGAGCGTATGAAAAGCAAGCCGTTTCGTTCCGCACTGATAGGCTGTGGTGCCATCGCCCAGCTTCATCTTGCCAATCTTGCTGCCGGCGACTATACGGATATTGTGGCTCTTTGCGACATTCGCGAGGAGAGGGCCCTTGCCTACCGTGAGCAATATGCCAAGGGGGCGGCTATTTATACCGATTACCGCAAAATGCTCGACGAGGTAAAGCCCGACGCTGTTCACATCACGACACCGCATGACCTGCATGCCGAGATGGCTTGCGAATGCCTCCGCCGCGGTATTCACGTCTATCTCGAAAAGCCCGTCTGCATTTCCGAGGAGGAGCTTCTCGCGGTTGAGGCGGCAGCCGCTGCCTCGGATGCCCGCATTACGGTATCCTTCCAGAACCGCCGTACTCCCCAAAATATTCTCTTTTACCGTCTTCTCCGCGAGGAGGGCGGTGCCGTAGCCGCACGCGGTCAGCTTTCCTGGGACCGCGGCAAAAAATATTACACTGCCGACGATTGGCACGGTATCTTGAAGCGCGAGGGCGGCGGCGTAATGATAAACCAGGCCATTCACACGCTTGACCTTCTGATTTCCGCCTTTGACGAGCAGCCAACGGCGGTATCGGGACAAACCTTTCTCTTCAAGAACGCGCCCTTCAGCGAGGTGGAGGACAATGCCTTCTTCCTTGTGGACTTTGAGGGGGGCGGAAGACTTTCCTTCTCGGCAACGCTAAACTATCCCACCGATGCGCCTGTGTATTATGAGGTATTCACGAGAAGCGGAGCCTACATCACGGGAATGAACGGTCATCTTTACAAAAACGGCATACAGGTAGATACCGAGGAAAACCTTGTCCCCATTGTGGGTAAAAGCTGCTGGGGCACGGGACACACCGTCAGCATGAAGGAATTCTACACCGCCATCCGCGAGGGGGGCGAGGTTCCTGTGCCGCTCGCCTCGGCGGCCAGAACCATGCGCGTTCTTTTTGCCCTGTATCGGGCAAACGGCGGCAGGGCTCTTATAAAAAGTGTATAAAGTCTTTTCCCCATATAAAAACAAAAAAGGAGATATCACATTATGAAGCTTCCCTTTTCTATCGACCTTAGCGGCAAGGTTGCCGTTATAACCGGCGGTGCCGGTGTGCTTTGCTCCTCCTTTGCCGAGGCTCTTGCGGCCTGCGGCGCGGCGGTGGCCATTCTTGACCGCAACAAGGAGGCGGGCGATGCCGTCGTTGCCAAAATTGAGGCCGAGGGCGGGCGCGCCATTATGGTGGAGGTGGATTGCCTCAGCCCCGAGAGCCTCGCCGCTGCCCATGAGGCGGTTCTCGCAAAGCTTGGCCCCTGCGATATTCTTATCAACGGCGCCGGCGGAAACAACCCCCGTGCCACCACCGACAACGAATACTATGAGGTCGCCGACATGCCCGACCTTGAGAAGAAGGATTTCTTCTCGCTGAAGCCCGAGGGGATTCGCTTCGTGTTCGACCTCAACGTGACTGCCGCCTTCCTTACCACCCAGGCCTTTGCCAAGGACATGGCCGAATCGGGCAAGGGCGGCAATATTCTCAACATTTCCTCTATGAACGCCTACCGTCCCCTTACGAAAATTCCCGCTTACAGCGCCGCCAAGGCCGCTGTCTCCAACTTCACGCAGTGGCTTGCTGTGCATTTTGCCACAACGGGTGTGCGCGTGAACGCCATTGCCCCCGGCTTCTTTGTTTCGAATCAGAACCGTGCCCTTCTCTTCAATCCTGACGGCACCCCCACCGCACGTACGGGGAAAATTCTCGGTGCCACGCCTATGAAGAGATTCGGTGAGTCCCACGAGCTCGTCGGCGGTCTTCTCTGGCTGCTTTCCGAGGGAGCCTCGTTTGTCACAGGCGTCGTTCTCCCCATTGACGGTGGCTTCTCTGCCTACTCGGGAGTCTGATACGGCAAAATAAAAAAGAAACAGCTGTCGCTGACAGCTGTTTCTTTTTTTGGCTTACACCTCTTTAAAGCGCGTGACGCGGATAAGCGCGATGGGGTCTCTCGCATCGGGTGCCTCGGTATAAAAGTCCACGTTGTAGAGCTTCAGGTTGTCAACATCGCGGGCTATCATGCCGTGCGCGGGGTGCTCATTTCCAAAGCGGTTGCATTCGGGATAGCCGTAATGAACCTCAGGCACCTCGATATTACGCATTTCCTCGGTGCCGCCGCCGGGGGACATAACCTGAATGTTGGAAAGCGAAACGTTGCGAATCGGGCTCTTAGGATCTCCCATAACCAAAAAGGGATAGTAATGGGGAGTTACGGTTGTTTCCCCCTTCGCATACATCGCGGCGTTTTGTGCCATAACCACAAACGGCTCCACGGGCTCCACCACCGTGATGTTGGAGAGCGAGACGTTCTTGATTTGGCCAAGGGGGGTTCCCTCGGGACCGCGACCACGGTTTTGCACCGTAATAAGAAGCGGATTTCCTACGTTCCGCATAGAGATATTGGAGATGGAAACGCCGTCAATCACGGCACCGTCCACCGCCTCCAGCGCAAGGGCCGAAAGACGCGTGTTGTAAATCACACAGCCCGTTACGGTGATATTGATAAAGCCTGTATTGGACTCTGTGCCGAATTTTATGCCACTGCAAAAGCTGGACACCACACAGTTCGAAATGACAAGGTTCTCCATCGGCCTGAATTTGCCGAGCGTGTAGGAGGATTTCATCACGATGCCGTCATCGCCCGCCTCGATAATGCAGTCCGAAATCACAACGTCGCGGCAGCTGTCGGGGCTGATACCGTCAATATGCACACGCATCTTGAGCCCCGTGACCAAAACCTGCTCGCAGCCCGCGAAATACACGGCAAGGTCGGTGGCGTTTTTCATGGTGAGGTCGCGGATGGTGACATCCTTGCAGTTTTTGAGGGCCACAATCTTGCAGGCGCGGCACCACTCATCCTCCCTGCCTATCTCGGGGACAAACCAGCTCTTGACCTCCCAAACGCTCTGCATATCTATGGTGCCGAGGCCTGTGAGCGCGATATGCGTCTCCCCGTCGGCATGAAAGAGGCTGTGGTGGAAAAAGCTGTGGCTTCTATCCTGATAGAGGTTGTTGGTGGGAACCTCGTAGGGGTCAAAATCGTCAGGGTTCGTGCTACCGTAAATGGTCGCGCCGAGGTCAAGGTGAACGCACACATTGGACTTTATATGCATGGTGCCGCAGACATAGCTGCCCTCGGGAATATATACCGTACCGCCGCCTGCCTCGGCACAAGCGTCAATAGCCCTTTGAATGGCCCCCGAATCTAAGCTCTTACCGTCGCCAAGAGCGCCGTAATCCTTTACATTATACATAAGAAGCTCCTTCTATGACTTTTTCTTTTATAATACCATAAAATCCCATGCTTGTCAATTCACTTCCCCAAAATCGGAAGGACTTAAAATGCATAATTTTCCCTATCTCGGTGCATAATGAAAGCAAACCCACAGAAAAGGAGAATTGCCATGAACCTGACACAAAAAGAAACCTCGCTGCTTAAGGACCTCAAGGGCCAGGAGGAGCTTTGCATCGGCAAGTACGGACGGTATGCCGAGGAGGCCAAGGCCGAGGAGCTTAAATGCCTCTTTGGGGAATTGAAGGCCACCGAGGAAAGCCATCTCAAAACAATTGAGGCCATGATGGGAGGCACGGTCCCCGAGGTGCCTGCCACACTCAGCGCAAACAACAAGAACTGCTGTGCCACCTCGTATGCAAGCGAGAGTGACCGAAAGAGCGACGCCTTCCTTTGCCAGGACATGCTCGCCTCCGAGAAGCATGTTTCCTCCACCTACAACACCTCTGTCTTCGAATTTGAAACGCCCGCCGCGCGCAAAATGCTCTCTCACATCGGGGCGGAGGAGCAGCAGCACGGAGAAAAGATTTACGCCTATATGAAGGCCAACAACATGTATTCCTGAGAAAAAAGCCCTTTCGGGCTTTTTTCTTATTCGCTGTCTTTTGGCGGCGGCTTCACCGATTTTTTCTTTTTCACCTTTCCGGCAGGCGCACCGAGCTCAATTCCCTCCTGTACGCAAACAGGGACGACGGTGGCGGGGTCGCGGTAGAGAATGCGATTGGCAAACTGCTGCGGCACGGGCGAAAAATCCTCGCTTCTCTCAGCGAGACGGTTATGCCATCTGAGGTAAAATTCCTCGAAGCGCCCCTCGTCAAGCGCCTCGCGGATTTTTGCCATAAGCTCGTTGTAGAAATAGAGATTGTGAAGAACGGCAAGGCGCATTCCAAGAAGCTCACGCGCCTTAAAGAGATGGCGAATGTAGGCACGCGAATATCGGCGGCACACGGGGCAACCGCAGGCCTCGTCAATCGGCTTCGGGTCAGCATAATACTGCTCGTTATTGATGTTCATTTTCCCGTGCCAGGTAAAGAGGTTCCCGTGACGGGCGTTCCGCGAAGGCATAACGCAGTCAAAGAAATCCACGCCGCGATGCACCGCCTCAAGAATGTTCTGAGGGGTGCCGACACCCATCAGATACCGAGGCTTATCCTTGGGGGCATAGGGCTCCACCGCCTCGATAATGCGGTACATATCCTCGGCCTCCTCGCCCACGGCAAGCCCTCCTATGGCGTAGCCGTCAAGCGGAATTTCGGCCATACGGCACATATTCTCAATACGCAAATCCTCAAAGGTGCTGCCCTGGTTGATACCGAAAAGAAGCTGATGGGGATTGACGGCATCGGGGAGTGCCCTCTGTCTTTCCAGCTCATTCTTGCTCCGTATGAGCCAGCGCAGGGTGCGCTCGCTCGATTGTCTGGCATAGTCGTAGGTGGTCGGATTTTCCACACACTCATCAAAGGCCATCGCGATGGTGGAGCCGATATTGGCCTGAATCCGCATGCTTTCCTCGGGACCCATGAATATCTTCTTACCATCCATGTGCGAATGGAACCAAACGCCCTCCTCATAAATCTTGCGGATTTTCGCAAGCGAGAAGACCTGAAAGCCGCCCGAATCGGTCAGAATGGGCTTTTTCCAGTTGAAGAACTTATGAAGGCCTCCCATAGCCTTGATAAGCTCGTCACCCGGACGGATGTGAAGGTGGTAGGTGTTGGAAAGCTCAACCTGACAGCCGATTTCCTCAAGGTCACGGGTGGATATTCCGCCCTTGACGGCGGCACTGGTTCCGACATTCATAAATACGGGAGTTTCAATAACACCGTGAACCGTTTTCATACGGCCACGGCGTGCCTTCCCTTCGGTTTTTAATACGGTAAACATACGCTTCCTTTCAGTGTTGGATACGATTGAATTCGCGGTCAAGCCAGTGCTTTGTCAGCGAAAAGGCAATGGGCCGCCCATGGGGGCAAACCGTGATATCGGGCATCGCAAGAACCCTCTCGCAAAGCCAGCGGATATGCGCCTCATCATAAAGGCGCCCGCCCTTGATGGCAGCCTTGCAGGCCACCTGCCAGAGGGTGCGCTCTCTACGAACGGCTTCGGTGATGGCAGGGTCCCCCGTCCCCTCGGAGAGAGAGGCCGCCATCTCGGCAAAGAGGGCCTCAGCCGCATCGGGAGAGACGCGTGAGGGGATAGCCTCAATAAGCACCTCGCCTTCGGAAATTTTGTAAAAGAAGCCTGCCGCCTCCATATCGGCGCGGTATTCCGCAAGGGATGCGCGCTCGGTTCCCGAAAGGCGCGGAGAAAGCGGAAAAAGCAGCACCTGCGAGGCAGCGGCGCCCGACGCTCTTTGCTCAGCAAGCAGCTCCTCGAAAAGAATTCTCTCATGCGCGGCGTGCTTGTCGATAACAAGAAGTCTGTCGCCCTCCTCGATGAGAACATAGGTGGAAAACGCCTCGCCCACAATACGGAAGGCGACGGTCTCCTCCGCCTTCTCCTCGGGAGGAAGCGAGGGCGCGCTTCCCTTCTCTTCGGGAGGAAGCGAGGGCGCTCTTCCCTTCTCTTCGGCAGGCGTGCCCTCCTCCCTTTCGTACGAAAATGGGGTGTTCGATGCCACGCGGGGCGCCTCCGCGCCCTGCCTCGCGTAATCGGCAAGCACACGGAGCGAATCACGGGGAGAGAGGTCCTCGCGCGCCGAAGCACGGGGCGGTATAGGCCGAGCGGCGCCCACGCCCTCCTTGGCGGGCGCGGCTGCTTCCCTGCGGGGAAGCTCCATGCGTATCGGATGGGAAAGCGACTCCCTGACGGCTGTTTGTGGGGTGACCTTTGCTCTTTCGGCTTGGGATTGCGGCATTCCCGAAAGCTCGGGGCGATACGAGGCCGCCGTGAGAGCGCCGCGCACCGCGTGATACACAAGCTCGAAGACGGTACGCTCGTTTGAAAAGCGCACCTCAAGCTTGGCGGGATGCACATTCACATCGACAGCCCCCGGAGAGATGGTGAGAAACAGTGTTGCCACCGGGAACTTCCCGGGAGCGATATAGGAGGTGAAGGCCTGCTCAAGGGCAGCCTGCATGGTTTTGGAGCGAATATAACGCCCGTTGATGTAAAAGTTTTGATGGTTGCGTGTGCCGACGACGCTGTCACTGCGCCCGACGTAGCCGGAGAGAGACATTCCGGCAAGCTCGCCCTTGACGGGCAGCATCTTCTTCGCGAACTCGCGGCCCTCAAGAGCATAGAGAACGGCAAGCACATCGCCGTCACCTGCGGTGGAAAATTTGACCGTGCCGTCCACTATCATGGTAAGGGCCACCTCGGGGTGAGCCAGGGCGAGCTTTTCGGCATAGGCAACCGACGCCGCCGCCTCGGTGACGTCCTTTTTCAGAAATTTGCGGCGTGCGGGCACATTCCCGAAGAGCTCACGCACGGCAACCGTGGTGCCCTCTCGGCAGCCGACCTCCGAAACCTCGACAATCCTGCCGTACTCGGCACGCAGAAGCGTTCCGACATCAGCATCCCTCGTGCGCGTCACGATTTCAAGCACCGAAACCCCCGCAATGGCGGCAAGGGCCTCGCCGCGGAAGCCGAGCGTAAGAATTTCATCAAGGTCCTCGGCGTTCCTGATTTTGCTGGTGGCATGGCGCTGCAGAGCCACGGGAAGGTCCTCGGAGGCGATACCGCAGCCATTGTCGCTGACCGAAAGAAGGCTCACGCCGCCATGAGAAATCTCGGCTGTCACCTTGGTGGCACCCGCGTCTATGGCATTTTCCAAAAGCTCCTTCAAAACCGAGGCGGGGCGGTCTACCACCTCGCCCGCAGCAATCAGATTGGCGACCTCCTCGGTCAGCAGGTTGATTTTCCCCATACCTACTCCTCTTTATCAGTCCTTCAGCATTTTTTTAAGCTCAAAAAGAAGGTTCATAGCCTCAATCGGGGTCAGCGTGTTGAGGTCAAGCGCGCGGATTTTTTCGGCAGCCTCCTCGGCCTCACTCCTCTTCACCTCGCCAAGAAGGCCAAGGAGGAGAGGCTCCTCCCTCGGTGATGGGCGGACGGCACTTGTACCAACCTTGCCTGACTCGATTTCGGCAAGAATTTTTTTCGCACGGCGCACAATCTCGTCGGGTACGCCGGCAAGCGCCGCAACCTCAATGCCGTAGCTGTCATCGGCGGCACCCCTCACAATCTTGCGGAGAAACACGATTCCGTCCCCCCGCTTTTTGGCGGCAATGTTGTAATTGACAACACCGGGAAGCTCGGATTCAAGAGCGGTCAGCTCGTGATAATGGGTGGCAAAAAGCGTGCGCGCGCCGATTTTCTTATGAGTATATTCCACAACCGCGCGGGCAATGGACATTCCGTCATAGGTGCTTGTCCCACGCCCGACCTCGTCGTAAATGACAAGAGAACGGGAGGTGGCATTCCTGAGAATGGAGGCGACCTCGTTCATCTCCAGCATAAAGGTTGACTGCCCCGATGCCAAATCGTCCGACGCGCCCACGCGCGTGAAGATTTTGTCGGCAATTCCGACAGTGGCCTCGGCGGCGGGAACATAGGAGCCAATCTGAGCCATGAGGGTGATGAGGGCCACCTGGCGCATATAGGTGGATTTTCCTGCCATGTTGGGCCCTGTTAAAAGGTAGAGCCTCTCCCTCTCGGTATCAAGGCGCGTATCGTTCGGGACAAAATAGCTGTCCTTCACAAACCGCTCGACAACCGGATGGCGGCCCTCACGTATGATAAGCTCACCGCTGTTATCCACCTCAGGGCGCACATAATGGTTCTTGGCGGCCACCTCGGCAAACGAAAGATAGCAGTCAAGCTCGGCAAGGCGCGCGGCGGTGTCCTGAATACGCGCGGCGGCAGCCGCCACCTTGAGACGAAGCTCGGTGAAGAGCTCGTATTCCAATGCCACAAGCTTATCGTCGGCACCGAGAATGGTGGTTTCCATCTCCTTGAGCTGCTGGGTGATATAGCGCTCACACCCCGTAAGCGTCTGCTTGCGGATATAGCGCTCCGGCACATCACCGATGTTGGATTTTGTCACCTCGATGTAATACCCAAAGACCTTATTGTAGCCAACCTTCAGGCTGCGTATCCCGGTTTCCTCACGCTCGCGGGCCTCGATTTCCTCAATCCAGCCGCGCCCGTTCTCGCGCACACCGCGCAAATAGTCGACGTCGGGATTATAGCCCTCGCGTATCATACCGCCCTCACGGACGGTAAAGGGAGGCTGCTCCACAATGGCGGCCTCAATGCATTCGTAAATATCGTAAAGCGGGTCAAGCTCCGAAAGAAGCGCCTGTATCCCTTCGCTTTTCGCTCCCTGAAGAAGGGCGAGCAGGGTGGGGATATCGGCAAGGCTCGAAGCAATCGCGCGCAAGTCGCGCGCGGTGGCGGAGCCGTAGACCACGCGGGCCGTGAGGCGTTCAAGGTCAAGCACGTGCGAAAGACACTCGCGCAGCTCCTCACGAAGCATATAGTCGGAGACAAAATCCGAAACCGCACTCTGCCGCCTTGCGATGGCCGAAACCGAAACGAGGGGCTTCAGCACCCACGAGCGAAGGAGGCGCGCGCCCATAGCCGTGCGTGTTTTGTCCAGCACCCAAAGAAGCGAGCCGCGCTTTTCCTTGCTTCGCATGGTTTCCACAAGCTCAAGATTGCGGCGCGTGGCAAGGTCAAGCTCCATATACTGGCCGTCGGTGTAGACGTTCAGCTCCTTGACAAAGGTGAGCTCGGTTTTCTGCGTTTCGCGGATATAGGCGAGAAGCGCACCGACAGCACAGCTTGCCGCCTCCTCGGTGAGGGCGCGCGCCCTGTCACCGAAGCAGGCCTCGACAAGAGCAAGGGCCGCCTCGGGCTGAAAGAGACGGGTTGCCTTAGCCTCGATACGGGTGCCGAAGCGCTCGCGGAGGAAGGCCGTAATCTCGAGACAGCCGTCCTCGGAAATATTCAAAATTGCTTCCTTGGGAGCATAGACACCCAGCTCATTTTCAAGGCGTGCCTGCCGATTTTCCCCTGCGATAAAGGTGGCAGATACCTGCCCTGTTGAAATGTCGGCAAAGGCGAGGCCTACGCCTGTCGGCGCATAGGCGAGGGCGGCAAGATAATTGTTCTGTCCGTCCTCAAGAAGGGCGGTATCTGTCACGGTACCCGGAGTGACAACACGCACCACCTCACGCCGGACAAGACCGCGCGCCGAGGCAGGGTCCTCTGTCTGCTCGCAAACCGCAACCTTATAGCCGAGCGCAACAAGCCGTCCTATGTAGAGGTCGGACTTATGAAAGGGCACACCGCACATAGCGGCGCGAAGCCCCTCTCCGCAGTCACGCCCCGTGAGAGTCAGCTCAAGGTCGCGCGAGACGGTCACCGCATCCTCAAAAAAGCATTCGAAGAAATCACCGAGGCGGTAAAGGAGAATATAATCGGCATACTCGGCCTTAATCTCCAGATACTGCCGCATCATGGGCGATGGGCTTTTGAGGTCGGCGGCGCGCTCTAACACCGTATCCTTCATATCAGTGACAGCCGCCGCAGCTGGAGCAGTCATGCGTGCAGCCGCCGGGCACTTCCCCAAAGGCATAGAAGGAAAGCGTGTCGTTGATGGTGGCCATCAGCTGAGAAACCTCTCCCTCGGCCTCCTTAAGAGCCGCATAAATGGGGTTTTCGCGAATGGCTTCGGAAAGCTCGGCGATACGGGTGTTGAGCGCATCGGCGGTGCGCCCCTCCTCCTCGCTCAGCTGAGGCTTGGCGTAAAGCTCGCCAAGCAGGGTTCTCGCCGTGCGGTACTCGGCCATCATACCCGAAAGCACCTCATCGGTGTCGTAGGCGGCCTTGGCGGCGTTGAAGGAGATGACGGAGGGCTCAGCCGAAAGAGCCTCGCCGAGGAGCTTTGCTGCTTCTTTGATATTCATTGCTTTTTCTCACTTTCCTGTACCGTGCCGTACATAAGATAGGCGTCGGCGCGGTCAATATGTACATTCTGAAATCCTCCGCTATGGTCGGAGGACGGGGCAAAATGAACGAGCTTGCCCCCTGCCGTGCGGCCCGAATGGCGCGCTGGGTCATTCTTCGAGGGCCCCTCGTCAAGAACACGCAGTGTCTTCCCCACGTAGCCCTTGCCAATCTCGCCCGAAATATCGGCCTGAAGAGCAAGGAGCCGCTGCATTCTCGCGGCACGCACATCCTCATCTACCCTACCCTCCATTTCGGCGGCAGGCGTCCCGATGCGGGGGGAGTAGAGGAAGGAATACACCATGTCGTACCGCACCCTGCGGAGCATCGTGAGGGTGGCCTCAAAATCCTCCTCGCTCTCACCGGGGAAGCCCACGATGATATCGCTCGTCAGTACAATGCCGGGACGCGCCTTGCGAAGCTTCTCTACCGTTTGCAGATACTTTTCGACGGTATAGCGCCTGTTCATCGCAGCGAGGATACGGTCACTCCCCGATTGGAGGGGGAGATGAAAGGCGGGTGCGATTTTTTCGGTGCTCCCTACGGTCTCCACAAGGCGGTCCGACACATCCTTCGGATGACTCGTCATAAAGCGGATAAGAAAATCGCCTGGAATGGCGGCAATCTGCGAGATAAGGCCGGCAAAATCGGTTTCGCCCGCGTAGGAATTGACGTTTTGACCAAGCAGGGTAATTTCGCGCACTCCCGAGGCAACAAGAGCCTCGGCCTCGGCCATAATATCCGAAACCGAGCGACTGCGCTCTCGCCCCCTCACGTACGGCACTATGCAGTAGGAGCAGAAATTGTTGCAACCGTACATAATACTGAGCCAGGCACGGTCCCCCCTCATACGGAAGGGGGTTATCCCCTCGGAGAGCGTAGAGTCCTCGGTTCGGTAAAAGCCGCGCGGCTCGCCCGCGAGACGGCCCGCCACCGCGAGAGGCAGAGTGGCAAGAGAAGCAGGGTCAAGGGTGAAGTCCACGTAAGGATAGCTTTTTTTGAGTTGGGCCACCCTATGCGGCTGTGCCGTCATACAGCCCACAACGCCGATGAGGAGCGACGGATTTCTTTTCTTGTATTTTTTGAGCCCCCCTATGACCGAAAGCACCTTTTGCTCCGCATGCTCACGGATAGCACAGGTGTTGACCAGTATAAGCGTGGCATTCTCAAGGCTTTCGGTAGGAACGTACCCCATCTCCGCACAGAGCCCGAGGAGCTTTTCGCTGTCTGCCTCGTTCTGCTGACAGCCGTAGGTCAGAACGCTCACTCCCACGCACTCACCGCGGAGGGCACGGCGCGAAAGCTCTGCCTTCACCGCAGCCACAGCGGAGGCGTCGGGTAAAGCCCTTAGAATTCCCATTTTATATCCTAACCTTTTGTGCATATTTTATAATAATAAATCATACCATATCAGTGAAGAAAAATCAAGGGCACGTGAAAAATTTGTAGAAAACGGCAGAACAGTCGCAAGAAAGGCGAGCCATTCATCTCCCCTCACCGCAAAAGCCGAGGCAGCCAAGGAAGATTCGGGCAGAGATATCTCCCGCCCCCATCACGACAACCCTGTCGCCCGCCTCTGCGCAGCTCCGTACATAAAGAGAGGCCTCCTCGGGCGTTTTTAGGAAGATACCGCCTGCGGCCTCGGCGAGAGCTGCCGAATCGGCACCCGAAATCGGGGCCTCGCGTGCGGCATAGGTCCCCACCACAACAGGGCAATCGGCAAAAGAGAGGGCTTTGGCAAAATCCGCAAAGAATTCACCGGTTCTTGTATAGGTATGCGGCTGATAAATGCAGAAAAGACGCCCCTCCCCCCGAAGAGCCGTGAGGGCAGCGCGGATTTCAGTCGGGTGATGGGCATAATCATCGTAATAGTGAACGCCGCGATAGCTCCCTCGGTATTCGGTCCTCCGTAAAATACCGCGGTATGCCGAAAGCGAAGCGGCGAGTGAGCTTCCCTCCTCACCCAAGGCAAGGGCCGCACCTGCCGCAGCCAAGGCATTGAGGACGTTATGCCGCCCCGGCACGGGCAGGCTCACTTCGCCCGCGTCCTCACCGCGAAGGATAAGACGGAATCGGCTCCCCGCCCCCTCGGCCCTTATGTCGGCTGCCATGACATCGGCCTCCCGTGCGATGCCGAAGCTTACATAAGGGCACGCTATGCGCTTCATAAGCTCACAGGAGCCCTCGTCCTCGGCAGAAAGCACCGAGTGGCGCACCGAGGGAAGAGAGAGATACTCCGCAAAGGCACAAAGGCAGGCTTCTCGGCTCGGGTAACAGTCGGGGTGGTCCCATTCAGCATTGGTGAGCACCGCAACAGTAGGGGCGTGCAAAAGAAAGGCGCGTCGGTATTCGCAGGCCTCAAAGGCAAAAAGCTCGCAATCTCCCTTCAAATATCCGTCACCTAAGGGGCCGAGGGAGGCACCTACAACGGCTGTCGGACGATGGCCGAGCGCAGAGAGGCAGGAGGCGAGCATTGCCGTGGTGGTGCTCTTCCCATGCGTCCCCGCGACACCGATTTTCTCGCGATAGTCCTCCATCAGGGTGCTGAGAAGGTCGGCACGCGAAACCAGCGGAATGCCCCTCTCCTTGGCAACCGCGATTTCCTCGGATTCTTCTCGTATGGCAACTGAATAAACCGCCATATCCGCGTCCATAATACTGCTGTGCCCCGAGGGGGGCTCCACGACAATGCCGAAAAGCCCGAGCGAGAGGGCCCCCTCCCCGTCGGTGGCAAGGTCGGAGCCCGTCACGGTATAACCGCGCTCGGCGCACATCCGTGCAAGAACGCGCATCCCCGCCCCGGCAATACCGAGAAAATGAATACGCTTCACCTCCGAAAGCCAACGTCTGAGCTCCCCACTCCCTGTGTAGCCTGTGTTGTCAAGCGGCATACCTTTTTCCTCCTCAAAAAACTGTTTTCGTCAAAATACGAACCGTATCCCCCGTGTTGTTAGCAAAAATTTCATAAGTAGGACATAAAAAAACGCAATTGCGGTTTTCCCTCGGTCACATTCCCACAGTATAATTGTGTTACAACGACACACAAAAGGAGCTTGCTCCCCGAGTATCGGCTATTTTACTTATCAAACGAAAGGATGTTCTTATGCAGATAACAGACATTAAAATCCGCAAATTTTTTGATGAAGGCCCCATGAAGGCCGTGGTTTCGGTCACCTTTGACGAGGCACTTGCCGTACATGACATTAAGGTCATTTACGCGAGAGACCGTTACTTTATCGTCATGCCCTCGCGCAAAAATCCGGACGGCACCTACCGTGACATCGTGCATCCCATCAATGCCACCTTCCGTGCCGAGCTTGAGGCTGCCGTTATCGACGCCTACAATGTACAGCTGATTGCCTATCACGAGGCAGAAGAGAATGAGGGCGCACGTGCCCCGGCAGAGGACACCGTATACTGAGCATCACACAAAAAAAGGATATGCAGCCACCGACTATTCGGTGATTGCCTATCCTTTTATCTTTTGTAAACAAAACTTTTCTTTTGTTAGGTTTTTTGGAGTTTTTTCGGCGTGCTTTCCTCAAAAAAGCGTTGTCTTGCTCAGCCGTCAGAGCCTTTTGCAAAAAAGCAGAGACGACAGTGGGAGGCACTGCACCAAGAGCAGGGGAGGCTCGCGGCGAAGGCGAAAGCGAGGCTTTCGGTTTCGCCGAAAAGACAAGAGAGGGGAGGCAACTGTGCCTCCCCTCTCTTATGAATCCAAGTTTCCCTTCACCACTGGGTGACTTGCGCCATGAGGTTTCCGTAAGACGGGCAGTTGTCGACAGAGGAACTGAGAAGGCCCGAAATAATTTCATACGAATCCGAGGTGAAGCTGCCGGTATCCATCAGGGACAGCAGCACAAGACCGTAGACAAAGTTCTGATAGTACGAGGGGCTTATGGAGCCGCGAAGCTCGCGAACCAGCGCGGTTGACGCCGAAAGGTCGCCGCTTGTGAACTGAAGACGGTGCTCTCTCAGCTGTGACGGGTCAAAGGAATTGTGATTGCTCTTCTCGCAAAACTTGACATAAACGTCATATTCATTCTGGCGGAGCCGTGTATCACTGTAAACGAAAAGAGTGAGCAGGTTGTGCACAAGAGTGAAGGCGGCATCGGTTTTCCCCTTGGCGTATTTTGCCAAGATGTCCGAGCCAAACATATCAAAATTCACATAACCCTGATTCAAAAGGTCGGCAGTTAGTGTGGTATATTCCTCATAGCTTTGATACTTTTGGCAATAGTACGCGTTGTTGACAAGTGTAACAAAATCGATTCTGCTGACGCCCATGATAAAAGTCTCCTTTTTTTGCCCATTTTATCACATGCTCCCCCTCGTTGTCAATAACTGTGACGGGAATTTTTAAGTCGGTGTACGGCACACACTCGCAGGAGCATAAAGACATCCCATTCGTCGGCAGAGGCCGCGAATGGGATATCTTTATGTCAAAAATAGCGGCGCACATCGGCGGCTAGGCGTCCATCCACAAGCAGAAGCACGCGCCCGTAAAGGCGCCCTGCCGCAAAGCGAAGGGTAATGCGGTGCCCCCGCCGCGTTGCGGTAAGCGAATAGGCAAGCTCCAGAAGACCGCGCTGCTCGGCAAGGACCTCACCGTCCACGGCAAGCTCCGTCACCCCGAAGGCACGGCGAACGCAGATGTCCATACCGAAAAGCTGAACCGAAGCAAGGCAACGAGCTCGTGCGGAAGCGAGGCGAAGCGGAGGCGTATCTCCTTCATCCGGGAGGTCGTCGCCAAGATAATATCCGAGGGACAGGCCCTCAGGAGGAAGAACCAGTGCGGCAAGCATCTCTTCGGAGAGAGTCACTCCCCTCTTCCCAAAGCTCTCCATCACCCTCTCGGCACGGGAGGCAAGGAAAAGCGATAAAAGAGGAAGAAGATGCAGGACGGCATCAAGGATTCCGACAGGATACGAAAAGGAGAGTGAAAAGAGAAGCAAAACGGCTGTGTCCACCGCGTAATAGAGGGTAGCTGCACGGAAGGCGCGTGCGGAGCGGCGAGTAAGGAGCCTGAGATAGAACCACAGTGAAAGAAGGCAAAGCGACACAAAAATGCCTGCCGTGAGAACGGTGCGAAGGCCGAGCGCCGAGGAGAAGGCCCTTGCGGCTTCGATAAAAAAGCGTGGCAAAAAGGGAGAAAAAAAGATATAGAAATCAGAGCTTGCCAGGGCCGGGATACAATTCACGCCGGCAAAAATAGCCAAAAGCAACAAATGCGAAAGTCCGCGGCGGTAACGCCGCAGAGCTATCAGAAGCTCCTGCATCGTTTCTTCCTCCCAAAAGACTTGTCCTCTGTGTGACAGCAGAAGCCATTTTACCACAGTTTTCTCACACTGTCAAGAGAAAGCCAGGGGAGCTTTTCATCTTGTGTGAGGCTCTGCGGGGAAAGGCCAAAAAGAAAAAATCGCGCAAAGGGCTTGCAATCACGCGCGAAAATGGTATAATATAAGAGAGGAAAGTGACACTTTTTGACTCGCTTACCGCTTTTCGTAAACAAAACCTCACAAAAAGGAGGTCCATATATGGATATAGAAGTACGTAAGCCGGAGTTTTCTGCCGGTATTACCATTAAGGTGTTCGGTGTGGGGGGCGGCGGCAACAATGCCGTTGACCGCATGATATCCACCAACATTCACGGAGTAGAATTTATCGCCGTCAATACCGACGGACAAGCCTTGAAGGCCTCGCGTGCCTCCACCAAGGTGGAAATCGGACGTGAGACGACGCATGGGCGAGGAGCAGGCTCCAATCCCGAAATCGGACGGGCTGCCGCACTCGAAAATCTTGAGGAAATCACAGCCCTTGTTGAAGGTGCTGACATGGTGTTTGTGACGGCGGGCATGGGTGGCGGAACCGGAACGGGAGCCGCTCCTGTTATTGCCAAGGTTGCCCATGAAAAGGGCATTCTCACGGTGGGGATTGTAACCATGCCCTTTGCCTTTGAGGGAAAAAAGAGAAATGCTCAGGCCGAAGCCGGAGTAGCGGCACTGCGCGAGGTGGTAGACTCGCTTATTGTTATCCCGAATGACCGCTTGAAGCAGGTGTCGGATGCAAAGATTACGCTTGCCAATGCCTTCCAGATTGCCGACGATGTGCTTCTTCAGGGAGTGCGGAGCGTGTCCGAGCTTATCAACGTCCCGGGCTTTATCAATCTTGATTTTGCCGACGTCAGCACAATCATGAAGGATGCCGGTCTTGCCCATATGGGCGTTGGCTGCGGTACCGGTGCCGACAAGGCAGAGCTTGCGGCCAAGCAAGCCATCTGCTCTCCCCTCCTTGAAACCTCTATCGCGGGGGCAACAGGCATTCTTGCCAGCATCACGGGCTCGCCCGATGTGCCGCTTGACGACATTTATCTCGCCTCTAATATTATCGCCGATGAAAGCCATCCCGATGCCAATATCATCTGGGGCGCAACCTTTGACCCTACGCTGACGGATGAGCTCCGCATCACCATTATTGCCACGGGCTTTGAGGGAGCAAAAAAGGCCGCCCCACGCACCGCAGCACAAGCACCCGCGCTTTCGACTGAGCCTATTTTTTCGAGTGTCACTGAGGAGGCACCCCATGACACCGAGCGCGGAACACCAACCGCCACCATAAGCGACACCGATTTTGATGACGTGCTCGGCGTTTTGCAGCGCAAGCTCAAGGGTGCCAAGCGCGATATCTGACAAGGGCCGCGAACCCTTTCGCAAAAATCCGACCAAAGCAATATCCAAAAATGAGCTCGGTGAAAACCGAGCTCATTTCTATTTGGTGAAGAGCCCTTGCGGAAGGGGCTCTTCCTACAGAGAGCTTCGCCCCCCTCGGGGGCATTTTCTTTTGCCGTGCTTCCCCGTCAGGCTTTTCTTGCGGCGGCGGCGAGAAGCTCCTCTTCGCCAAAGCGGTACGCGGTATTGCAGAAACGGCATTTCGCCTCAAGGGTTCTTTCGTGTCCCTCTGCCTCCTCCTCGTCCAGCATCTTAGAAACCTCATCGTAGCCCACACGGCCAATCGCCGCAAGCATTCTCTCACGTGAGCAATCGCAAAGATATGACACCTCAATCTCGTCAAAGGGGTCGAAGGGAATGTCGCGCATCGCGATTTCTGCCACCTCCATAAGGCTTTTTCCCGCGGCAAAGTGACGTGAGATATCATAGAGGTCCGAGGCATTGCGCTCAAGAGAGGCAATCACCCCTTCGTCGGCAAAGGGCAAAAGCTGCACCAGAACACCGCCCGCAGCAAGACAGGTGTAATCCCTGTCCACCGTAACACCGAGAGCACAGAGGGTAGGAATTTGCTCGCTCTCCGCAAAATATCTCGTGATATCCTCGGCAATCTCGCCGCTTTCAAGAGCTACCGTGCCGATGTGAGGCTCACCCGTGCCGTCCTCACGGATTACCGCAAGCGTACCGCGTCCCACTGCCCCACCGATATCCAACTTCCCGTTTTTCTTGAGAGGCAGGTCTGCCATCGGATTTTCAATATAGCCCTTGACATTCCCATAATAATCGCTGACTGCAAGAAGCTTCCCGATTGGACCGTCTCCCGTAACCGAAAAGGTTATGCGATTTTCCTTTTCTCCCTGCAAGGAGCCAATCATGGAGGCTCCCGTCAGAAGCCGCCCGAGGGCCGCAGAGGCTGTCGGGGTTGTTTTGTGGGCCGAAATAGCCGAATTTACGATGTCACGTGAGTTTATCACAAGAATACGGGCGCTCCCGTCACGCGACATGCCGCGAAGAATCGTTGCCATAGAATGTCTCCTTCATTTTTTTGAGCAGAGGAAGCTGTGCCTTACTTTTCGCAGCGAGCCACAAAAAAGAGGCGTTCGGCATCCTCGGTATACACATCGGTATAGGGACTGCTTCCCACAGACAGAGGGGTAAAGCCATGAGCGCGAAGCTCACGCAGAATGCATGAGGTGGGGTACATGCGCTCACGCGTGAGCGCATCGGTGCGGCGGTAGGTACCGTCACGCGTCCTTTGGAAGAGGG
>JAZSHY010000025.1:0-121941 GCA_045533505.1 Eubacteriales bacterium | reverse complement strand
GGTGCGGTCTCGGCGGCGGGAGCCTCGACAGCCTCGGCCACGGGTGCGGTCTCGATGGCGGGAGCCTCGACAGCCTCGGCCACGGGTGCAGTCTCGGCGGCGGGAGCCGCGGCGGTGCTTCTTCTTCTCGCGGGCTTCTTGGCCTTTTCCACAATCACGTCAAAGCTATCGTCAAGCAGGTCGTCAATGCTGATACCAAAGAGCTTTTTAATGGCAATCAGCTTCTCTGCCTCGGGGTAGGAGTCGCCCACCTCCCATTTGTAAACGGCCTGGCGCGTTACGCCAACCGCACGGGCAAATGCCTCCTGCGTGAAGCCGTTAGCCTTCCGAAGGGTCACGATTTTCTCATTGTACTTCATCTCATCTGAACCTTTCTTCTCGAAGATTTATTTACAAAGTGTTTCTACATCATACTTAAGATAGGTGAGCGAATCGGCACGCCACACGCCGTCCTCGCCGAGAGACAGCGGTAGGGTGAGGGTGCGCGTTACGCTCGGCTTCCCTTCGGGGGTTATGACAACCTCAAGGCTCACCTTGGCATAGCGTCTGCCTGCCTCGGTCAAAATGAGGGTGTCGGTTCGGTAGTCAAAGGCGGTGTCCGTGTACCAAGCCTCTCTCGTGTCAAGCACAAGGAGCCCCGGGCCCGGTGTGCGGTCACGGTATTCGCCGAGGCCTTCAAGGCTTGTGACAAGCGCCTTGCGGTAAAGGACGTCGGCGGCCTCCTTGGTGTAGGTTCTCTCGGTCAGCGCGACAAGGTCGGCCACCGAGGAAAGCCCGTGCTCCTCGCAAAAGGCGCTGTCGGCAAAGAGGTACTCGCCAAAGCCCTCTCTTTCCTCGGTGGGAATACCGTCGCCGAGATATATCTCGTTGAGGAGCGCGGCATCGCGGAAGATTTCCTCAAGCCGCGGTGTGAGCTCCTCAAGCGTCGGACGTGCGCCGCAGGAGGCAAGCACAAGGGGAAGCGTCATCGCAAGGAGAAGCGCAAGACAAAGGGCAGCCTTTCGTCTCATTCTCCGTCCTCCCCGCCGTCGGTATCTCCGTCGTCCGGCTCCTCGACGGGCGGTACCTCCTCGCTCTCGTCGGCGTCCTCGCCGCCCTCGGCCTCGATACGGACCTCGCTGACGTCAAGCACCTCGGGGGCGTTCTCGATTTCCTCCTCGATTTCCTCCTCGGCCTCAAGACGGGCGAGAGAGGAAACCCTCACCTCCTCGTCAAGGCGCATCACGATGACGCCGCCTGCCGTACGGCTGTACGAGGGTATGCCCTCAACGGGCGTTCTGATAATCACGCCGTCCGAGGTGATGAGCATAAGGTCATCGCTCGGGGTAACGGCAGAGACGCCTGCAAGCAGGCCTGTTTTTTCACTGAGGGTGTGGCAGCGCACGCCGTGGCCGCCGCGGTTCTTCATGGTGCGGAACTCCTCGAAGTCGGTGCGCTTGCCGAAGCCCTTTTCGGTGATGGTGAGAAGCGACCTTCCCTCCTCCACCGTGACAACGCCAATCACCCTGTCGTCCTCGCCGAGGCGAATGCCGCGCACGCCGCGTGCCACGCGGCCCATCGGGCGCACGTTTTCCTCGGTGAAGCGGACGGCAAGCCCTGTGCGGCTGACAAGCAAAAGGTCGGCGCCGCCCTTCGTGTGGCGGATAAAGAGCAGCTCGTCACCCTCGTCAAGCGTGAGGGCGCGCTTGCCGCCCTTCCTCTGGAAGGCGTATTCCGAAAGCAGGGTGCGCTTGATAACGCCGCGCCTTGTCACCATCGTAAGATACTCGGTGTCGGGGAAGGCGGCAATCGGAATGATGGCGGTAACAAATTCGCCCTCGGAAAGCGCAAGGACGTTCACAAGGTTGGTTCCCTTTGCGGTGCGCGAGGCCTCGGGAACACGGTAGGCCTTCTTGGTGTAAACCCTTCCCTTGTTCGTGAAGAACATAAGGTATTCGTGGCTGTTGGCCACAATCACGTCCTCAAGGAAGTCCTCCTCCTTGGTGGCCATACCGCGAATCCCCTTGCCGCCCCTGTGCTGAGCCGCGTAGGTGGAGGCGGGCTGGCGCTTGATGTAGCCGCCGTGCGTCACGGTAATCACGCAGGTGTGCCGCGGGATAAGGTCCTCAAGGTCAATCTCGTCGGTGGCCTCAATGAGCTCGGTGCGGCGGGCATCGCCGTACTTCTCCTTGATGGTTTCCATCTCGGTGCGAATGATGTCCTTGATTTTCTCCTCGTCGGCAAGAATGGCGCGCAGCTCCGAAACACGAAGGGTGAGCTTTTCAAGGCGGTCCTCAATCTTCTGCCTCTCAAGCCCCGAAAGCTTACCGAGCGTCATCTCGACAATGGCCTGTGCCTGTGCCTCGGTAAGGCCGAAGGAGGCCATGAGCTTTTCCTTCGCATCGGGAATCGACACCGAGGCGCGAATGATTTCGATAACCTCCTCGATATGAAGGAGCGCTATGCGGTAGCCCTCGAAGATGTGCATCTCGGCCTGTGCCTTATCAAGCTCAAAGGCGGTGCGGCGTCTGATGACCTCCTCCTGATGGCGGATATAGTGGTCAAGAATGTCGGGCAGCGACAAAACCCTCGGCTCTCCGCCGACGAGCGCCAGCATATTCACGGCGCAGGTGCTTTGCAGCTGGGTGTACTTATACAGCTGGTTGAGAATGACCTCGCCGTTGGCATCGCGGCGGTATTCGACGACAATTCTCATGCCGGCGCGCCCCGATTCGTCACGGATATCGGTAATGCCCTCGATTTTCTTATCCTTCACAAGGTCGGCCATTGCCGAAACCAGCATGCTCTTGTTTACCATGTAGGGGATTTCGGTCACCACAATGCGGTGCTCGGCCTCCTCCACCCTCGCACGGGCACGCACGATAACGCGCCCCTTGCCCGTGGTATAGGCGTCCACCATTCCGCGCGAGCCGTAAATGATACCCGCCGTCGGGAAGTCGGGCCCCTTGATAAAGAGCATGAGCTCCTCCACCGAGCAGTCGGGGTGGTCCATGCGGTAGACCGTGCCGTCAATGACCTCGGTGAGGTTGTGCGGGGGAATGTTCGTGGCCATACCAACCGCAATACCGACAGCCCCGTTCACAAGAAGGTTCGGGAAGCGGGCGGGGAGCACCGAGGGCTCGCGGCGGCTGTTGTCGAAGTTCGGCACGAAATCGACGATGTTCTTCTCGATATCGTTCATCATGTGCCCCGATATCCTCGCCATTCTCGCCTCGGTGTAACGGTAGGCGGCAGCAGGGTCGCCGTCAACGTTACCGAAGTTACCGTGCCCCTCTACAAGAGGGTAACGGAGGCTGAAGGACTGGGCAAGGCGCACCATGGTGTCGTAAACGGCGGCGTCGCCGTGCGGATGGTAACGTCCCAACACGTTACCTACCGTGGTGGCCGATTTGCGGAAGGGCTTGTCGTGGGTGAGACCGTCCTCATACATCGCGTAGAGAATACGGCGCTGCCCCGGCTTCATACCGTCACGCACATCGGGCAGGGCGCGTGCCGTAATGACGCTCATGGAATATTCAAGGAAGGACTGGCGCACCTCCTTCTCCATGTAGCGGGACTCTATCCTCTGTTGGGGAAAGGAAATATCCTCACCGGATGCTTTATGTTCCATGTTCTTCTCCTTTCCTTACACGTCAAGGTTCTCGACGAATTTTGCGTTTTTCTGAATGAACTCCCGCCGCGGCTCAACGTCGTCTCCCATCAGAAGCGAAAACACCTGGTCGCAGAGAATGGCGTCGCTCATCTCCACACGGAGCAGGGTTCGGGTTTCGGGGTTCATGGTGGTTTCCCAAAGCTGCTCGGGGTCCATTTCACCGAGACCCTTGTATCGTTCGGCCTCGATGTTACCGCCGAGCTCGGCAATCACGGCATCCCTCTCGGCATCCGAGAAGGCATACCTCTCTGTCTTGCCCTTTTTAATTTTGTAAAGAGGCGGCTGGGCAAGGTAGATATGTCCGTCCTCAATCAGCTTCTTCATATGGCGGAAGAAGAAGGTCAGCAAAAGAATACGGATGTGCGCGCCGTCCACGTCAGCATCGGCCATCAGAATAATTTTGCCGTAGCGCAGCTTTTCGATATCGAATTCCTCACCGATACCGCAGCCGAGGCTTTGGATAATCGGAATCAGGGAGGTGTTGGCATAGACCTTTTCACGGCTCGACTTTTCCACGTTCAGAACCTTACCGCGAAGCGGGAGAATAGCCTGGAAGCGGCTGTCGCGTCCGTCCTTGGCGGAGCCTCCTGCCGAGTCACCCTCCACAAGATAGAGCTCGGTGAGCTCGGCGCGCTTTTCCTGGCAGTCCGAAAGCTTGCCTGGGAGGCCGCCGCCCTCAAGCACGCCCTTGCGGCGCGTCAGCTCCCTTGCCTTGCGTGCCGCCTCTCTCGCGCGGTAGGCGGCCATGGCCTTTTCGATGATGGCACGGCCCGAGGAGGGGTTCTCCTCGAAGTATTCCTCCATCTTTTTGGAAACAATGCCGTCCACAAGGAAGCGCACCTCGGAGTTTCCGAGCTTTGCCTTCGTCTGGCTTTCAAACTGGGCGTCCTGGAGCTTGACGCTTACCACGGCGACAATACCCTCACGAACGTCCTCGCCCGAAAGGTTCTTGTCGTTTTCCTTCAAGGCGCCTATCTTTCTCGCGTAATCGTTGATGGCCTTTGTGATGGCAGACTTGAAGCCCGTTTCGTGCGTGCCGCCCTCCACGGTTGCCATGTTGTTGGCAAAGGAGATGAGGGTTTCGGTGTAGGAGTCGTTATACTGAAGAGCGACCTCGGCCAGAATACCGTCCTTTTCCCCCCTCATATATACGACGTCGCGGTGAATGAGGGACGAATGCTTCTGCTCGCCGAGGTATTCGACAAAGCTTCTGATACCGCCCTCGTAGCAAAGGGTATCCTCCCTTTCCATGCCCTCTCTTTCATCGCGCAGGATAATCCTGACGCCCGCGTTGAGGAAGGACTGCTCCCTCATACGGTTGAGCACCGTCTCGTAGTCGAAGACGACCTCCTCAAAAATAGTCGGGTCAGGCTTGAAGGTTACCGTGAGGCCGTGCCTATCGGTTTCCCCAAGGCAGGCAAAGGGGCGCTCCACGTGACCGCGGGCAAACCTCTCGCTGTACGCCTTGCCGCCGCGGTGGTTTCTGACCTCCATCCACTCCGAAAGGGCGTTCACCACCGAGGCACCGACGCCGTGAAGGCCGCCTGCAATCTTGTAGCCCTCGCCGCCGAACTTGCCGCCCGCGTGAAGCACGGTATATACCACCTCAAGGGTGGGGAGCCCCGTCTTCTCATTGAAGCCATCGGGAATGCCGCGCCCGTCATCCTCCACCGTAACGCTTCCGTCCCGATTGAGCGTTACCGAAATGCAGGTGCAGTGCCCCGCAAGAGCCTCGTCAATCGAGTTATCCACAATCTCGTTGATAAGGTGGTGAAGCCCGCGTGAGGAGGTGGTACCGATATACATGCCAGGGCGCTTTCTTACCGCCTCAAGTCCCTCTAGCACTTGAATTTGACTGTCGTCATATCCCTGTGTCACTTGTTCCTTTTTTTCCATACTGTCCTTCCTTGTTCTTTCAAATTAGAAAACGCTCGGCTCGGCGCCGAAGGGCCCTTGGCGCGTTGCGTGTTAAATAAATCTGTATGTTCCCCTGCCTCTCCGCGCTCACCACGAAGGAAACGGGGACGTCCTCCGTCACGGAGGTGAGCCTTCCTTCTCTCTCTCCCCGTCGGAGAAAGTCCTGTGTTCTTGGAGAAACGGTGGCACTGTCCATATCGAAAATGCCGACGATTTCCTTCTTTTCTATGCCTTCTCCTTCACTGAGATACAGCTTCATAGCGACCTCCCTCGGCGCGTATCAGCGAGGCGGAGGTTCCCTCAAAATCTCTCCTGTCACACGCCGTTATCAGAATTTGCCGCCCACCGAGGCTCCCGAGAAGGAAGCGGCGGCGCCCTTCGTCAAGCTCGCTCATAACATCATCAAAGAGAAAAACGGGGTATTCTCCGCACATAAGGCTTGAAACCTCGCCCTCGGCAAGCTTTAAGGCAAGCGTTATCGAGCGCTGTTGCCCCTGCGAGGCATATTCCCTTGCCGCATGCCCCGAAAGGGTAATTTCAAGGTCATCGCGGTGCGGGCCGAACAGTGTATAGCCCGCTGCTATCTCACGCGGAATATCCCTACGGTACAGTTTAGCATAGGCTTCACTCAAAAGGGGGATACTTCCGTCGGGGACACCCGAAAGATAGGAGAGCGATATTGTTTCTCTCCCCGTCGAGATTTCCGAAAGGATATTCTCTGCGTAGGGCTTTATTTTTTCTACGTAACGGTATCTCATGTAGGTAACGCGCGCTGCCGCGCGGGATAAGCCCTCGCTGAAAACCTCAAATTCTCTCGCGTCAAGCCCCATGCCCTTCGCCGCGAAGCGAATAAGGCTGTTTCTTTCCTCAAGCAGAGTCTGATATTCGGCATAGGCCGAAAGGTAATCGGGCTCAACCTGGGAGATGGCCACATTGAGAAAATCCCTTCTCCTCTGCGGCTCTCCCTTCACAAGCGAGAGGTGCTCGGGGCAGAAAAGCACGGCGCGGAAGTGACCGAGCATTTCGGAGGCGGATTTTCTTTCTATGCGGTTGTATTTTTTCTTTTTTTCCCTTCCTGTAAAGAAATAGGAAAGAGAATTTTGCTTTTCCCGTGACAAAAAGCGTGCTTCTATCTCAAAAAAGCCCGTACCGAAGCGGCAAAGCTCCTTGTCATGAGCACCGCGGAAACTTTTGCCTCTCGCAAAATAATAGACGGCCTCAAGAAGGTTGGTCTTTCCCTCGGCGTTTTCCCCGAAAATAAGGTTCACCCCGGGAGAAAAGAAAATTTCCTCTTTTTCTATATTACGAAAGGAGCGTGCCAGAAGGCTCTCAAGCTTCATCAGTCACCCATACGGACAGGCAGAACCATGTAGAAATAACGGCTCGCCTCGTTCTCCTCTGTGGGCTCTATGGTAAGGCTTTGGTTAGAGCTCTTCATGCTGATGAGAATTTCTTCTCCCTCGGCAGCCTTCACGCTGTTGATAAGATAGCGGCAGTTAAAGCCTATTTCAATCCCCTCACCCTCGTGCAAGCATTCCATTTCATCGTACACACGCCCCGTAATTGAGGTAGAGGTAAGAGAGAGAATATCCTCCTCTATTTTAAGCTTGACATAGCTGCGCCCGTTTGACTGGCTCTTGTCCTCTGCCACAAGCAGGGCGCGCTCAAGCCCGTCAAGGAGCCTCTCGCGGTTCACCCTCACAAATATGCTCTGCTCCTTAGGAATAATGCGGTTATAGTCAATGTAGCTTTCGTCTATCAGCCTTGTGAAGAAGGTTCTCTCGTCAAGGGCGAAAATCGCGTGCTTTCTTGTGAGATACACATTGAGCTTCTCGTCCCCCTCGGGGAGAATACGGAGGAGCTCGGTAAGAGCGTGCCCGGGTACGATAAATTCAAAGGCATGGCTGTCAACCGCGCCGATGTCCTTCACGTCACACACTCTCTTGCAGATGGAAAGCGTGAAGCTGTCGCAGGATATAAGCTCAAAGGTACCGTCCATAATACGGAAGAAGGCACCGCCCAGCATGGGGTGAGATTCCATAGCCTCTCCCACAGAATGAATGACCTTGGCAATCATCGTGCGGAGAAGCCCCGACTCAATTTCAAAGCCGCGCTCGGAGGAAAGAACAGGCAAATTCGGAAAATCCCTTCCGTTCAGACCGAAAAGAGAAAAGGAAGAAACGCCGCTTTCTATTTTCGCGCTGAACCTGTCGTCCACCGTAAGCGTCAGCTCATCCTCCGGCATAACCTTCAATATCTGAAGAAGCTTCTGCGCGTTGATAACGACGGAGCCCTCCTCCTCCACGGCATAGCACTCCGCCTCGGAGACCATGCCCTTTCTCATATCATAGGTAGAAAATCTAACACCTTCTCCCACGGTTTCTATCAGAACTCCTTCAATGGAGGGAATGGTGTTGCGGCTCGATACGGTGCCCATCATGGGCGTTATCTTTTCAAGAAAGCGTGCTTTTGAAAATACAATCTTCATTTCGGTGTCCTTTCGTTGTACGCGAAGCGTTATTCAAAAAACAAGAAAAACAAAATAAAACTCTTATATAGCAGTAGCTTTGGTTATAGGAACGGTGAATACGGTGGAAAACTCAAAAAGAAGGTATGAAAAAAGGGAAAATACGGCGTTTCTTTTACACATGCGAAGGGTGAAAAGAGGTGGATAAGGAAGCACTTTTCCACAGCCCGAGAAAAACGGATAAGACACTGATTTTTTCCACTGCTTTTTCAACCGTAAAGGAGAGTGTTTTTCCACAGCTTGGTGGAAAATTAAGTACGCAGCTCGCGGAGCATTTCCTCAATATCGTAGTCAAGTGTGGGGTTTTCCCGTATGTTGCGCTCTACCGTCTTGATAGAGCTCAGAATGGTCGTATGGTCGCGGTCAAAGTAAGCACCGATGGCCGCCTGGGAGAGGTCGGTCAGCTGGCGGATAAGGTAAATGCAGATGTGGCGTGCCGAGGCGATGTTTTCCGTGCGGCGCTTTCCCTTGATGTCTTCGGGCGAGACGCTGTATTTTTTACATACCGCGCGGAAGATTTTATCAACCACGTCGGCGGTGGAGGTGTTCGAATGAAGAAAATCCGAAACCGAGCGGCGGCAAAGGTCAAGCGTGATGGGCAGGTTTGCCAGCACGGAAACGCCCTTCAGTCGGTTGAGCGCGCCCTCTATCTGCCGTACGTTTTCCACAAGGTTGTCGGCAAGGTAGGCAACCACCTCGCCGCTGAGCTCCATCTTCATATCGCGGGAGCGCTTGCGGATGATGGCGGTGCGAAGCTCGCTTGACGGCGGCTGAATGTCGGCCAGCTGCCCCCATTCAAAACGCGTGCGGAGCCTCTCCTCCAGCGTTTTCATATCTCTCGGAGGGCGGTCAGAGGTAAGAATAATCTGCTTTCCTTCCTCGTAAAGGGCCGAGAAGGTATGGAAGAATTCCTCCTGTGTCTGCTCCTTGCCCGCAATGAACTGCACGTCGTCAATAAGAAGAAGGTCTGCTGTGCGGTAATAGGAACGAAAGCTTTGGGTAGAGCGCTTTTCTATGGCGGAGAGAAGCTCCGTCGTGAAATCCTCTCCCTTTTTGTAAATAATACGGACGTTTGGCTTTTTCAGCTTGATTTCATTCGTAATGGCGTAAAGAAGATGCGTTTTGCCGAGACCGCTTTTGCTGTAAATAAAGAGAGGATTGTAAATATTCTCGTTTTCGTCGCTGGCGTCGCACGCATAACGGGCCACTGCACGGGCGGCAGCATAGGCAAAGCGGTTGGAATCGGCCACAAGGAAGCTCTCAAAGGTGTAACGGTTGACAATGGTTCTCGGGTTCTCAAGGTCGCGGATATTGATATCCCCTCTCTCGTCCTCCTCGCCTCCCTTGATAATGGGCGGCGTGCGCCTTTCGGCAGGTCTTTCATCGGGGGGAGGTGCCGTTGGGCGCGGGGGAGCAGGACGAAGAATAAATTCCACATCAATGCGTGTGCCGAGAACCTCGGAGATACAGCTTGCCACCGCTTCTCTGTAATTGGAGCTCAGGTATTTATGCTTCAGCTCGTTGTCAATCGAAAAAACGGCAACGTCGCCCATGCTCTCCAGCACCAAATCACGAAACCAAAGCGTGAAAACAGGTGCGGGATACTTGGGCTTCAGAAGATTTTTGGTGGCTTCCTCTATTTCGTGAAACTCCTGACTCATGCTGTCCTCCCGAATCTCGTTATAATAATACACAATATAGTATATCATATTTATTATTGTAATACAAGAGGGTAGAAGAAAAAAATGTAATACAATATTTACATTTTTATACCGCCCCGAAAAATCCCGCGCCGCACGGGAGAAAAGAGAGAAAAAGGGATTGCAACGGGTGAAAAAGGGTGATATAATAAGAAAAAACCGAAAGGCCGAGGGAGGTTTTCATGAAGCTCACGCTTTTGATTCCGATATACAATGAAGCCCGTATTATAAGGGACACCGTGGAGGAGATCTCCTCCTACATGAGGGATACCTTTCGTCAGGACTATGAAATTCTCTTCGTGAACGACGGCTCCCGTGACGGGTGCGAGGCCGAGGTGCTCGCCTCCCGCGACAGTGCCGTGCGCCTTGTGTCCTACACCGAGAACCGCGGCAAGGGCTATGCCATACGGAGGGGCGTTGAGGAGGCCGAGGGAGACGTCATTTTTTTCACCGACTGCGACCTTGCCTATGGCACCAACGTCATTCGGCAGTTTTATGAGGTGCTGGCCGCTGAGGGAGGGCCCGACGTTGCGGTGGGCTCCCGTGCCGCTCACAGGGAGGGCTATGAGGGCTACACCCCGCTTCGCCGCCTTGTGAGCCGCAGCTACCTTTTCGTGCTCCGTCTTTTCGGCGGGCTCCGCCTTTCGGATTCGCAGTGCGGCTGCAAGGGCTTCCGACGGGAGGCGGCAAAGAAAATCTTTTCGCTGTGCGAGGTGGACCGCTTCGCCTTCGATTTCGAGGCCATTCTGATAGGGCAGAGGCTCGGTGCGCGCTTTGAGGAAATCCCCGTGAAGGTTCTCCGCCACGGCGAGAGTAAGGTGAGAATTGTGAGAGACACGCTCCGTATGCTCCGCGACCTCATGAGAATGAAAAGAAGAATCAAAAGGCTGAGGGCAGAGCCTATTTCTCACTGAGAGCAGGCTTATTTTATAAAAAGGAAAAGAAAACTTTACAGAAAAGGAAGAAATTCTTTTTGGACGGTTTCAGTATGAACTTTCGCAAGGCAAGGGCCTCGGAGTGCGAGGCGATTCTCCGCATATACGAGGGCGCGCGCGCCTTCATGCGGGCAAACGGTAACATGAGCCAGTGGCAGGGCGGCTATCCCGCACGCGAGGACGTGCTTGCCGATATAGACGAGGGCTGCCTCTACGTTGCCACCGAGGGGGAGGGTGACGGGGAAAGGCTTGTCGGCACCTTCGTTCTCAAGGAGGGCAGAGAGCCCGTCTACGATGTTATTCGGGGAGAATGGCACAGTGACAGGCCCTATGCCTTCATGCACAGGGTTGCCGTTGCGGAGCGCGGGCGCGGCGTGGGCGAGGCCTGCCTCGCCTTCGGCTATCGGCTATGCCGCCACCTCCGCATTGATACGCACAGGGATAACCTTCCCATGCAGCGGCTTCTCACAAGGTGCGGCTTCTCTCTCGCCGGCATTGTGCATTACGAGAAGGAGGACGGGGACAGGCTCGCCTTTGACAAAATATAAGCTGACAAAGCATAAGATACAAAGCATAAGAGACAAAGGCTTGTCCCTTTTGCTTGTCCCTTTGCTCGTACCGAATACACCGCCCGAGGAGGCCCTTTTCCTCACTGTGCCTACCTCTCCCTCGCGGGAAGAAGCGCATTCTGCCTTTTACAGCATCGCAAACGGGCCGCAAAAAAGAAAAAGGGAGCCGCACTGCCGTAGCAGTACAGCTCCCTTTTCGTTTTCGCAAAGCCGTGTGACAGCCCCCGTCTCCCCTTGCGAAAAGGCTTTCGCAAGGGGAGACGTGCCTCTTATTTTTCCTTAAGGGTTTTGAGAATTTCCTTCAAAAGCTCCTCGGCGGTGGGGTTTTCGGCTCTCTCTGCGGCGGCCTTGGCCTCGGCCTCCTCGGCGGCACGGCGGGCCTCCTCTGCCTCGGCCTCCTCACGGCGGCGCTTTTCCTCATAGTAGGCGGCCACGGCCTCCTTGTCGCGGAGGCGGATACCGAGGCGGCGCATGGTACGCCTTTCCTCGGCGGCGGAAAGACTCTTCTTCATTTTGCCCGAAAAGGCCTCGCTCTCCTCGCGGAAGCGGTTGATGAGCTTCACAATCGTGAAAAGCACAAAGGCAATAATCAGAAAATTGATAATGGCCTGCACGAAGGAGCCCCAGTCGATGTAGATGGACTGGGCAAGGTCAAGCGTGCCGTCCTCCGCGTAAACGCCGCGAAGCACGGTATAGAGGTCGCTCAGCGAACCCGCCCCGAAGATGAGGGCGAGAAGAAAGTTGACAAACGGCTTCAGAATAAAGTTGGACATGCCGTTGACAATGGCGGTGAACGAGCTGCCCACCATAACACCGACGGCCATATCCACCACGTTGCCGCGTGTGATAAAGGTCTTGAATTCCGAGAAAAAGCGTTTCATACATCCTCCTTGCTTGTCCGGGTAACCGCCGCGCACAGCCGCACAGCCGCACAGCCGAACAGCCGAACAGCCGCACAGCCGCACAGAGCCAAGCCGTGCCCGTGCGGCGGGTACCGCTGAATCTGATACCGTAAGTATAGCACGCGTGAGCAGCCTCTGTCAAGCGGGGAAAGGCGGAAAGCGAGCCGCCCCCCTTTTGTGCGCCCTTCCCCCGTTCCCTGCGGCGGCGATTTTGCGCCGCCGCGCGGCTTGTTATTTTCGGCAAAATGTGCTATACTGTAAAAAACACAAAGGAGGGGGACAGATGACGATTGCTTTAAAGGATAAGGGCAGCACCCGCATGATTGCCCACCGCGGCACATCGGGGGCCGCGCAGGAGAACACCCACCGCGGCACATCGGGGGCCGCGCAGGAGAACACCCTCGCGGCCTTCCGTGCGGCGGGGGAGCGCAGCTACTACGGCATTGAGACCGACCTGCACATGACGAAGGACGGGCGCTTCGTCACCCTGCACGACGGCGACCTTTTGCGCGTGGCGGGCAGCCCTCTTGTCGCGCGCGACAGCACGCTCCGAGAGCTTCAGGCCGTGCCGCTTTTCGAAAAGGGCACGGGCACACCCTCCCCCGCGCTCCGCGTTCCCTCGCTCGAAGAATACCTCGCGGTCTGCCGCGAGTTTGACAAGGTGGCGGTCATGGAGCTGAAGGAGGAGCTTTCGCCCGACAGCATAGAGGGGCTTTACCGTACGGTGCTCTCCTTCGCCAAAACCGAGGAGGTCATTTTTTTGAGCTCGCGCGCCGAAAACCTCCGTCTTCTCCGTGCCCTTTCTCCCGAGCTCAGGCTTCAGCTGATTCCCACCGAGGCCGCCGATTGGGTGATACCCTTTATGCTTTCCCATCGCATAGACCTTGATATTCACCACAAGGCGCTCACGCGCGAGATGGTGCTTCTCGCCCACGGGAACGGACTTTCGGTCAACTGCTTTACGGTGAACACGGAGGAGGACGCCGCGCGCGTTCTCGCCATGGGAGTAGACTTCATCACGAGCGATATTCTCGAATAGAAGATACAAGAAAACCTAAGAAAACCGCCTGCGAAAACCTTTTCGCAACCTTGCGCGGCGGAGAAAGGAGCGCTCAATGGAGCCAAAGCTTTTTGTTGTTGTACGCACCGAGGGCGAGTATGCGTATCTCCGCGAGGAGGGCGGTGACGGGGAGACCGACGAGGTGTTTGTTGCCCTCTCCCTGCTTCCTCCCTCGACGGACGTCGGCACCCGTCTTCGCTATTCCTTCCTTTCCTACGAGCTTGCCGACTGAGACAGCGGCGGGGCTTGCACGCCCCTTCTTGCACGCCCCTTTTCCTCTTTGATGGGGAGCCGCCCGAGCCCTCTCCCTATTGCCGCGATAGCCGCGTTTTCCTCCCCGTTTGCGGGAGAGCGCGGCTTTTCCTTTTGCAATCCCTGCGGCACGGCGGCAAAGGGAGGCGCGCAGGGGGAGGAGGAGAGAGGGCCCCTGCGCGTGCAGGAAAATGAGGGCAATAAATGAAAAGAAAAATCTTGACAGGCGTGCGTGCGCGTGTTATAGTTTAGGGGAGTAATGCCATTCGCCGAGGCGGGAGGTTCGTTTGACGGCGCGATGGCAGGGGGGGAGGCTTCCTTTTTGGCTGCGCCCTCCGGGAAGGATTTTACATGCTGCCGATTGATACGCTTTCCGAGTGGGCTGAGGCCCTCCTCCTTGCGAGGGGGGTGGACAGCCATGCGCTGTATGCCGCCGTGCGCTTTGACGGACGGGGCGGTGTGCCCTCCGAGGGCTATCTTTTGCTTGCCGAGGAGCCGATTCTTTACCGCCTCACGCGCGGTGCGGGTGAGGACGGCGGCGAGCTTGAAGACATTCCGCTTTCGGAGCTTTCGGCACCCTACATAGACAGCCTTCTTTCCTCCTGCCGCCTTCTTGCAAAGCGGAGGCAGGAGGACGGCGAGAGCTGCACGGTGGAGCTCGCTGAGGGGAGCGCCGTGCTTCGGGACAGGGTTTTCGTGTTCCTTGCCGTTCTGGAGGCACGCCTTGCGGGCGAGCGCATGACGGGGGAGGAGCCCCTCTTTGACGGGCTCGGGCGCGAGGAGGGACCTCCGCCGAGAAGGCGGGGGAGCATTCTGCACTTTGCGTCCCTCTTTTCTCCCTTCCGCCTGCTCCTTCTTCTCACCGTTCTTCTTACGCTGCTTGAAGCGGCGATAGACCTTACGCGCCCTTACCTTTCGGGTACCTTCCTCTTTGACGAGATTATTGCCGAGGGCGGCGCCCACCATAACGAGGGTGCGCTCTTCCTCTGCATTTCCCTGCTTCTCGGGCTCACGCTTCTCCGCTTCCTGTGTATGCTCGTGCGCCACGCGGCCAACCGCTATATGATACACGGCGCGAGCCGAACCCTGCGTGAGGCGATGTTCAAGAACCTGCAAAAAATGTCGCTTTCCTATTACAACGCCACAAGCATAGGCAGGCTTCACTACTCTCTCTCGGCGGATTCCACCCGCGTCACGGGCTTTATTGCTCCGACGCTTTCCATGCTGATAGGCACGCTCGAATTTTTCGCCGTCGGGGTTCTTCTTTTTCTGCTCAACTGGAGGCTGAGCCTCCTTATCCTTCTGCCGATACCGCTTATCGTGCTGATTTATCGCCGCGTCTTTCCGCATTTGCGGCGGCTGAACGGGCGTGCCGCCCGCGAGAACAGTGCGGTTTCCACAAGAATCAACGATTCTCTCATGGGGATACGGGTGGTGAAGGCCTTCTCCAAAGAGAAGGAGGAGTGCCAAAGCCTTGAAAAGCGGCTGGCGAGGCTCTACCGCGTCAATATGCAGGCAAACCTCCTCAGTGCCGTCATCGGCCCTCTCGTCGCGCTTATCATTTATCTTGTCAATCAGACCATCTGGGGCGTCGGCGGCATTTTCGTCATGGAGGGAGGACTAACCTACGGTGAGTTCAGCACCTATCTCGGCTACGTCGGCATGGTGTTCTCGCCCCTGCACCTTTTCAGCTCGTATGCCATGCTCGTGGGCGAGACCGCCGAGAGCGCCGCGCGCGTGGAGAGCGTGCTGGACGCCATCCCCGACGTCCGTGAGAGCGAAAGCCCCGTGACGCTCCCGAGCCTTCGCGGCGACATCGCCTTCCGTGACGTCAGCTTCCACTATACCCCGAGCCGCCCGATTCTTTCGGGGCTCTCCTTCGAAATCCGTGCGGGTGAGCACATCGGCCTTGTCGGGCACACGGGGTGCGGCAAAAGCACCATCGCCAACCTTCTTCTTCGGCTGTACGACGTGACAAACGGAAGCATAACGATAGACGGCGTTGACGTGCGGAGCCTCTCGCAGGAAACCCTGCGCAGGCACATCGCCATTGTTTCGCAGGAAATTCACCTCTTTATCGGCACGATACGCGAAAACATCGCCTACGGGCGCCCCGAGGCCACCGACGAGGAGGTCATGGAGGCGGCACGCACGGCGGGCGCGCACGACTTTATTATGGCACTGCCCGAGGGCTACGACACGCTTGTCGGGCGGGGCGGCAGCACCTCGCTTTCGGGCGGGGAGCGCCAGCGGATTTCGATTGCGCGCGCCCTTGTGGTCCGCCCCGAAATTCTTATTCTCGACGAGGCCACCGCGGCCATGGACAACGAGACCGAGCGCAGGATTTCCGAAGCACTCTCGGCCCTTATCCGCGGGCGCACCACCCTGTCGATTGCCCACAGGCTTTCCACCCTGCGCGGCTGTGACCGCATTATGGCGGTGGAGGACGGGCGGCTTGCCGAGATGGGGACAAGACAGGAGCTGCTCGCCCTCCCGGGCGGCGTGTTCCAAAGGCTTTATTCGCTGCAAAACGAGCAGATGCAGCAGGTTCTGAAAGGAGAAACCGCACATGGAGAAGACTGAAAGGCAGACCGCGCCCCTCGGTGCTGAGCTCCCCTATCTTTCGGGCGAGACTGCCTCCTTTCGCGAGTCGCGCGGGGGGATGCTCTCGCTCTGCCTCACCCACCCCGACGGCAGGCGGGAGGAGCTTGAGCGCGTCATCGTCAAGCGCTGCTTCCCCCTCACGCTCCCCGACGAATTTCTCTCTGTAAGAGAGCCGACGGGCGACGGGCGCGAGATAGGGATTATCCGCCGCCTTTGCGACATGGACGGGGAGAGCCAAAGGCTCATCCGCCGTGAGCTTTCGCTGCGCTACTACGTGCCGAAGGTGACGAAAATCCATTCGCTCACAAGACGGCGCGCCGTATTTATGGACATAGACACCGACCTTGGCCGCCGCCGTATCACCCTGCGCGACGCGGTCTCCTCCATTCGCCCGATGGAGGACGGGAGGGTGTTCCTCACCGATGCCGACGGGGGCACCTACGAAATTCCCAATCCGCGTGCGCTTGACAGGCAGAGCTACCGCAGGATTGAGGTCTTCCTCTGAGGTGCCGCCATGAAGCTTCTCTATACGCTTCCCGACAGCCTTGAAACGGCCCTCCGCGAGAGGGATTCGGGCGAGCTCCTGCTTGCCGTGCCCTACGACATTGAGGGAGGACGCGGCACCGAGGGCTTCTTTGCCGTCACGAGAGAAGGGCTCTACCGCCTCTCGGACGGTGCCGTGGCGGCCTCCTTTCGCCACAGCGAGCACGTTGCCTACCGCCAGGAGGAGAGGTATGGGCTCACCGCCCTCCTTGCCGTGACGGCAGACGGGGAGGAGCGCGAGATATGCCACTATACCTCGGGCGCGAACCCCCCTCGCTTTGCCATGCTCCTGCCATACCTCACCGCGCTCGCCGAGGGGAGCTTCACCGAGGTTTGCGAGAACGGAGAGAGAGAGCCCGCCTGCCCGAGGTGCGGACGCCCCTATCGGAACAGCAGCGAGCTCTGCTTTTTCTGCGGCGGCGGGAAGCGGCGCTACCGCGCTCTCCTTGATGCCTCGCGCGGCATGCGCCTTTTGCTCCTCTTTCCGCTTCTCGTATCAGCCGTAACCCTTGCTATCCGCTTTGTCGTGCCGTCGATACAGAAGACGGCTATCAACAGCTTTATCTACCCCGAGGGCGGTGAGCCGCACGGGCCGCGGGCGCAGTTCCTTGTTCTGATTGCCGCCCTCATAGGCTTCGACCTTATCAGCCGCATCCTCGGCGTGCTTTCCACGAGAATCTCGGGCATCGCGGGCAACCGCTTCGGGGAGAGGCTGAGGCTCCTCCTCTTTGAGAAGGCAACGAGCCTCTCGCTTGCCTCCGTTCAGCGGCGCTCCATCGGGTATCTGACCGAGAGGATAAGCGGCGACACCGCGACGATACGCAGCTTTCTCATCGACAGGGTGCCCACCCTCTTTTCGCAGCTTCTCGGTATTTTTGTGGGTGCCGTTCTCATTTTCAGCATAAGCCCGCCGATGAGCCTTATGGTGCTGGCTCCCTTGCCGCTTGCCTTCCTGCTCTCGGTGGTCTTCCGCCGTTCCTCGGTGCGGCGGCGCACGCTTGACCGCACGGTGGCACAGCGCTACGCGATGAACGTGCAGGACACCTTCACGGGCGAGAGAGTCATCAAGGCCTACGGGCGCGAGGACGAGGCCGTGCGCCGTTACCTCCGCCACAACAACCGTTACGCGAAAACGCACGCGAAAAGCGAGGTGCTGTACAGCTGCCAGGGCGTGTTCCTCTTTGAGGTCATTCAGATAGGCAGCTATCTTCTCCTCTTCTTCGGCAACCTCTGGCTCTTTCGCGGCGAGCTTGACGCGGGCACCCTCGCTCAGTTCACGGCGTACAGTGCCATCTTCTACGAGCCGCTTCGCGTGTTCAGCACGCTTCCCTCCGAGATATCGGGCTTTATGACCGCCCTCTCCCAGGTGCGCGAGATTTTGGAGGAGACCTCCGAAATAGAGGAGGCCGAGGAGCCCAAGACGCCCGAAATCCGAGGGCATATCGAGGTGAAGCATGTCACCTTCGGCTACAACGCCTACGAGCCGGTGCTGCACGACCTCTCCTTCGGGATTCAGCCGGGCGAGATGGTGGGCATTGTCGGGCATTCGGGCTCGGGCAAGACCACGCTCGTCAACCTTATCATGCGGCTTTACGACGTGACGGGAGGCGAGATTCTTGTGGACGGCGAGAACGTGAAGGATATCTCGGGCGAGCATCTGCGCTCCCACATCGGCGTGGTTCCGCAGGAAATCCAGCTCTTTGACGGCACGGTGCGCGACAACATCCGCTACGCCAAGCCCGCGGCCACCGAGGAGGAGGTCATCGCCGCCGCCATGGCGGCAGGCGCACACGACTTCATTCTGAGGCTCCCCGAGGGCTACAATTCCCGCGTCGGGGAGAAGGGCTATTCGCTTTCGGGCGGAGAGAGGCAGCGAATTGCTATCGCGCGCGCCCTTATTCACGACCCGAAAATTCTCATTCTTGACGAGGCGACGGCCTCGCTTGACACCGAGACCGAGAGAAACATCCAAAGCGCCATCGGGCGGCTCACCCGCGGGCGCACCACCATTGCCATCGCCCACAGGCTCTCCACCCTGCGCGATGCGAACCGCCTCCTTGTGCTTGACAGAGGTCGTCTTATCGAGGAGGGCACGCACCGCGAGCTTATCGAAAGGCGCGGCAAATACTACGAGCTTATGATGGCGCAGGTGGCGCGGGCACAGGCCGAGGACGATGCCTGAGCCGCGCACGGCGCGAGAGGGCGGCAATGCTTTGCCGCCCTCTCCTTTTTTCGCCCTCCGACTTTCTCCCTCGCGGGGCTTGACTTTTCTTCCCTATAACTGTATAATATAAAACTGTGAAATTATGCATCGCGCGAAAGCACGCGCGAGAGGAGGCAATATGTACAGTAAGGTACCAACGGCGGTTAATTTTGTGGAGAGAGAGGGCGAGGTCTTACGGTTCTGGCAGGAGAGAGACATCTTCCGCAAGAGCATTGAGGGCCGAGAGGGCGGAGAGAACTACACCTTCTACGACGGCCCCCCGACGGCCAACGGGAGGCCGCATATCGGGCACGTTCTGACGCGCGTTATCAAGGATATGATTCCCCGTTACCGCGCCATGAAGGGGGCGCACATCCTCCGCAAGGCGGGCTGGGATACCCACGGCCTGCCCGTGGAGCTTGAGGTCGAGAAGAAGCTCGGCCTTGACGGCAAGGACCAGATAGAGGCCTACGGCATCGCACCCTTTATCGACGAATGCAAGGAAAGCGTCTGGAAGTACAAGGGCATGTGGGAGGAGTTTTCGGGCATTGTCGGCTTCTGGGCCGATATGGACGACCCCTACGTGACCTATCACGACGACTATATCGAGTCCGAGTGGTGGGCGCTCAAAAAGATTTATGACCGCGGTCTGCTTTACAAGGGCTTCAAGTGTGTGCCCTACTGCCCGCGCTGCGGCACGCCTCTTTCGTCTCACGAGGTGGCGCAGGGCTATAAGACGGTGAAGGAGCGCTCGGCTGTCGTGCGCTTCCGCCTCACCGATGAGGATGCCTATTTCCTCGCGTGGACGACCACACCGTGGACGCTGCCCTCCAACACCGCGCTGTGCGTCAGCCCCACCGACACCTACTGCCGCGTCCGTGCGGCGGACGGGCTTGTCTACTACATGGCAAAGCCTCTGCTTGACACGGTGCTCGGCCCGCTTGCGAGGGAGGACGCTGCTGCCTATGAGATTCTTGAGGAGATGGTGGGCGAGGCCCTTGTCGGGCGCGCCTATCAGCCGCTTTACGAGTGCGCGAGGGCGACGGCGGAGCGCGAGGGCAAGCGCGCCCATTACGTGGTGTCCGACTCCTACGTTTCGATGTCGGACGGAACAGGCATCGTGCACATCGCCCCCGCCTTCGGTGACGACGACTCCCGTATCGGCAGGCAGCGCGACCTGCCCTTTATCCAGAAGGTCGATGCCAAGGGGCATATGACCGAGGATACCCCCTTTGCGGGGCTCTTCGTGAAGGATGCCGACCCGAAGGTGCTTGAGGACCTTTCCTCGCGGGGGCTTCTCTTCTCGGCACCGAAAATCGAGCATGAGTATCCCTTCTGCTGGCGCTGCAGCACCCCCCTTATTTACTACGCGCAGGACACCTGGTTCATCCGCATGAGCGAGGTGAGGGACGAGCTGATTGCCAACAACAAAACCGTCAACTGGATTCCCGAGAACATCGGGGAGGGGCGCTTTGGCGACTGGCTGAAGAACGTGCAGGACTGGGGGCTCTCGCGTAACCGCTACTGGGGCACACCGCTGAACATCTGGACCTGCTCCTGCGGCAAGCGGGTTGCCGTCGGCTCGCGCGAGGAGCTGCGTCGGCTTGCCAGGAGCTGCCCCGAGAGGCTTGAGCTGCACCGCCCCTACATCGACGAGGTCGTGCTCGCCTGCCCCGACTGCGGCGGCGACATGAGGCGCGTCAGCGAGGTGATAGACTGCTGGTTCGATTCGGGCGCCATGCCCTTTGCCCAGTGGCACTATCCCTTTGAAAACCAAGATATTTTTGAGAAAAACTTCCCTGCCGACTTTATCAGCGAGGCCATCGACCAGACACGCGGCTGGTTCTATTCGCTTATGGCCATCTCCACCCTTATCTTCCACAAGGCCCCCTACAAGAACGTCATCGTTCTCGGCCACGTGCTGGACAAGGACGGGCAGAAGATGTCGAAGTCGAAGGGCAACGCCGCCGACCCGATGGAGGAGCTGACGCGCTACGGCGCCGACGCCATTCGCTGGTATTTCTATTCCAACAGCGCGCCGTGGCTCCCGAACAAGTACCACGCGGGCGCGGTGCTGGAGGGGCGCAACAAAATGCTCGGCACCCTCTACAACACCTACGCCTTCTTCACGCTGTACGCGAACATCGACGGCTTCAACGAGACCGAGCATACGCTTAACGCGGATTCGCTCACCGCGATGGACAGATGGATTCTCTCGCGCCTCAACACGACGGTTGGCGAGGTGGACCGCCACCTCGGGAGCTACGAGATTCCCGAGACTGCGCGCGCCCTTCAGGAGTTCGTGGGCGACCTTTCAAACTGGTACGTCCGCCGCTCCCGCGAGAGATTCTGGGCGAAGGGCATGGAGGCCGACAAGGTGGCGGCCTATATGACGCTGCACACCGTGCTTGTCACGCTTGCCAAGCTTACCGCCCCTATGCTCCCCTTCCTTTCGGAGGACATTTACCGCAACCTTGCGGTCACGCACAACAGCGCGGTGCCCGAAAGCGTGCACCTTTGCGACTTCCCGACGGTTTGCGAGGCATACGTCGATAAGGAGCTTGAGGCCGCGATGGACGAGGTGCTCTCCATCGTTACGCTGGGGCGTGCCGCCCGCGCGAGCGCCGCGGTCAAGAACCGCCAGCCGCTTGCCACCATGCTTGTCAAGGCTCCCGCACCGCTTGCGGAGGAGTATCTTGCCATTATCCGTGACGAGCTGAACGTCAAGGAGGTCGTCTTCACCGATTCGGTGCAGGGCTATACCACCTACACCTTCCGTCCTCAGCTGAGAACGGTGGGGCCGAGGTACGGCAAGCAGCTCGGCTTTATCCGCGAGGCACTTGCCGCGCTTGACGGCAGTGAGGCATATTCCACCCTCATGAGGGAGGGCGTGCTCACCCTCTGTGCTCCCGACGGCACCGAGATTTCGCTTGCCGAGGAGGACCTGCTTATCGAAACGGTGAAGCGCGAGGGCTTTGAATCGGCCTCGGAGCGCGCCGTCACGGTGGTGCTTGACACCCGCCTCACCGAGGCGCTTATCGAGGAGGGGCACGTGCGCGAGCTCATCAGTAAGATTCAGACCATGCGTAAGGACAGCGGCTTCCTCGTGACCGACCACATCGCGCTCGGCGCGTCGGGGAGCGAGACGCTTCTTGCCGCCCTCCGCAAAAACGCGGAGGAAATCGGTGCCGCCACCCTTACCGACCTCTTTCTTGATGCCGCCGAGGAGGGCGGACGCGAATGGAAAATCGGCGAAGAAAGCGTGACGCTTTCGGTCCGTGTGCTTTAATGCAGAAAGGATGACGAAGATGAACGAAAAGGTTTTAGCTACCGTCGGCGGCCTCCCCATCACCGAGGCCGACCTTGCCGCCATGCTGCAGGCTCTCGGGCCGCGCGGCGAGCAGTATGCCAGTCCCGAGGGGCGCCGCGCCCTTCTTGAGGAGCTTGTGGCACAGAAGCTCTATCTCCTCGACGCCCAGAAGAACCTTCTTGAGGCCGAGGCCGCCTTCCAGGCGCAGCTCAAGCGCGCCAAGGAGAGCCTTCTCACCGAGTACGCCATCCGCAGGGCGATAGAGCGTGCCGACGTCAAGGAGGAGGAGGTCCGTGCCTTCTATGACGAAAACCTTGACAAATTTTCGCAGGGCGAGCAGGTGAACGCCTCGCACATTCTTGTTGAGAGCGAGGAGGAGGCCGCGAAAATCGCCGCCGATATCGCAAGGGGCGAGCTCACCTTTGAGGAGGCCGCGAAGAAATACTCAAGCTGTCCCTCGAAGGACGCGGGCGGAAATCTCGGCGAATTCGGGCGCGGTCAGATGGTGCCCGAATTTGAGGAGGCGGCCTTCTCGCTGGAGGTCGGCGTGGTTTCGGCCCCCGTCAAAACCCAGTTCGGCTACCACCTCGTGCGCGTCAATGCCCGTGAGGAGGCGAAGCCCATCTCCTATTCCGAGGCAAGAGAGAGCATCTACCGCAAGCTCCTCTCGGATAAGCAGCAGGCGGCCTACCGCAGCCGCGTCAACCAGCTGAAGCTCCTGTTCCCCGTGGACATGATGGTGTAAGACTATGCTGATAGGTGAATTTTCGGATGTGTTCCCGCCCGAGCTTGACGGCGTAGGAACGGTAGTGAAGAATTACGCTACCTACCTGACGGCGGGTGATGACATCGCGTATTATATCGCACCGCGGAACGAGGACCGTGTCGGCAACCGCCCCTTCCCCACCATTTTCTTCGGCGGCATCAAAATCCCCGGCGAGCCCTACCGCATGGGGCTCCCCTCGCTCGATTTTGACTTCCGTCGGACGGTGGACGGCATGGCCTTTGACATCGTGCACGCCCATTCGCCCTTCGGCGCGGGGCACGCGGCAAGGCGCATTGCGCGCAAGCGGGGCATTCCTCTTGTGGCAACCTTCCATTCGAAGTACTACGACGACTTTCTTGCCAAAACCCATTCCAAGACACTCGCAAGGTTTGCCGTCTCGCGCGTGGTGGAGTTTTACAATACCTGCGACGAGGTGTGGGCGGTCAACGGCGCCACTGCCGAAACGCTTGCCTCCTACGGCTACCGCGGCGACATCCGCATTATGCAAAACGGCACGGACCCGTGGGAGCCGAAGGGGACGGCAGACAGCTTCCTCGCCGAGCAGTTCGGCGACAGGGAGGGGCCGCTTTTCCTGTTCGTCGGCCAGCACCACTGGAAGAAGAACATAAGAACGGTGCTTGACGCCGTGGCGCTCTACCGCAAGAAGGCACCCTGCCGCATGCTTTTTGTCGGGCAGGGGCCTGACCGCGACGCCATCGTGGCCCACGCCGATGAGCTCGGCCTCACGGACGTCACGCGCTTCCTCGGCCATGTGTCGGACAGAGAGACGCTCATGCAGATTTACGCCGCCGCCGACCTTTTCCTCTTCCCGTCGCTTTACGACAACGCCCCGATGGTGCTGCGTGAGGCTGCCGCCGCAGGCACGGCTTCTGTCCTCGTGCGCGGTGCCTCGGCCACCGAGGGGACCGAGGACGGCATCAACGCCTTCCATACCGAGAACACCCCCGAGGCAATGGCCGAGGTCATGGCCGCTGCCCTGCCCCGCGCCCGCGAGGTCGGTGCGCGCGCCAAGCAGGATATCCCGAAGCCCTGGGCCGCCATTATTGAGGAGGCAAGAGCGCAGTACCTCGCCCTTATCGAGAAAAAGCGCGCCGCCGCCAAGGAGTAAGCGCGCCCCCCAAAAGAAAAAACCAAAAGAGCGCAGTGCGATGCCCGTGAAGGAGTATCACACTGCGCCCTGTTTTTTTGTAAAGTAAGATTTGCATTACACACGGTTACTGCGATTCGGAGAAGACCTTTCTGTCAAGGTAGAGGAGCCCGTCGGACGTGCGCTGGATTCCGAAGCGGCATTCACACGCGATTTCAAAGAGTGTATCCCCCCCGATGCCCACGCAGTTGGAAACGCCGCGGAAAAAGGCGAGCGCCCCCTCGTGGAAATAGGAGGTGGTGACGAAGATGCCGCGGCTGCCTCCTGCGGCGCAGAGGGCACCGTAGAAGCCGCGCACCTCACGCTCGGTCACGTGCAGGTCCCTTTTGCGGCACTTGGTTTGCAGGAGGACGGTTTCGCGGAAGCCGAGGGCGTCCACCGTATCCAGCCGCCCGTCAATTCCGCCGTCCTGTGAGCCGCCCGAAACCTCGGCGTAGGTAACGGTGCGCCCCGTTCTCGCATAATATTCGGAAAGAAGCGTCACGGCAAAGCGCTCCAGAAAGGCACCGCCCTGACGGTGAAGCAGCTCTAAGAAGCGGGCGCGCAGTGCCTCGGTGTCCTCGGCGGCGAAGCATTCGTCCCTCGGCAGAACACGGCGGAAGCTCCCGTCCTCCCTGACGAGCTCGCCCTCAAGCACGAGGCGGTCAAGCAAGCTCCCCGCCAGCGAGCGAAGGGCGTGGTCATCGGCTGCGGTTTCGGTGGTCTTCGTGCCGAAGTGCGCCTCAAGGTGTGCGTAAATCTCGGCGCGCGAACGGGTGCCTCCTTGGCAGAAGGAGAGAATTTCCGAGCGGCAGAGCGAGGCTTGCACGGCGATGTGCGAGGTGCCCGTCAGGGTGTAACGCCCCTCGGCGCTCCGCAAAAGCGCACCCTCGCGCACAAGGTCGGAAAGCAGCGTGCCCACCGCCGAAAAGAGAAGGTTCTTGCGGCTGTTGGGCGTATTGTCGGCAAGCTGCTTCTGCGAAAGGCCGAAGCGCGCGGCAACACGGCGGTTGACCTCGCGCCGGACGAAGGGCTTCCCCTCCTCGGCTACAGAAAGAATTTCCTCGCGTATCCTCCGCCGTACCGCGGCGGTTGAGGCTTGCTTCATTTTCATAAGAGGGACCTCCTGAAAAGTCTTGCTGTTTTTGCGGCTGCGCACCCCTTGTCCCACGCGCCCTTCTCAGGCGATAAAATCCCCGATAAGGTCAAGGCCGCAAAGGAGAAGAATATTCCGCACGGCGAAAAAGACGAGAAAAAGGACGAGAAGAAGGAGAAGCGGCCACCGTGCCGCCCGAGGGGGGCGAGGGGCGCGAAGCGAGAGAAGGGCCACGGCCTCGTAATAGAGAAGCACGGCGAGCGAGGGGAACACCAGCGGATGGTAGCGGAGAGCCGCGGCGAAATCAAGGGCCAGAAGGCTGTGCAGCGCGCGCGTCATACCGCAGGTGGGGCAGTAAAGCCCGAAAAGGTGAAGCGGGCAAACGAAAAGAAGGTCAAAAAGAGAGAAGCGGTCAAGCAAAAGAAAGAGAAGGAGCAAAAGCACCGCTGTCCCGTTCCAAAGGAGAAGGCGGCGGAGAGGGCGCGAGCATTCAATCGGCTTCATGGTGTCCTCCCCTCTTGCAATTTCTCCCCGATTGTGCTACAATAAGGGGCGTGAGAGCCCTTCCCGAAGGGAAGCGGCCACCCTATTCAGTATACCAAGTTTTTTATAAGCCGTCAATAGGCAGGAGAGAGTATGGAAGAAAAGAAATTCGGGCAGGAGAACACCGAGAACACCGAGAAGACACGCCCCGAGGGCGAGACCGCCCCCGAGATTGAGGCAACCCTTGAGGACAGCGACGGGAAGCAGTCGCGCTATTTCACGGCTTCGCCGCACACGGAGACGGAGCCATCCGTCGGCAAGGAGGACGGAGGGGACGGGCTTGCCATTGCCGCGCTCGTGCTTTCGATTCTTTCGATTTGCTGCTGCGGTCTCCCCTTTTCGATTGCCGCGCTCGTGCTTTCGATTTTAGACCGCCGCCGCCGCGGCGCATGGGAGGGGCTTGGGCTTGTGGCCCTTATCCTCTCGATTCTCGGCGTGCTTTCGGGGATTGTTTCGGCTGTGTACTCGGTCATTATGATGGTGGCCATGATGCAGGAGGAGGGGCTCGGCGAGGGAGGCTTCTTCTCTCCCACGGGCGGCTCGCTCATTCGGTACACCCTCGGCGCCCTCTGGGTTATGTGAGCCCGCAAAAAACGGCACTGCTTTTTGCAGTGCCGTTTTTTTTGCCCGACGACTTATTCCGCGGGGGCAAGCGTGGTGATAACGGTAATATATTCGTTTGAATTGTCAAAGATAAGGCAGCCGTTTTCGTCGATAGCGAAGAGAAGCTCCTCTGTCGCGCTGTTTTGGTAGAAGAGGAGCAGCTCTCCCTCCAGCACGTACTCCAGCTGCCCCGCAGCCTCAGCCGCGAGGCAATCCTGGCTCACGGCCCGTACAAAGGCAAGCCGTACCGGTATGAAGTGTCTCGCGGTCTGACCTTTCCTTCTAAATCCGCAGTCCCTTCGGGTAGTGGTTTTTGGCTCTTCCGTCCGAGCATTTGAGGAGCCCGAGCGGAACACCGTCGGTGAAAAGGACAAAAAAGCCGCGCATGTCATGGGGGACGCCGAGCTCCTCGCCGCGCAGATAGGAGAGCACGCGCGGGTCATCCGACGGCAGGTCTATGCGGTTCCGAAAGAGGTGGCCAAAGGCCATGGCTGCGTGATGGTGCGGCAAAAGCAGCTTGCCCCGCACCGTGAAGAGCGCAACCCCCTCGCGAAGCGGCCCTCCGCGAGAGGGGGCGTCCGTCGGGGCAAGGAGCACCGTGTCTCCCGCCCGTCGGAGGCTCCCCTTCGGCGGCGAGACGAAAAGCTCTGCCATCGCCTGCCGTACCGCCGTCTCCTCGCTTCGTGTGAGGGCGGTGCCCCGTGAGGGGGGCGCGGCGTGCGTGCGCCCCGCGCCCGTGCCCGACTTATGAAGGAGGGCGATGTACTGCCCTTCGCCCTTGGCAAGGTGCGGATAGAAGCGGCGTGTGAGCGTGATGTCGCGCGGCCTCCCCTCGCGGTAAATTCCCTCGGCGGTTACCGAAAGAACCGAGGGCGCAAGAGGCACGAGAGAAAGCTCTCTGTGGTCCGACAAAAGGCGCGAAACCGTTTTCTCGTTTTCCTCCTCCGAGAAGGTACAGGTGGAATACAGGAGATAGCCCCCGTCGGCGAGCATTAGGAGTGCCTCCTCAAGAATTTTGCGGGAGCGTGCCGCCGCCGCTTCGGGCGCGGCCTCGTTCCATTCGGTGCGGGCGGCGGGGTATTTGCGGAACATTCCCTCTCCCGAGCAGGGGGCGTCCACCAGAACAAGGTCGAAAAAGGAGGGGAAAAGGGCGGCAAGCGCGCGCGGCTCCTCCGAATAGACAAGCGTGTTGCGAAGGCCAAGGCGCTCCACGTTGGAAAGCAGGATTCTCGCACGGCTCGGTACGGTTTCGTTTGAAACGAGAAGCCCCCTTTCACCGACGGCCTCGGCAAGCTGCGAGGTCTTCCCTCCCGGTGCTGCACAGAGGTCGAGCGCGCGGAGGCCTCCTATCCCGAAGGGGAGGGCGGCTACGGCTGCCATGGCCGAGGGGTCCTGCATATAGTACGCCCCTGCGTGGTGCAGGGGGTGGAGTCCTGCTCTCTCCCCCTCGGGAATGAGGTAGCCCCCCTCTGCATGAGGGAGTGGCGTGAGCGCGAAGGGTAACCGCGAAAGCGTTTTCTCATCAGCCTTTGCGCGGTTCAGGCGCAGGCCGTGCACGGGCGGCTCGGTGAGGGCGGCAAGGTAGGCGTTCAGCTCCTCGCCGAGAAGTTCCCTCATGCGCGAAAGAAAGGCGGGGGGCAGAGGCGGCGAGAGCTCGGCATACGAGAGACGGCTCACCGCGGCAGGCGAAAAAGCCGCGGCAGCGATTTTTTTGTTAACTGCTGACATGCTCGGTCTCCTCAAGCGCACGGCGGTATTCCTCCTCGCCCACGAGGAGGTTCAGGGCCTCTAAAAGGGCGTTTGGTGTGAGGTCGGGCGGGAGCGAGAGGCGCGCGGCAAGCAGGGCGCGCCTTGCACGGCTTTCGGGCTTGCCGAGAAGCCCGTCCTCATAAAGGTCGGCCTTTGTGAGAGAGACGCCTCTTGGAGGCAGCTCTCCGAAGAAGGGCGAGAGCAGCGAGAGAAGGACCTCGGAGGGCACTCCCTCCACGCCGAGGAGCCCCGCGCGGCCACCCGACCTTTTGCGCTTCTCCTTCCCCGGGATAGCGGGGATATAGAGGTGGTAGACGCCCTTGCCGAGAGAGCCCGACAGGAAGGAACGGATTTGCTTGCCGCCCCCGTCCGAGTCGGTCAGCACGATAACGCCCGTCGTGCTTGCCATGCGGCGCAGGAGAGCAAGCCTTTCGCGGTCACGGAAAAGGCCGAAGCCCTCGGTGGTGAGTATCGTCCCCTCCACGAGCGAGGCGAGCTTGATTTTGTCGTATTTGCCCTCCACGATAACGGGGAGCGCGAGCTTCGGCTTGTTCATAGGCTTCTCCTTGGTGTATGGCGTTTCGTAGGTGGGGCATGGCGCTTTGTCGGCTTACGCGCCCGCCTCGTTCGGGCAGAGCGTTTGTCGGCTTACGCGTCCGCCCTGCTCGGGCAGAGCGTTTGTCAGCTCACACGTCCGCCGCGCTCGGAGGGGTATCACCGTAGCGGCAGAGCCCGCGCTCTCTGAGGAGGCAGGCGCGGCACTGCGGCGCGCGCGCCGTGCAGACCTCGCGCCCGAAGAGCACGAGGCGGTGGCAGAAATCCGAGGCGTTGACCGATTGCAGAAGGGGGGTAAGTCTTCTTTCGGTGAGGAGCGCGTCGCGCGTGCCCTCGGGCGTGAAGCCGAAGCGCGAGGCAAGGCGGATGCAGTGAGTGTCGGCTACCACGAGCGAGTGGCCGTAGATATCTCCGAGAAGGAGGTTGGCAATCTTACGCCCCACCCCGGGCAGGGTGAGAAGCGCCTCACGGCTCTCGGGGAGAACACCGCCGAAGCGCAGGACGAGGAGACGGGAGGCGGCAATAAGGTCGCGCGCCTTGGTGCGGAAGAGACCGCAGGGGCGGATGATTTGCTCAAGCTCCTCGGGGACGGCCTCCGCCATGGCCTCCGGGGTGGGGTAGGCCGCAAAGAGGGCGGGGGCCACGCGGTTGACTCTCGCATCGGTGCACTGTGCCGAAAGCCGCCCCATGACGAGGAGGCGCCATGCGTCCCCTCCGTAGGCGAGGGCACATTCGGCCTCGGGGTACAGCTCGGCAAGGGCGGCGGCAATCGCCTCGGCTCTCGCCGCTTCGGCTCTCTCCACCTCGGCTCTCGCCGCGTCAACCGCCGATGCGGCGGCCTTCTTGCCCCTCGTCTTGGCGTCGGCGGCGAGCATTTTTTTGCTTACCGCCCCCGCGACGCTCCTTTGGCTTTTGGCTTTGGCGGCTCCTCCGCCCGCAGCCCGGGTGCGCCCCTTCATGAGAGCACCTCCCGAAGAAGGTCGAGGACAAGACGGGAGGGGAGACCTATGACGGTATCCCTGTCTCCCGAAAGAGAGGAAACGAAGGTCGCGCCGCCGCCCTGAATGGCATAGGCGCCTGCCTTGTCGCTCGGCTCTCCGCTTGCAACATAGGCGAGAATTTCCTTCTCCGAAAGCGGGCGGAAGGAGACACGCGAGCTTGCGAGCCCCGAAAGGAGCCTGCCCTCCGCGAGGACGGCAACGCCCGTGTGCACCGCGTGGGTGCGCCCCGAGAGCGCGCGTAGCATGGAGGCGGCATCCTCCGCATCGGTGGGCTTACCGAGGGGGTGGCCGTCAAGCTCCACGACGGTGTCGGCGGCAAGAAGGATTTCGCCCTCCTCCGCCGCCACCGAAAGGGCCTTGCGGCGCGCGAGAAGGACGGCGGCCTCCGAGGGAGGCGTGCCCTCGGGAATCTCCTCGCTTGCCTCCCCGACTCTCACCGTGAAGGGGAGCCCCATGGAGAGGAGAATGTCGCGGCGGCGCGGCGAGGAGGAGGCGAGGACGAGCGAATAGTCTGAAAGCTGCTTCATAGGCACTGTGGGAGCCGCCGACAGGGTATGGCGAGAGGCCGCCCTTGTCGGGCAGCCGCAAGCACGGCGGCACACTCCTTTTTCGTTTCGTTTGTGAAGAGATAGGCCTCGCGCGGATGGCCTGCCTCGGCAAGAAGGTCGGGGCGGTCAGCAAGGTAGGTGGGCAGGCTGTTGAGCACGAGGGTGCGGTGCGGGTGCTCGCGAAGGAGGGGGAAGGAGACGCCGCGGCGGTCTGTGAGCGAGGCGTGGCCGCAGGCACCGCAGCCGAAGCCCTCGCGCACGAAGCAGCGCTCGGTCAGCATGAGAGGAATCCGCCCGTAGGAGAGTATCCGTCCCCCGAGGTCACGGACGCGCGGCGCGCCGAGCTCGGGCGAGAGCGTGATGTCCGAAACACCGAGCGAGAGAAGCTCGGCAACCGATTCACGGTTGGTGACGCCGAGGCGGAAGCCGCCGACGGGGGAGAGCCCCGCCTCCCGCACGAGAGAGAGCTGGCCGTAGCTTTCAAAGATTGCATAACGCACGCCCTGCGCGGCGGCGGCACGCAAAAGACCGCGCACCTCCTCGGCTTCGCTGTCGGGAATGACCGAGGGAAGGATAACCCCCTCGGTGGGGAAGCCCGCCTCGGCAGCGGCGTGAAGCGAAAGGTACACCCGTTCAAAGAGGTCGCTTTCCCGAAGCATGGGCGCGAGGGTGGCGGAATAGGTGAGCGCCACCCGCCTCGGCCCTCCGAGCCCCTCCGTGGGGCTTTTGCGGTAGACGGCGCCGATGGGGGCGCGCTCCTCGCCGAGAAGCGCCGAAACGGCACGGCGGCGCAGGTCGTTCTGCTCGGCAGCGGTGAGAAAGAGCCCTCCGTCAAGCCTTACCGAAAGCCCGCCCTCGGCGAGGGCAAGCCCGGTTCCGCCGAGGCGCGAGATTCGCGATGTGAGCTCTGCCTCGGTGAGGGGTGCCGTCCTTGCGGGGGAGGGGGTGGCGCCCGTCACGGTGACGGTGCGCTCGCGAAGCGTGAGAGAGAGGCTTGCGGGGGCACCCTCGCGCACAGAGACGCTTCCCGTGACGAAAACAGGCTCTTTTGTAAAGGAAACCTTGCAGTCTTTCTTGGCTTCTCTGGTTTCACGCTTGTCCGCCTCGGAGCGCACGCCTCCCATGGGGAGGGAGTGGCGGGCGGTGTAGTATTTGTCGGTGAAGCCTCCGCGGGAGAAAAGCGCGGCGGCAGAGCGGAGCTCCTCCTCGGTGGCAGCGCGCCCTTCGTCAAGGAGGCGTCGGTAGAGGGCGGTCACTCCGCCGACGTAGGCGGGCGACTTCATGCGCCCCTCGATTTTCAGCGAGGCGACGCCGTCCTCGATAAGAGAGGGAATGTGGGCGGCCAGCGAAAGGTCGGCAAGAGAGAGCGGGTAGGCATCGCCGCCGTAGGGCAGGCGGCAGGGCTGGGCACATTCGCCGCGGTTGCCGCTGCGCCCTCCGACGAGCGAGGAAAAGAGGCACTGCCCCGAATGGCTGACACAGAGGGCACCGTGCAGAAAGACCTCAATCTCAGCGCGCGAGCCCTCGACGGCAGAGACAATGTCGGCACGCGAGAGCTCACGGGCCAGCACCACGCGCGAGGCACCGCGCGAGGCGTAGAAGTCGGCAGTGGCGGTGCTGTGGATAAAGGCCTGCGTGGAGGCGTGGAGCGCGAGGCCGGGGAGGTGACGGGAGAGGAGGCGCATGACGCCGAGGTCTGCCACGATGGCGGCATCTATCCCCATGGCGGCCACGCGGTCTGCATACGAGAGGAGGGCGGGGAGCTCGCGGTCAAAAAGCAGGGTGTTGAGCGCGAGATAGACCTTGACACCGTGCAGATGGGCGTAACGGACGGCCTCAAGGAGCCCCCCTTCATCAAAATTCTTGGCGTGGGCCCTTGCCGAGTGAAGACCGCCGAGATAGACGGCGTCTGCCCCCGCCGAGACGGCGGCGAGAAGGGCCTCCTCGGAGCCTGCGGGGGAAAGAAGCTCGGGCAGCTCGGTTTTGCGGCGCATGGGAAGACCTCCTTTCCGTAAGGAGCAAAAGCCCCTTGACATTCTCATAGCAAAAAGATATAATGTGAAATGGCGTATAATGTGAAATGGCGCGCGGGGCGTCTTGCTACCGTTATAATTATAAGAGGGCAGCATACAGACAGCTCCGCTACCATTATAGCAGGAAAAATGAAAAAAGAAAAGAGGGGAGACCGAAGTTTTCTCCCCGAGGAGGACGTATGGACGAGTATTCGCACAATTCCATTCATCACGGCGTCAAAAAGAAAAACGAGGGCAAGCACCGCAGAAGCCGCCGCCTCGTGGTTCTCGGCTACGCGCTTTTTGTTCTCGCCTATGTGCTGCTCTTTACCGTGCCCGTGCAGATGTACCCCGCGCTTGCGGGCGTGCCCTTCTTTCTCTATGCCCTCTACCGCATCACCTGGTGGCGGCTTGATTACGATTACGATTACACCCTTTCCCACGGCGAGCTGACGGTGGAAAAGGTATATAGCGCCACCCGAAGAAAGAAGCTGCAGACGGTTCCGCTGAAATCGGCCATCCGTATCGCACCCCACAGCGGCAAGCTGCCGCAGGGCACGGTGGAGGACTACCGCAGCGGCGAGAGCGCACCGAACGGCTACGCCATCACCTACCGCATGCCCGACGGCAAGGAGAGCATTCTCCTTTTTGATGCCACTGCCAAGATGGTGAAGACCATGGCGAAGTATTGCCCCGACACGGTGGTGGCCGAGGGCCTTCCTCAGTGAGGAGCCCCCGTCTTCCCCGCCTCTGGCTTGCCCCTATGGCAGGCTATACCGATTCAGCCATGCGCGCCCTTTGCCACCGAATGGGAGCTGAGGGCACCGTCACCGAGATGGTTTCGGCCAAGGCGGTTGTCTACCGTGACAAGAAAACTATACAATTAGGGAAAATTGCCCCCGAGGAGGGGGCTGTCCTTTTACAGATTTTTGGGAAGGAGCCCTCGGTGATGGCCGAGGCCGCCGCCATGCTGGCGGAGGGCTACTGCGGCACGCCGCCCTTCGGCATTGACATCAATATGGGCTGTCCCGTCCCTAAAATCGTCGGCAACGGCGAGGGGAGCGCGCTGATGAGAGAGCCTGCCCTTGCCGAGAAAATCGTGTGCGCCGTGAGGCGTGCGCTCCCGCCCGACATGCCGCTTACCGTGAAGCTCCGCCTCGGCTGGGACAGCGAGCACAGGAATGCCCGCGAGGTGGCCGAGGCCGTCACACGGGCAGGGGCCGAGGCCGTCTTTCTCCACGGGCGCACCCGCGCCGCCATGTACGGCGGCAGGGCTGACTGGGAGGCCATCGCACGGCTTGCCGAGGGGCTTTCGGTGCCGGTTATCGGCAACGGGGATATCACCACCGCCGAGGAAGCGGCTCTCCGCCTTCGGGAGAGCGCCTGCTACGGGCTGATGATAGGTCGGGGCGCCGTGGGCAACCCCTTCCTCTTTCGCGAGGTGGCGGCGCTCCTTGCGGGCGAGCCTCTGCCGCCTCCGCCCTCGGACAGAGACAAGGTCTCCACCGCGCTTTGCCAGCTGAGAGCCGCGATAGCCGAAAAGGGAGAGACCGTGGCTGTGCGCGAGGCGCGCAAGCATATGGCCGCCTATGTGCACGGCCTTCGCGGCGCACCCCGCTTGCGCGCTGCCCTGCACCTTGCCGAGAGCTACCGCGAGGTGGAGGAGCTTTTCCTTTCGGTGTTGAGCCTTTGATTTAAAATGAAAAGAGCCGCCTGCTTTTTTGCAGGCGGCCTTTTTTTATTTCTTCTTCCTGAGGAGGAAGCGGGACAGGAGCACCATAAGCTCGGCTGGCGGAAGGAGAAGAAACAGCATCCAGAAGGACTTTGGCAGGCAGGCCACATAAGCGCAGAGGATAAGAGACGGGACCAAGAGGCCTACCACGATATAGTTGTGCCTCGGGCGCCCCCAAAGCGAATTGAAGACCAGAATGACGGTAATCGAGGCGGGAATGGCGTAGACAAAAATTTGCCAAAGCACCGTGTCGAGAATGGCAAGCGTGACAAAGGCGACGGTGGCAAGCAGCCATACCCCGAAAAAGGAGAGCAGGGTGATGACGAGGTGTGTGCGGGTGTGCTCGCGCGGCGGAGGCGGAGGCGGCGTCGTTTCCTCGTGAGGAGTGAGGAGCCAATCCACCGACACCTCAAAGATGCGCGAAAGCTCCAAAAGGACGTAGGCATCGGGCACGGCCTCGCCCCTTTCCCATTTGGAAATTGCCTTATCGGAATAGGAGAGTGCCTCACCGAGCTCCAGCTGCGTCATTTTCCGTGCTGTGCGGAGGGAGGCGATGTTTTTTGCCGTGACGGCCTTCAGGTCGGCAGGGGGCTCCTGCGCGACTGTTGCGGTCAGCTCCTTTTGCTCGTTCATGGTGGACTCCTTTCCGTTTCGTTCGGTATCGGCGTGCGGCTTTATGAAAGACAGTATACCATAAAAAAACCGTTTCGTCAACTCCCCCCCGCTGCCGCCCCCCGTGTTCACGGTTTCTTCTCGGTGGCAAAGATGGAAAAAGCCTCCGTATTCACGCGGATTTTATATATTTATGAAAGAAAAAAGGTTGACAAAAAGGGGGGGCACGGGTATAATAGGAATGTGTATTCATTGGCGGGTGGCCGCCATCGGAGGCTTTTATGTGGATTGACTATCTTCTTTTTGCTTTGTATGCCGCATGTCTTGTCGGCGTTGCTTTTTATACGCGCAAGCGCGCGAGCTCGGTGAATGAGTTCCTTATGGCGGGCAAGCGCGGGCTTGGCGGCTGGATGAGTGCCTTTTCGTACGGCACCACCTATTTTTCTGCCGTTATTTTTATCGGCTACGCGGGCAACTTCGGCAGCCGCTTCGGGCTTGCTGCCGTGTGGATAGGAATCGGCAATGCTCTTATCGGCTCGCTCCTTGCCTGGTGGCTCCTCGCGGGCCGTACCAAGGCCATGACGGTGCGCCTTGGCGCCAAGACCATGCCCCAGTTCTTTGAGAAGCGGTACGACAGCCCCGCCCTGAAGCTTGTGTCGGCCATTGTGGTGTTCGTGTTCCTTATTCCCTATTCGGCCTCGGTTTACAACGGCCTTTCGGCTCTTTTTGAGAAGGTTTACGGCATTCCGGGCTGGGTGATGATGGCGGTGCTTGCCGTCCTCACGGCGGTTTACCTCTTCTTCGGCGGCTATTTTGCCACCTCGCTTTCGGACTTTGTGCAGGGCGTGCTCATGCTGTTCGGCGTTGTGCTTATGGTGCTTCTGTTCTTAGGGCACAAGAATGTGTCGTGGGACCTTTCGAGCCTCGTCTCGGACCCCGAGCACACCTGGTTCACCTTCGGGAGTGACCGCCGCGGGCTCTACGGCAACACCGTCTCGCTGCTCTCTCTCATAGGGCTCACCTCCTTCGGGGTGATGGCCCTGCCGCAAACGGTACATAAATATTATGCCATTCGTAACCGCCGTGCCATCAGGCAGGGCATGGTGGTCTCCACCGTCTTCGCGCTGGTAATCGGCTTCGGGGCATATTTCGTCGGCGCGCTTTCGGGGCTCTTCACCGAGGAGCTCGCGGGGCTCCCGTCCGACAGGTATATCCCCGCCATGCTGGCTGCCGTGATTCCCTCGGGCTGCATGGGCATTATCGCCATTCTGGTTCTTTCGGCCAGCATGTCGACGCTTGCCTCGGTTTCGCTCGCCTCGGCCTCGGTGGTGTCGATTGACATCTACAAGGGCTTCCTCCGCAAGGAGGCAAGTGACCGCCGTACCACCGCGGTCATGCGCGTGCTCTGCCTCGTCTTTATTCTCATTTCGGTGGTGCTTGCCGTTCTGAACGAGCAGCTTCAGCTCACGGCCATCGCCTATCTTATGGGCATCAGCTGGGGGACGCTGGCAGGCTGCTTTATCGGCCCCTTCGTGCTCGGCCTCCTGTCAAGGCGGGTGACGCGCGCCGCCGCGTGGGCATCGATTATCACCTCGCTCTCGCTCACGGCGGTGCTTATCGTCCTTCTCGGCTACGATAAGTGCGGCTATGCCTGCAGCTTCGGCGAGGCCCTTAAGGAGGGTGTGAGCTGCTCTCCGCTGATAGGCGTCATCTGCATGGCGGCCTCGCTTCTCGTCACCGCCGCGGTCTCCTTCTTCACGGCACCGCCGCGCGAGGCGATTTTGCACGAGGCCTTTGACAAAGAAATCGAAACCGAGATGGAGTAAAAAGAGGAAACACTATGATTTGGGCAAAGGAAGAAACCCTGCCGCGTGCCGAGATGGAGGCACTTCAGCTGGCACGGCTGCAGGAAACCGTACAAAGAGTGTGGGAGAAGGTTCCCGCATACCGCAAAAAAATGGAGGAGGCGGGCGTCAAGCCCTCCGACATCAGGTCGCTCTCCGACCTTGCGCGCCTCCCCTTTGTCACCAAGGCCGACCTGCGAGACAATTACCCCTTCGGTCTTTTCGCCGTGCCGCGTGAGCAGCTTCTGCGGATTCACGCCTCCTCGGGTACCACGGGGAAGCCTACTGTGGTGGGCTACACGAGGGGCGACCTTGAGGGGTGGACCGAATGTGTCGCGCGAATCGCGGCGGCAGGCGGCGCAACGGCGGCTGACACCGCCCAGATTTGCTTCGGCTACGGTATGTTTACGGGCGCGCTCGGCTTGCATTACGGGCTTGAAAAAATCGGGGCTACCATCGTGCCCTCCTCAACGGGGAACTCCGAGAAGCAGATTATGTATATGAAGGACTTCGGGGCAACCCTCCTTGTGGCCACCCCGTCGTATGCCCTGCGGCTTGCCGAGGTGGCGCGCGAGATGGGGCTTGACCCCGCCCGCGACCTCAAGGTGAAGATAGGCCTTGTGGGGAGCGAGCTTCTCACCGAGGCCATGCGTGAGGAAATGCACAGGAGCTGGGGGCGCGATATGCTGGTCACCTCCAACTACGGCATGAGTGAGCTTATGGGCCCCGGCGTTTCGGGCGAGTGCGAGATGCTCTCGGGCATGCACATCAACGAGGATTTCTTTATTCCCGAAATCATCGACCCCGAGACCGAGGAGGTCCTGCCCCCCGGCGAGAGAGGCGAGCTTGTCATCACCTGCATCAAGAAGGAGGCGCTCCCGCTTATCCGCTACCGCACCAAGGATATCACAAGGCTTATCTACGAGCCCTGTGCCTGCGGGAGAACGACGGTGCGCATGGAAAACCTTCAGGGCAGAAGCGACGACATGCTGAAGGTTCGCGGCGTCAACGTCTTCCCGGGGCAAATCGAGGAGGTTATCCTCTCGGTGCCCGAGCTTGGGCCGCATTACGAAATTATTGTGGAAAGAGAAGGCTATTCCGACAAGCTTTCGGTGAGGGTGGAGCTGGCGAGTGCCACCGATTCCTTCCAGGAGCTGGAGCGAATTTCCAAGGTGGCACGCGCGAAGCTTCGCACCGTGCTGGGGCTGGACGCCAAAATCCTTTTGGAGTCCCCGAACACCCTGCAGCGCTTTGAGGGAAAGGCCAAACGCATTAAAGATTTAAGGAGTAAAGCGTGATGGAAAAGAAGATTATGCTCGGCAACGAGGCCATAGCCCGCGGTGCCTACGAGGCGGGCGTCAAGGTTTCGAGTGCCTACCCGGGTACCCCCAGCACCGAAATCAGCGAGGTGCTGGCCACCTACCCCGACGTGTATGCCGAATGGGCCCCCAACGAGAAGGTGGCGCTTGAGGTGGCGGGCGGAGCCTCCATTTCGGGTGTGCGCGCCCTCGCCTGCATGAAGCACGTGGGCCTGAATGTGGCGTCCGACCCTCTCTACGCGCTCGCGTATTCGGGTGTCGGCGGCGGCCTTTGTGTTGTGGTGGCCGACGACCCCGGCATGGCTTCCTCTCAGAATGAGCAGGACACGCGCATGGTGGCGCGCTCGGCGCACCTGCCCGTGCTTGAGCCCTCGGACAGCCAGGAGGCCAAGGATTTTGTGGGGCTCGCGCTCTCGCTCAGCGAGGAGTACGACACTCCCGTCATTCTCCGCACCACCACAAAGCTTGCGCATTCGCAGAGCCTTGTTACGCTCGGTGAGAGAAGGGTGCCCGAGGATAAGCCTTACGAGCGCTCGGTGCCGAAATACGTGCTGATGCCCGCCTCGGCCATCGGACGCCATAAGGTGGTGGAGGCAAGAGAGGAGAGGCTTGCGGAGGACGCATCGAGCCTCGCGTGCAACCGCGTGGAGAAGGGCGATGGGAAAATCGGCATCATCACCTCGGGCATTGCCTACCAGTACGTCAAGGAGGCGGCCCCCACGGCAAGCATCCTGAAGCTCGGCCTTGTGAACCCGCTGCCGAGACGCCTTATTGAGGAGTTTGTGGCCTCGGTGGAGGTCTGCTACATATTCGAGGAGCTGGAGCCCGTCATAGAGGAGCAGGTCAGAAGCTGGGGGCTCTCGGTTCGCGGTAAAGAAAACTTTACGAAGCAGGGCGAATACAGCGCCGCTATGCTCCGCCGCGCTCTCTTTGGCGAGGGCGAGGAGGGCTTCCTTGCGGCCACCGTGCCCGCCCGCCCGCCGATTCTTTGTCCGGGCTGCCCTCACCGCAGTGTGTTTTCTGTGCTCTCCAAGCTGAAAATCCACGCGGCGGGCGACATCGGCTGCTACACCCTCGGGGCGCTCGCTCCCCTCTCGGTCATCGACACCACCCTGTGCATGGGTGCCTCCATTTCGGCGCTCCACGGCATCGAGAAGGCCAAGGGCAAGGAGTTTATCAAAAACTGGGTTGCCGTCATCGGTGACTCCACCTTCCTGCATACGGGCGTCAATTCGCTTATCAATATGGTCTACAATCGCTCCACCGCCACCGTGATGATTCTTGACAACCGCACCACGGGCATGACGGGGCATCAGGAGCATGCCGCCACGGGCAAGACGCTTGGCGGTGAGGAGACCTACGCCATCGACCTCGCCGCCCTCTGCCGCGCCATCGGCGTGCCCGAGGTGCTGGAAATCCCGGCGTTTGACGCCACGGCGCTGGAGGCCGCCATTCGCAAGAGTGTGGCGAGCGACGTGCTCACGGTGATTATCGCCAAGGCACCCTGCGCCCTGCTCAAGGGGCAAAGCTTCCCCGAGCGCTGCGAAATCGACAGCGAGGCCTGCAAATCCTGCGGTGCCTGCCTGAAAATCGGTTGCCCTGCCATTATAAGGGACGAGGGCGGTGCGCTCCGCATAGACGGGAGCGCCTGCAACGGGTGCGGCCTCTGCCTCAGCCGCTGCAAGTTCGGTGCCATACGGAGGGTGAAGAGATAATGAACATTATGATAGTGGGTGTCGGCGGTCAGGGAACGCTCCTTACCAGCCGCATCATAGGAAAGACGGCCCTCTCGGCAGGGTATGACGTGAAAATTTCCGAGGTGCACGGTATGGCACAGCGCGGAGGAAGCGTTGTGACCTACGTCCGCTTCGGCGAGCGCGTGGCCGAGCCTGTTTGCGAGGAGGGCGAGGTGGATGTGCTCGTTGCCTTCGAGAGACTGGAGGCCCTCCGCTACGCGCATTTTCTGAAAAAGGACGGGGTTCTGGTGGTCAACGACTGCCGCATCAACCCCATGACGGTCACCACGGGCGCCGCCACCTATCCCGAGGGGATTCTTGAGCGCCTCGCCGCCGAGCACAGAACGGTGACGGTGGACGGCGGTGCCGTGGCCGAGAGGCTCGGCAACAGCCGTGTGCTGAATTCGGTGGTGCTGGGCGCTGCCGCCCGACACATCGGCTTCTCCGAGGAGGCGTGGCTTTCGGTCCTTGCCGAAACCGTTCCGCCGAAGACTGTGGAAATCAACAAGGCCGCCTTCTGTGAAGGCTACGGGGCGTGACAGCAAAAGGAGACAGCAATGTTCTGGAACGAAAAAATAGAAACCATGTCGCGCGACGAGATGACCGCGCTTCAGGGAAAAAGACTTGTAAGCCTTGTGTCCTATATGTGGGAAAGGGTTCCCGCTTACCGCAGGAAGATGGAGGCCGTCGGGGTTGCCCCGGGCGACATCCGCGGGATTGAGGACATCGTGAAGCTCCCCTTCACCACCAAGGACGACCTGCGCGAGAGCTATCCCTTCGGCCTTTTTGCCGTGCCCCATTCGGATATTGTGAGAATTCACGCCTCCTCGGGCACTACGGGAAAGGCCACGGTGGTGGGCTACACGGCGCACGACCTTGACGTGTGGGCGGAGTGCGTGGCGCGCTGCTTCACCATGGCGGGCGTCGGCAAGGAGGACATCATACAGATTGCTTACGGCTACGGCCTTTTCACGGGCGGCCTCGGCGCGCACGGCGGTGCCGAGCGCATCGGAGCCATGGTGGTGCCGATGAGCACGGGAAACACCAAGAAGCTCACCACCATGATGACCGACTTCGGGGCCACGGCGATTGCCTGCACCCCCTCCTACCTCCTCCACATCTCGGAGGTGCTTCGGGAGTCGGGGCTTCTTGACAAAACCAAGCTCCGCGTTGCGGTTTGCGGTGCCGAGCCCTGGACCGAGAAGATGAGGCACGACATCGAGGCCTCCCTCGGCATCTCGGCCCATGACATTTACGGGCTCTCCGAGGTGATGGGCCCCGGCGTAGCCTGCGACTGCCCGCACCACGCGGGGCTCCACGTGTGCGAGGACCACTTCTACCCCGAAATCGTGGACAGCGCCACCCTCACTCCGCTTGCCGACGGCAAGACGGGTGAGCTTGTGTTCACCACTCTCACAAAGGAGGGGCTCCCCCTCATTCGCTACCGCACCAAGGACCTGACGAGCCTTTCGAGAGAGACCTGTGCCTGCGGGCGCACCTCCGCGAGGATTTCGCGCTTCTGCGGCAGGAGCGACGACATGCTGATTATCCGCGGCGTCAACGTCTTCCCCACGCAGGTGGAGGCCGCGCTTGCCGAGGTGCCCGAGGTGACGCCGCGCTACATGATGGTGGTGGACCGTGTGGGCAACCTTGACACGCTGGAAATTCAGCTTGAGCTGAACGCCTCCTACTACACCGATGAAATCCGCGGGATAGAGAGGCTCACCAAGAAGATTGCGGGCGTGATTCAGTCGGCGCTCGGGCTTTCGGCAAAAATAACTCTCGTCGGCCCCAACACCCTGCCCCGCAGCGAGGGCAAGGCCGTGCACGTGGTAGACAAGAGAGCTCTTTATTAAATAAAAGGAGGATTTTCGTATGACAGTCAAGCAGTTGTCGGTTTTTGTGGAGAACCGCAAGGGGCGTCTTGGCGAGGTGCTTGGGGTTCTCAAGACAAGCGGCATCAACATTCTTTCGATGAGCCTTGCCGACACCACCGAGTACGGGCTTTTGCGCCTCATTGTTTCGAACCCCACCGTGGGAAGGGAAACCCTTCTCGCCGCGGGCTATTCCTCTATGGTTTCGGACGTTTTGATTATCCGTATCCCCCACCGCGCAGGCAGCCTTCAGGAGCTTCTTGATAAGCTGGCGGAGCGCGACATCAGCATCGAATATATGTACGGTCTTTCCGTGGGCGAGGCCGACGCCTGTGTCGTCATGAAAACGGGCGACCTTGAAAGGGCGAAGGAGGTGCTCCGCACGCACGCCATCGTCACGATGAGCGAGGAGGAGCTTGCCTCGCTCTGAGAATAAAAAAAGAACCCCGAGGCAGGCCTCGGGGTTCTTTTTTTTATCAGTCCTTGTAAATCGGGAAGCGGGCGCAAAGCGCGCTCACCTCGTCGGACACGGCGGCACGCGAGGCCTCGTCACCGAAGGCAACCCTTTCGATGAAGGAGGCAATCTCGGTCATTTCCTCGGGGCCGAAGCCGCGGCTGGTAACGGCGGGGGTGCCGATGCGAAGACCGCTTGTGACAAACGGGCTGCGGGGCTCGCCGGGGACGGTGTTCTTGTTGGCCGTGATGTGCACCTCGTCAAGGCGCGTTTCCAGCTCCTTGCCCGTAAGCTCGGTGTCTCGCAGATCAAGAAGCATGAGGTGGTTGTCGGTGCCGCCCGACACAAGCGAGAAGCCGCGGCTCTTGAGCTCGCGGGCGAGGACGGCGGCGTTCTCCACCACGCGGCGTCCGTAGAGGCGGAACTCCTCGGTCATGGCCTCGCCGAGCGCAACGGCCTTGGCGGCGATGATGTGCATAAGCGGGCCGCCCTGCGTGCCGGGGAAGATGGCCTTGTCAATCTGCTTTGCGTATTCCTCGCGCGAGAGAATGAGGCCGCCGCGCGGACCGCGCAGGGTTTTGTGGGTGGTGGTGGTAACCACGTCGGCGTACGGCACGGGCGAGGGGTGCACCCCTGCGGCAACAAGCCCCGCGATGTGCGCCATATCCACGAGAAGATAGGCACCGACCTCGTCGGCAATCTCGCGGAACTTTTTGAAGTCGATGACGCGCGGATAGGCCGAGGCACCTGCCAGAATGAGGCGGGGCTTCGTGGCGAGGGCAAGGGCGCGCACCGCCTCGTAGTCGATGGTGTGGGTTTCGGCATCGACGCCGTAGGGCACGATATGGAAATAGGAGCCCGAGATGTTGACGGGGGAGCCGTGCGAGAGGTGGCCGCCCTCCGAAAGGTTCATGGAAAGCACCGTGTCACCCGGCTTGAGAAGGGCAAAGAAGACGGCAAGGTTCGCGTTGGCACCGCTGTGCGGCTGCACGTTGGCATGCTCGGCACCGAAGAGGGTGCAGGCGCGGCGGCGTGCGATTTCCTCTACCTCGTCGGCATAGACGCATCCGCCGTAATAGCGCTTGCCGGGATAGCCCTCGGCATACTTGTTGGTCAGAACGCCGCCCGCGGCCAGAAGAACGGCCTCGGAAACGATGTTCTCGGAAGCAATCAGCTCAATGTTGCCCTGCTGACGGCGAAGCTCACGCGCAGTGGCGCCGAAAACCTCCTCGTCAAAGGCAGAAAGTCTGTCAAAAAACATATACGGTACTCCTTCTTTTTGATAAAACTGTCATACGGGAACTATTGTATCATAGCGGCGGGGGCTTGTCAATGCCAAAAGCGTGCTCTTGCGCTTAAATTTTCACGCGCTCGGCATGGGCGCAGCGGCCTGTTTTTTCGTCCACCGTGAAAAGCACGCCGTCGGCATACATCGGCCCCTCCGCGGGGCGAAGCCTGTGGTGAACGGCGGTGAGATAGCGCTCGACAATCATGGGGGCATCTATGCCGAGAATACTGCCCTCGGCACCGCACATGCCGAGGTCGCTCACATATCCCGTCCCCCCGGGCAAGACGGTGAGGTCTGCCGTCGGAACGTGCGTGTGGGTGCCGACAACCGCCGACACGCGCCCGTCAAGAAAATGTCCCATCGCCAGCTTTTCTCCTGTGGCCTCGGCGTGGAAATCCACAAGCGCGACGGTGTAGCGGCCTCGGTAGCGCGCAAGAATCGCTTCTGCCGCCTCAAAGGGGGAGGAAAGCGGCGGCTCCATACCCACGCGCCCGAGAAGGCTTATGACGAGGACCTCGGCTCCCCCTACGGTGAGGAGGCAGGCCCCCTGCCCCGGGGCGGCGGCGGGATAGTTGGCGGGGCGCAGCACCCTCGGCATCTCGTCGATGACGGCCAGCATATCGTAATTTTGCAGGGTATGGTTCCCCCCCGTGAGAACATCGGCGCCTGCGTCAAGAAGAAGGCTTGCAAGCTCAGGGGAGGCTCCGAGAATGAAGCCTGCGTTTTCGGCATTGACGGTGACAAGGTCGGCCCCCGTGCGGCGGCGTGCCGCAGGCAGCGCCCTCGCAAGGTAACGGGCGGCGGCAGGAGAGGTGACGTCACCCAGCATAAGAATTTTCATAAGGATAGCATCCGTTCTGTATGAATTTTTGCCGTCGGGAGAAAAGGGGGCCGACGCCCGGCGTCGGCCCACCTCGGTTATTTTGCGTAATCGGTCACGCGGCTTTCGCGTATCAGGTTGACCTTGATTTGACCGGGGTACTCCATCGACTCCTCGATTTTCTTGGCGATGTCGTGCGCCAGAATGACCATACCGTCGTCGGTAATGGCATCGGGCTTCACCATCACGCGGATTTCGCGCCCCGCCTGAATGGCAAAGGTCTTTTCGACTCCCGGGAACTCGTTGGCAAGCTCCTCAAGCTTCTGGAGGCGTTTGATGTAATTTTCCACGTCCTCGCGGCGTGCGCCGGGGCGAGCCGCCGAGATGGCGTCTGCCGCCTGCACGATAAAGGCGATGGTGGTGGTGGGCTCCACGTCGCCGTGGTGCGCCTCGATGGCGTGAATAACCTCGCGGCTTTCACGGAACTTCTTCGCGGCCTCCACGCCGAGCTGAATGTGCGTGCCCTCGGATTCATGCGTCATGGCCTTGCCGATATCGTGCAGAAGACCTGCGCGCTTGGCCGTCATCACGTCAACACCGAGCTCATCGGCCAAAATACCCGAGAGGAGAGATACCTCCACCGAGTGACGCAGGACATTCTGACCGAAGCTCGTGCGGTAGCGGAGACGCCCGAGCAGGCGGATTTCCTCAGGGTTCAGCCCGTGCACGCCCGTCTCAAACACAGCGCGCTCGCCTGCCTGCTTGATGGCACCCTCTACCTCCTTTTGCGCCTTCTCCACGACCTCCTCGATGCGGGCGGGGTGAATGCGCCCGTCGGCAATCAGCTTTTCAAGCGCGATTCTCGCCACCTCGCGGCGAATGGGGTCAAAGCCCGAAACCGTGATAGCCTCGGGGGTATCGTCAATAATCAGGTCAACGCCCGTAATGGCCTCGATGGCGCGGATGTTGCGCCCCTCGCGCCCGATGATGCGCCCCTTCATTTCCTCGTTCGGCAGGGGAACCACCGAGATGGCGATTTCTGCCACGTGGTCGGCGGCACAGCGCTGAATGGCCAGCGAAAGCAGGTCGCGGGCACAGTCGTTTGCCTCCTCCTTGAAGCGTGCCTTGTATTCGGAAATCTTCTGCGCGGTCTCGTGCGCAATCTCGCTCTCCATGCGGGCAAGCAGCTCGGCCTTCGCCTCCTCGGCGGAGAAGCCAGAAACCCTCTCAAGCATGGCAAGATGCTCGGTGAGCGTGGCCTTGACTCTGGCCTTCAGCTCCTCAGCCTCCTGCTCCCGCTCGGCGAGGCGAGCCTCCTTCTTTTCCAGGTTTTCCAGCTTGCGGTCAAGGCTTTCTTCCTTCCCCGCGAGGCGGTTCTCCTGACGTGAAATCTCCTTGCGGCGTTCCTTCAGGTCTCTTTCGGTTTCGTCTTTAATGGCGAGGGCAGCATCCTTCGCCTCAAACAGAATTTCCCGCTTGCGGGATTCTGCCGTGTGCATGGCTTCTTCCAATATTTGCTTAGCCTGCAAATGGGCCGAGCCGATTTTCTTTTCGCTCGACTTCATGCGGACAAAAAAGCCGACTGCAATGCCAACTGCCAGGGCAACAACGGCAATCGCAGCTGCTAAAATCGGATTCATACTCCAAAATACCTCCTTCTTTTCTTTTTCGTTGTGTAGTTTATCGGGAATAAGGGTAAAATCGTATATAGGCGCGCCGAAGGACACCTGCTCTCAGCCCCTCGGCCCATAGTACATACGTCTCTCACTATTATACCTTATTTTTATATCTGTGTCAAGGTAAGAGGAATAAGTTTTGGACGGGTACCCCATTTTTTTCGTCAAGGAACGGGGCTCCTTCCGTATCGCCGCACGGCAGAAGGGGCCCGTTCATGAAAAATTCACAAATAAGAGAGAAAAAGCTATTGACTTTCGTCTGAGAGTATGATACTTTATAAACAGAAATTAGCACTCTCTTGCTGAAAGTGCTAAAACTGCCCCTCGGCAGAAAGGAGAAGCGACCATGCAGGGAAAGCTGCCCGAGAACTATCAATTAAGCCCAAGAAAGCAGTGCATTTTGAAGGCAATTATTGATGCGTATATCACCTACGGCGAGCCTGTCGGCTCCAAATATCTGGCAGAAAATCAGCAGTTATCCTGCTCCTCTGCTACCATTCGCAACGAAATGGCGGAGCTTGAGGCGCTCGGCTTTCTGGAGCAGCCTCACACCTCGGCAGGGCGTATTCCCAGTGAGCTCGGCTACCGTTTTTATGTGAATTCGCTCCTTGAGCAGTACCGCATGACCTCGGGGGAGATTGACTCGATTACCGAAAGCCTTGAAACCAAGCTTGCCGAAATGGACCAGCTGCTTTCCGAGGCCTCGCGCATCGCGGCAGCCGCCACGAACTACACGGGCATTGCCGTGAAGCGGAGAGGAACGACGGCCACGGTTTCGCGCTTTGAGTCGGTGCGGGTAGATGCCTACCGCATGGTGCTCGTCATGCTGATGGAAGACGGCGCCGCCGTCACGCGCTCGCTGACAACGCCGCTTCCCATGACGGCGGAGGAGCAGGCACGGCTCATCGCACTTATGAACGAGAAGCTGGCGGGCGTGCCCGCCGACGGCTTCAGCCTTTCGCTGATAGGCGAAATCGAGCGCGGCATGGGGCGGCTCGGGGTTCTCGTTTCTCCCCTTGTCCGTAAGGTGTACGAGGCCATTCTGGAGGCCGACGGACCGCATACGGCGGTGGAGGGTGTGAACCATTTGCTTCAATACCCCGAATATTCGGACAGAGAAACCCTGCGCTCGCTGCTCCACGTGCTTGAAAACAAGGAGGAGCTTCGCAGTCTCGTGCCTCTTGAGGAGGAGGACGCGGAGGGAATCAACGTCTGTATCGGAAGTGAAAACACCGTGAAGGTGATGAAAAATTCCACGCTCGTATATCACAGCATACGGCGTGACGGACGAGTGATAGGCGCCATCGGCGTCATCGGCCCGAGAAGAATGGACTATTCGAGGGTTATTGATGTAATTGAAAGGCTTGCCGCGCGCATAGACGATATGCTCAGCGGCGGCGGCGACACGAATTTTCTCTTGAAAGGATAGAAGAATGGAAACCGATACGACACAGAACGAGTCCGCCGAAATGAGGGAGGACACCGAGGAGCTCTCCTGCCGCGAGGAGGCAGCAGAGGCGGAGGCCGCCGAGAAGGCAGCCGAGCCCGGCCCCAAAAAGCTGGCGCGGGAGGTCCTTGAGCTGAAAAAGAAGCTGGCCGAGGCAGAGGAGGCGCTTGCCGCCGCCCGTGAGGCGGAGGCCGCCCTTGCCGACAAGCATTTGCGGCTTGCCGCCGAATACGATAACTTCCGCCGCCGCGCCGCCGCCGAAAAGAGCGCGGCCTACACCGATGGGCTGGAGGGGGCTCTTTCGGGGTTCCTCCCCGTGCTTGACAATCTTGAGCGCGCCGCGCTCTACACCGATGGCGAAAGGGTGGCCGAGGGGCTTGCGATGATAGCCAAGGCCGCGCGCGAGGCGCTTGCCTCCCTCGGAGTAGAGACCTTCGGCGAGGTGGGAGAGACCTTTGACCCCGGCCTGCACAATGCCGTCATGCACACCGAGGACGGCGAGCGCGGCGAGGGAGAAATCACCGCGGTTCACCAGAAGGGCTACAAAAAGGGCGAGCGCATTCTGCGCTATGCCATGGTCACGGTGGCCAACTGAGGGCAGGACAACCGAAGCCTACGGCAACACATCAAGCAAAACAATAATGTAAACAAAACCTAACGAAATATTTGGAGGAAATGAACTATGGCAAAGATTATTGGGATTGACCTTGGCACTACCAACTCGTGCGTGGCCGTTTTTGAGGGCGGCGAGCCGAGCGTAATTCCGAACCCCGAGGGCGCGCGCACAACCCCCTCTGTGGTCGGCTTTTCCAAGACGGGCGAGCGCATGATTGGGCAGATTGCCAAGCGCCAGGCCATTACGAACCCTGACCGCACCGTCATGAGCATCAAGCGCGACATGGGCACCGATACCAAGGTGGAAATCGACGGCAAGAAATACACCCCGCAGGAAATTTCGGCCATGATTCTTCAGAAGCTGAAGAGTGACGCCGAGGCCTTCCTCGGCCAGACGGTGACCGAGGCCGTTATCACCGTGCCTGCGTATTTCTCGGACGCACAGCGTCAGGCCACCAAGGACGCGGGCAAAATCGCGGGGCTTGAGGTCAAGAGAATTATCAACGAGCCGACGGCTGCCGCCCTTGCCTACGGTATAGATAAGGAAGCCAACCAGAAGATTATGGTCTTCGACCTTGGCGGCGGTACCTTTGACGTTTCGCTGCTTGAAATTGACGACGGCGTTTTTGAGGTTCTTGCCACCAACGGCGACACGCGCCTCGGCGGTGACGACTTCGACGCACGCATCATTGAGTGGATGGCCGATAAGTTCCAGAAGGAAAACGGCGTTGACCTCCGCAAGGATAAGATGGTCATGCAGCGCCTTAAGGACGCCGCCGAGAAGGCGAAGATTGAGCTTTCGGGCATGACGAGCGCCAACATCAACCTCCCCTTTATCACGGCTACGGCGGCAGGCCCGCTTCATTTTGAGGCAACCCTTTCGCGCGCCGAATTCGACAAGCTGACAGCCGACCTTGTGGAGCGCACCATGATTCCCACCAAGAAGGCTCTTGCCGACGCGGGCCTCTCGGCCTCCGAGATTGACAAGGTTCTGCTTGTGGGCGGCTCCACGAGAATTCCCGCCGTGCAGGAGGCGGTCAAGCGCTTTACGGGCAAGGAGCCCTTCAAGGGCATCAACCCCGATGAGTGCGTGGCCCTCGGCGCCGCCATTCAGGGCGGTGTTCTCGGCGGCGACGTGAAGGACCTTCTCCTTCTTGACGTCACGCCCCTCTCGCTCGGTATTGAGACGCTCGGCGGTGTCTTCAACCGTATCATTGACAGAAACACCACCATTCCCGTCAAGAAGAGCCAGGTGTACTCCACGGCGGCAGACGGGCAGACCTCGGTGGAAATCCACGTGCTTCAGGGCGAGCGCGACATGGCGGCGGGTAACACCACGCTCGGGCGCTTCTCGCTTGACGGAATTGCTCCCGCACCCCGCGGCGTGCCTCAGATTGAGGTCACCTTCGACATTGATGCCAACGGCATTGTGAACGTCACGGCCACCGACAAGGGTACGGGCAAGGAGCAGCACATCACCATCACCTCCTCCACCAACATGAGCAAGGAGGACATTGACCGCGCCGTGCGCGAGGCTGAAAAGTTTGCCGAGGAGGATAAGAAGCTCAAGGAGGCGGTTGAGGTTAAGAATGCCGCCGAGACGATGATTTTCCAGTGCGAGAAATCGCTTTCGGAGCTTGGCGACAAGGTGAGCGAGGACAAAAAGGCACCCGTGACGGCGGCTATCGAAAAGCTGAAGGAAACCGTCAAGGGGAACGACACCGAGGCTATCAAGGCCGATACCGAGGCCTTGCAGAAGGCCTTCTATCCTCTCGCCGAGGAGCTCTATAAGCAGGCGGGTGCCGCAGGCGGCGAGGGAGCCGCGGGCGACGGAGTGTACAACGCCGATTTTGACGATACCACCGAGGGCTGAGCCGTCACGGCGGCAGGCTCCGGCTTGCCGCCCCCCGCGCCGCGGGGGGCGGTCACGTAAGGAGAGAGATGCAGTATGCAGGACAAAAGAGATTATTACGAGGTGCTGGGCCTTTCGAAGGACGCGGATGACGCAGCCATAAAGAAGGCCTACCGTACCCTCGCCAAGAAATACCACCCCGATATGCACCCGGGGGATGCCGAGGCCGAGGCCAAGTTCAAGGAAATCAACGAGGCGTATGCCGTGCTTTCGGATGCGGAAAAGCGTGAGAAGTATGACCGCTTCGGCCATGCCGCCTTTGACCCTGAGGCGGGCGGCGGCTTCTCGGGCTTCTCGGGCTTCGGGGACTTCGGTGACATCGGTGACATCTTCTCCTCCTTCTTCGGCGGAGGCCGCGCACAGGGGGGAGGCCGCACGATGGCCGAGGACGGAGATGACATTCTCCTTCGCCTTACCCTTGACTTTGAGGAGGCCGTGTTCGGCTGCAAGAAGGAAATCTCGTACAGCCACGTGGAGGAATGCGAGCTCTGCCACGGCAAGGGAGCCGAGAGCGAGGCCGACATCGAGACCTGCAAGACCTGCCGCGGCACAGGGCAGGTGACGGTGCAGCAGAATTCCCCGTTTGGCATAATCCGTACGCAGAGAGCCTGCTCGGCGTGCGGAGGCCGAGGAAGGAGCATCAAGCGTCCGTGCAAGGAATGCGGGGGACGCGCCTACATCAAAAAAACGAGGAAAAAGACCATCACCATTCCCGAGGGCATTGACAGCGGCGAGCGCATGCGTGTTTCGGGCGAGGGTGATTGCGGGCGCCGCGGAGGCAGGGCGGGCGACCTTTACATTGAAATGAGGGTAAAGCCTCACGCCTTATTCCGCCGCGAGGGGCGTGACCTCTACTGCGAGGTGCCCGTCACCTTTGCCGAGGCCGCGCTCGGTGCCGAGATTGACGTGCCCACGCCCGACAAGAAAACCGAGAAATACACGATTCCCGAGGGAACCCAGACGGGCACGACCTTCCGCCTGCGCGGCAAGGGTGTCAAGGAGGTGCGCTCGTCGCGCTACGGCGACATTCTGTTCACGGTTGTCGTGGAGGTGCCAAAGGACCTCACTCCTCAGCAGAAGGAGCTGCTTCTCGCCTTCTCCAAGAGCTGCGGCGAGGGGAACAACGCGAAAAAGACCTCCTTCTTCAAAAAGATTTTCAAATAAGAGATACCCGAGGGGGCTACCGCTTCGGGCAAAGAAAAAGAGCTATACCGCTTGGCGGGATAGCTCTTTTGTTCCTGTCAGCCGAAGTAGGGGCGGTAATCGGCGGATGACGGCGTGTCGCCGAAAAGATGGCGGTAAAGCTCCACGAAATAGCTGTCTGTCATAGAGGCAATGTAGTCCACCACAAGCTGGTTCGGCTCGGTTTCCTCATAGGGGCTCTCGCGCGGATAGTGCGCCGCCGTCACGTAGGCAATATGATGGCGGAAGATGGGCGACGCCTCGCGCCCCGCAAGGAGGTCGGCGAGAAGACGCTCGTAGAGCCTCTCCATCATCGGCGCAACCGTTTCCGAGAAGCGGCGGCTGACAAGCGGGGAATGATAGATTTTCCGATAGTTCTCCTCCTTGGCAGCCGAGAGGGCGGCGAAGTGCGCCTCGTCCATTCTGAGATAGGGGTGCCCGTAGCTGTGTTCCACAAGGTTCACCATCAGGTTGCGAATGATTTCGGAATTGTAGGTGCCTATCTCCGAGGGCGTGAAGTCCTCCTCGGAGGCAAGCCCTGCGCGGGCGGCGTCCTGGCGGTCCTTGCCGAGATAGGCTATGATGTCGGCAATCCTCACGCAGCAGCCCTCAAGCGTGGAGGGGTGAAGCCGTCGGGCGAGCTCGCGGTCACGGCAGGCCCCCTCAATCGCCTCGTCAAAGGCGGCAAAATCGGCCATCGGACAGGGGCGGTATTCGTTCCTCTCGCTCTCGCCGTCATGCCCCGCGATGCCCGTGAGGGTTTCGAGCGTGATGTTGTAGGGGAAGATGCGGTCAAGCACGCGCACCGAATGTACATTGTGCGAGAAGTGCCTGCCCGTGTGGCCGAAAAGCAGAGCGTCGAGGAAGCGCTCGCCCGCGTGCCCGAAGGGGGTGTGGCCGATGTCGTGGCCGAGGGCAATCGCTTCGATGAGGTCGGTGCGAAGCCCGAGGAGCTCCCCGAGGCTTCGCGCAATCCGAGAGACGAGCTGAACGTGCAGAGAACGGCGTGTGAGGTCATCGTTCCGATAAAAGGCAAACACCTGCGTTTTGTCGGCATAGCGGCTGTAAAAGGGGCAGTGCAGGATTTTGTCGATATCCCGTGCAAACGGGCCGCGCAGAAGGTCGGAGGAGTCGCGCGGGTCGGCGCGGCGGCGCAGGGCACGGCTCTCGTCGGCGGCGTAGGGGCTCCGCACACCGTGCGCGCGGTCCTCAAGAATGCGCGCCTCACATTCCCTTGAGAGGCTTTCGTAGTGCATAGGCTCTCCTTTTTGGGGGCTCAGCGCATGCTGCAAAGCCAGAGCTCACCCTTGTTGTGGGGGACGGTAAAGACGGTAAGCTCGGCAAAGGCTTCGGGGTGCTCCTCAATTTCGGGGAGGAGAGCCGCGGCACGCGCGGTGACGGCCTCCTCGGCGGCACGCGAGAAGAAATCGGAGAAGAAGACGGCGCTCTCCTCTCTCACATAGGAGCCTGTGTCGAGCGCATAGCCGAGAAGGAAGGCAACACCCCTCTCGGTGGTTACCTTGCGGAGCACGCCCGCTTCAAGGCCGTAGGCAGCCTCGGCCACGCTCTTGTCGAGAAAGCCCGTCTGCCAGAGCTGCTGACCGAGGGTGGAATAAATGCCGTGGGGATAGGCCCCCTCGTCGTGAAGCCCCTCGTCCGAGCGGGCAAGGAATTCCTCAAAGGCCGCCTCGGTGACGGTTCCGTTTACGAGGTGGGCGTCAAGGGCCGCCTCGTCCTCGCCGTTTTGCGCGCCGGGGCCGCTTATGAAGTCAAGCGGCACCTCGGTCCTCTCGCCGTTTTCATAGGAGCCGTATACGCTGTCGTTGATATACACGACCTTCACGCGGGTGTAGGCCTTTTGGTAGTAGGCGACAAGCTCCTCGGTTTCAAGATGCTCTCCGTTGTCAAGTGCGAGATAGTAGTAAAGGAGCTCTGCCTTGAGGTCATAGGCGGCGCATTTCTTCACCGCCCTTTCGGTGGTGCGGTAGTAGCTGAGGATTTCCCGAAGCTTGTCCCTCTTGCCGTCGGCGGCATATTCGAGAAGGTCGTCAAGGTAGGAGCTTACCCGTGCCGATTGCCCCGTCGCCATCGAAAGCCCCATCTCGTCGTAGAGCATGGCGGCGGCAAGCTTCAGGCGAATGGCCTCGTGAATTTCGGTGCCGAGCACCTCTCCCCAGGTCTTGCCGCTGTGCTCCTTCAGGGGGCAGGCGGTGCTCCACGTGGCGTCGTTGTCGGTCTTTATGCCGTGGCGCACCATGAAATCGGATTTCAGGGTGGCATACCAGAAGGCGTACATATCCCTGTCAACCGAGATTCCCTTATAGGAGAGCGCGGCGGGCACCCGAGGCAGAAGAGCAAGGAGAAGCCCTGCCGTGACGGCAAGGAGGCAAAGGATGGCCAGAAGAGAGATGAGGAGTGTCGGGCGTCTTCTCCTTTTGGGTGCGGTCTTCGGGGGAAAGAGGGGCGTGCTGTTCATACGGTAGACTCCTTTTTTTCGTTGGTTTCTGCGGCTTGGCTATTCCCCTCCGCATAGGCGGTAAGGATAGAAAGCGCGGCGGCGGCGGCGTCCTCGCCGCGCGCGAGACGGTAACGGACGAAGGGCTCGGGGGAGCTTGCCATCGAAAGCCCGGGGTGACGGGCAAAGGCCTCGCTCCATGCCGAAAGAGAGAGCTCCTCAAAGTCGAAGCGGAGCTCCCCGCCGCCCTGTGAAACCCTCACAATGCCGTGGCGCGTGGCAAGCGCGCGGATGAGGGCGACGGAGAGAAGGGTAAGCACGGTGCGGGGCGGCTCGCCGAAGCGGTCACAGAACTCGTCGAGAACGTCGCGCCTGTCCTCCTCGGTGAGAATGAGCGACATTTTCTTGTACATCGCAATGCGGTGTGCGGAGGAGGGGATATAGCTTTCGGGGATGTGCGCGTCCACCGAAAGCTGAACGGTGGCCGACGTCGGCACCTCCACCCGTCCTCCTCGCTCCTCCAAAACGGCCTCCGAGAGGAGCCTCACGTACATATCGTAGCCTATGCTGTCGATATGCCCGTGCTGCTCGGCACCGAGCAGATTTCCCGCCCCCCGTATCTCAAGGTCGCGCAGGGCCACGCGGAAGCCCGCGCCGAATTCGCAGTATTCACGAATAGCCTCAAGCCGCTTCGAGGCAATCTCCGAGAGGGCCTTGCCCGGGCGGTAGGTGAGATAGGCGTAGGCACGCCTTGCCGAGCGCCCCACGCGGCCTCTCAGCTGGTGAAGCTGGGCAAGCCCCAGCCTGTCGGCGTCCTCAATGATAAGCGTATTGGCGTTTGGCAGGTCCACCCCCGTTTCAATGATGGTGGTGGCAATCAGAATGTCAAGCTCGCCGAGCACGAGGTCCTGCCAGATGGCTTCCAGCTCGTCGCGCTCCATTTTCCCATGGGCAACGGCAAGCCGCGCCTCGGGCAGAGCCCTGCCGATTTTTTCGGCCACGCGGTAGATGGTGTCCACGCGGTTGTAAAGGTAGAGTACCTGACCGCCGCGCGCAAGCTCACGCCGTATGGCTTCGGCAATCATAAGGTCGTCATGCTCCATAACGAAGGTGGCCACGGGGTAGCGGTCAGAGGGAGCCTCGTCGAGCACCGACATATCGCGAATGCCGTTCATGGCCATATTGAGGGTGCGCGGAATGGGGGTTGCCGTCAGCGTGAGGACGTCCACCCCGTCTGCCATTTGCTTGATTTTCTCCTTCTGCGCCACGCCGAAGCGCTGCTCCTCGTCCACAATCAGAAGGCCGAGGTCGCGGAAGGCGACGTCCTTGCCGAGGAGGGCATGGGTGCCTACCACAATGTCGGTCTCGCCGCGCGAGAGCCTCCGCAGGATAGCGGCAGCTTCACGCGGAGTGCGCAGACGGCTGAGCATCTCCACCTCCACGGGGTAACCGCGCATACGGGCGCGAATGGTGTTGTAATGCTGGAGGGCAAGAATGGTGGTGGGCACAAGAATCGCCACCTGCTTTCCCGCCACCACCGCGCGGAAGGCGGCACGAAGCGCCACCTCGGTTTTGCCGAAGCCCACGTCGCCGCAAAGCAGGCGGTCCATCGGCACGGGGCGCGACATATCGGCGGAAATTTCGGCAATCGCAATTGCCTGGGGCTCGGTTTCCTCATATTCAAACGAGGCGGCAAACTCGGACTCAAGCTCGCCCTCGGGGGGGAAGGCAAAGCCCTCCCGCTTTTGGCGCGCGGCGTAAAGAGCCACAAGCTCCTTGGCCATATCGCGCGCGGCGGCCTTGGCACGCGCCTTGGCGCGCCCCCATTCGGCTCCGCCGATTTTGGAAAGCTTCACGCTCCCGTCATCGGCGTGCGCGCCGATATAGCGCGAAACAAGCTCCAGCTTGTCGGCACTGAGAAAGAGCTTCCCCTCTCCCGCGTATTGCAGGGTAATATAGTCGTTGGTCACGCCGTCCACCGTCATGGCGCGCATACCGAGAAAGCGCCCTATGCCGTGCACCGCATGCACCACATAGTCGCCCTCTGAAAGCTCGGCGTACGAGAGGATTTTTTCGCCGACGCCGGCCCCCCTTCCGCGGAAGCGCAGGGGGCGCTTCTTCTTTTTCGCGCCGCCCTCCTCCTCGGTAAGAGAGAGGACGGCAAGGCGGATGTCGGGCAGCTCAAAGCCCTCACCGCACTCCTCCCCGACAAGAAGGATTTCGCCGCGCTCCGGCAGGGGGGAGTCCTCCTCGGCAAGCCGTGTGCGATGGCCCTCCCTCGCAAGCTCCTCGGCACGAAGGGCGGCCTCGCTCCGACTGCGGCAGAGCAGGAGCACGCGGTAGCCGCGCTCACGGTAGTCGGCAAGGTCAGAGGTGAGGAGCTCGGGCTTTGTGCCGTAGGCGACGGTCTTGCGGCAGGAAAAGCCGAAAAGCCCCGCAAGCCGCATTCCGGCAGGGGGGGAGGCAAACACATTCATATAAAGGGGGAGGGACGAGGCAAGAAAGCTCTCGTAGAGAGAGGCGGGCGCGTGAGAACGGTAGCCCGCCGAGAGGCTGCCCTTTTCGATGAGCGCACTCTCCTCCTCGGCAAGCAGGCGGAGCTCCTCGCCGAGGAGCGAGGAAAGCTCCCTTTCGTTTATGAGAAAGACGGGGGTGCGCTCTCCGAAATAGGAAAGGAGGGTTTCCCCCTCGGGATAGATAAGCGGAATATATTTGTCGGCAAAGGGGAGCTCGCCCTCACCCTCCACCACGGCGCGCTCGGCGCGAAGGGCAGAGAGAAGCTCACTCTCCTCTGTCTTCTTCTCGCGCCGCGCGATATCGGCAAGAATTCGCTCTCGCGCCGCCCCGTCGGGCACGACCTCGCGCGCGGGGAAGACGGAGGCCTCGGAGAGCCCCTCGCAAAGCCTTTGCGTGAGGAAGTCAAAGCGCCCGATGCGGTCCACCTCGTCCCCGAAGAACTCAATGCGTATCGGGGGGCGATCTCCCTCGGCGGCAAAATCAAGAATGCCGCCTCGGTGCGCGAACTGCCCTGCCGCCTCCACGGTAGTCACGGCACGGTAGCCGCAGGCCGAGAGCACCGAGGCAAGCTCTTCGGGCGAGAGGGCGTCACCCACCTTCACCGAAAGAGAGGCAGCCGAAAGCCGCGCGCGCGGCATCGTATAGCCGAGGGCGGCAGTGGGGGTGGTGACGACGGCATCGAGCCCGCCCGCAAGGAGCGAGGAAAGCACCGAGAGCCGCGTTCTTTCGGCATCGTGAGAGGCGCTTATGTGGTAGAGAATATAGTCGCGCGGAGGATAGAATTCGGCAGAAAGCCCCTCGCTCCTCAGCAAAAGGGCAAGGCGTGAGGCGGCCTCGGCGGTTTTTGTGAAAATAAGAACGGGGCCGCGCCCCTCAGCGGCAAGACGGCGGCAGCCCTCGGCACACAAAAGCTCAAGGGCAGGGAGAGGGAGGCCCGAAAGCGCGATGGGAGCGGGGGCGTCTGCGGCGGCCTCGCGGGGCAAGAGAGAGAGAAGCTCACGGGCGGCAGGGGCTTCAAGAAGGGCCTTGGTGCGGTAGCTCATCGGTCACCTCGCAAAGCGGTTCATGGCGGCCTCGCACTCACCCTTCGCCATAAGGGCGGCGGCCTCTGTAATGTCGGGAAGACGGGCATTCACCGCCTGCCTTTCGGCGCGCCCAAGGCTGCCGAGCACCCAGTCCACAAGCGGGTATTCGGCAGAGGGCTTCTGACCAACGCCGATGCGGATTCTCAGAAAATCCTGACTGCCGAGGGCGGAGATAATGCTTTTAAGCCCGTTGTGTCCCCCTGCCGAGCCGCGGCGGCGGAGCCGTATCACCCCGGGGGCAAAGCTGATGTCGTCGCAAAGCACGAGAATGTGCTCGGGCGCGAGCTTATAAAAGGAAGCGGCCTCGGCAATGGCCCTTCCCGATTCGTTCATATAGGTTTCTGGCTTCATGAGAAGTGTACGGACACCGCCGAGGCTCCCCTCGCCCACAAGGGCGTGAAAGCGAGCGCGGCGCACCTCGGTCCCCATGGCGGCGGCCAGGGCGTCGAGCGCCCAGAAGCCTGCGTTATGACGGGTGTCGCGGTATTCGGCACCGGGGTTGCCGAGCCCTGCCACGAGAAAGCTCGGCGGGCTGGATTTTTCGGGAGAGGTGCTTCCCAGCTTGCGGAAAAGTTCAAAAATATCGGCCATGGTTTCTCCTTCGTGAGGTAAAAAAGGCAAACGGGGGCTGTCAAAGTAAGAAGCTGCCTTTTCGGGAGAGCCTTCTTTTTCGGCTTTCCCGTTTTCTCGCATTCTTATAAGACAGCCCCTCGCCCGATGCGCTCGTCAGTCTTCCTTGATGAGAATAAGCGTTTCGGCGTAGGGCAAGCCGCGGATAATATCGCAAAGCGTGTGCCATTCGGCAAGCTTATGATGGCGGCGTGCGTAGTAGATGTTCAGGAGGGTTTCGTAGTTCAGGGTGACGGTGCGGAGCTGGTTGTAGCTGGAGGGCAAAAGCTGAATGATGTCATGCCAGCAGGCGGCGTCCTTGGTTTCCAGGAAGGCAAGGCGGCGCGCTTCGAGAAGGGAAATCACCCCGTCGAGGCAGGCAAGCGCCCCCTCGCTCATGCGGTCACAGCTGAAATCCTCTCTCGTGAAGGGCTTCGCGTGGATTTTGTGCATGGTGGAGCAGGAGTTGGCCACGGTTGCTACCTTATAGGTATCAAACTCCTTCCACCAGTAAAGGGGAGCCGTAATGTCCATAGACACGAAAATCTGGCGCAGGTATTTTCTGTGGTCGCTGCCCGCCACCGAAAGACGGCGGCAGAGGCTGAGGTCGTTCTCGCCGAGGACATACACACCCTCCTCGTTGTAGTAGCTATCCGATTTTTCCCAGCTGTTCATCGGGTTGCGGGCACCCCTTATTGCATTTTCGAGGTTCATAACGGCAACGCGCTCTACGGTTATCATAAGTGTCCCCCTCTTTTCTTAAAATAAATCTTATCATATGTAGCATAACATAAAGGCGCGCGCTTGTCAACGGGCGCGCGCGAACTTTTCCCGAAAGGAACACCCCGCGGTTTCGCCGCCGCCCCCCTCTGCGGTGCCCCTCTGCCGCGCACGGGGGCTCTCCCGTGCATACACTCCGCCGCGCCCCTCTGCGGGCACGGGGGCTCTCCCGTGCATACACTCCGCCGCCTCCCTCTGCGGCGCCCCTCTGCCGCGCCCGTTGCGGCGCCCCTCTGCGGCGCCCCTCTGCCGCGCCCGTTGCGGAATGAGCGAAAAATAATTGTGCCGTTTGCCCCTATTTCACTTGCTTTTTTGGGGGAGCGGGTGTATAATGAAAGCATCTGCGAGAAAGGAGAGGAAATATGAGTCAAGCGATACCGCGCAGCCGCCATGACAGAGATATGACAGAGGGCGGCATTGCCCGCAACCTCCTTCTTTTTGCCCTTCCTCTTCTGGCAGGCAACCTTTTTCAGCAGCTGTACAACATGGTGGACACCTGGGTTATCGGACAGACGGGCGACAGTGCAGCCTATGCCGCTGTTGGAAGCGTCGGGCCCATCACCAACATCATGATTGGCGTTTTCACGGGGCTTTCCGCAGGTGCGGGGGTTGTGATTTCGCGCTATTTCGGTGCGCGCGACTATGATGGCGTGAAGCGCTCGGTGCACACTGCGGCGGTGATGACAGCCGTCCTCTCTCTTCTTTTCACGCTTCTCGGTGTTCTGCTTTCTCCTCTGGCGGTGCGGCTTATGCTGGGCGGCGAGGAGGGAGAAATCTATCGGCACGCCGTTGAATACCTGACCATTTATTTTGCGGGTGCGTCGGGCATTCTTTTCTACAACATGGGGGCGGGCATTCTCCGCGCGGTGGGCGACTCTCGCCACCCGTTCTATTTCCTGCTTGCGGCCTCGCTCACCAACATCGTCCTCGACCTTCTTTTTGTGTTCATTTTTGACATGGGCGTTTCGGGCGTGGCATATGCTACGGTCATAGCGCAGCTCGTGTCGGCGGTGCTGGTCACCGTCACGCTGTTCCGCACCTCGTCTTGTGTAAGGTTGTCTTTACAAAGCATGAAAATAGACAGGTCCATTCTCAAAAGAATTGTGATTATCGGTATTCCTGCCGCCTTCCAGCTTTCTATCACGGCCCTTTCAAACGTCTTTGTGCAATCCTATATCGCGGGGGTGGAGGGCAATGCCGACGTCGCGCTCGGCGGCTGGACCACCTTCTCAAAGGTTGACCAGCTTCTCTTTCTTCCGTCACAGGCACTCTGCCTTGCGGTCACCACCTTTGTCAGTCAGAATCTCGGTGCGGGGCAGGTGGCGCGGGCGCGGCGAGGTCTCCGCGCAGCCATCGCCTTCTCGCTTCTCATTACCCTGCCGCTGGTGCTTCTCGTCATGCTCTTTGCCCATCAGCTTGCCGCGGTCTTTAACCCCGACCCGAGCGTTGTGGAAGCCGCCGCCCTCTTGCTCTCCACCTTCACGCCCTTTTACCTTTGCACCTGCGTGAATCAGAACATAGCATCGGCACTTCGCGGGGCAGGCAACAGCACCGCCCCCATGGTGATTATGCTCTCGACCTTTGTCGGCTTCCGCCAGATTTATCTCTTTCTGGTTTCCCATTTCGTATCCAATACGCTTATGGCGGTGGCCTTCGGGTATCCCGCAGGCTGGCTGGCCTGCGTTGCCGTGATTACACTCTACTATGCTACACACCCCCTCTCCGTCAAGGAGGGGAGGAGCAGGAAGCCCTCTGCCAAAACGGCAGAGGAGCACTCCGAGCGCCGCGACGCATAAGCCCCACCCTCGGTGCTCACTGCGCCTGCACCGTTTGAGGCTCCCACGAAGCGAGGCTTTTTTGCACCCCCGCCGCACCGTCAGCCTCTCGCCGTGCTTTCACCGCAGGATTGCTGCCCGCGCCGCCGGCACGGTATCTTTTAAAAATTCAAATCTTTTTAAAAAAAGCATTTGACAAACCGGGAAAAGTGTGCTATAATCATCTATGCCTTAACAGGGCAGTAAAAAATGCGGGTATGGCGGAATTGGCAGACGCGCTAGATTCAGGTTCTAGTGGGGGCAACTTCGTGAAGGTTCAAGTCCTTTTACCCGCACCAAAAAGCAAGAAAATCCCAAACAGATTTTCTTGCTTTTTATTTTACGTGAGGGGGGAAAGGGCTTGAAGGGGAGCGGGAGTGAATGACAGTCCTGTGGACTGTCAGAGCCGCGACTGACCGAGCCGCGGAGAAAAGGCGAAATCCTCTCGGCTTTTACTATGCAATTTTTAGTTTTTTATTAACTTTTCGTGCCACGTAAGCGAATCAATTTTTTCCAAAAGAGAATCTATCTTAAACACTAATTGACATAGCGTTTTATAATCTTGGAAAGAGATTAACTGTTGAAGAGCAAACGATACGAGCATTTTCCGGCGGAGAAAGAATGATTTGATTTCAAGCAGTCAATTTCATTGCAAGCCGACAAAGATATAACACTTAAAACAGCAATCAAAATTGCAAACACGAAAACAAAAATTCTTTTCATAATACAGGACTCCTTTGTTGCAACAAATCAAAAAGTGCGCCAACCGGAGTCAGCGCACAAAAAACGCAAACCCCCATTTGTTGCTACACAAATTTATGCAAAACGGAATACACACATCTACATAAAGGAATCTGCATTTTTATCAAATTCATAAGGAGTGCCCGCCTGACCTTAATGGAAGCAATCGCAACGGTGCGAAGCATCGGCTTTTTTATGCCGAGGGCAATTGCCGATTGACTATTTTGAAAAAACGTGATAGAATAGTAAATAATGATAAAACTGTGCCGTTTTTGGCGGTCTTTTGCGGCGCGGTCTGCGTTTGGAGTCTAAAATGGAACAACTCAAAGAGCTTTATAAAGATAACTTTACAGAATATCTTCTGTGCCTCGCGCTTGATATGGGAGAGGGAATGCTCAAATGCGGCGGCGAGGTCGCGCGCGTGGAGCAGACCATCGAGCGTATCTGCCGCGCTTACGGGGCTGCGCATGTGGAGGTGTTCAGCATCATCTCGGTCATCCATGCCGCCATCCGTATGCCAGACGGCTCCTATTCCTCCCAGATGCGGCGCGTGAAGTCCACCTCAACCGACCTTTATAAATTGGAGATTTATAACGAAATCTCACGCACCATCTGCCGCGAGCTGCCGCCGCTTGCCGAGCTTGACGCGCGACTGCACGAGGTCAAAGGAAAGCGGGCGTATCCCGACTGGGTGACGGTGCCCGCCTCGGCCCTGGCGGCGGCCTCCTTCGCTGTCTTTTTTGGCGGCGGCCTGCCGGAATGTCTTTTTGCCGTGCTGGTGGGAGCCGTCGTCGGATTCCTTGATTGGTTTGCGGCAAACCGCCTGAACGACCTTGCCAAAATTGTCATATCCGCCTTTTTTGCGGGGCTTCTTTCTTCGGTTGCCGCGCTCGTCTTCTCCTCTGTCAACAGCGGTGAAATCATGGTGGGCACCATCATGCTGCTGGTGCCCGGCGTGGCGTTTGGAACGGCGCTTCGCGACCTGCTTTGCGGCGATTTGATAGCGGGGGGGCTGAAAACCGTCCAAGCCATATTGACCGCCCTGATGATTGCCTTCGGCTATTTGCTTTCCATGCTCACCGTTGCCTGAAAGAGCACGTATCACGATAGGAGAAAAGCATGAACGAGTTCTTTACCCCCGAATTTTCCACGCAGCTTGTGACAGCCCTGCTTGGCACGCTTGCCTTTGCCATTCTTTTTCGCTGTCGTGTGCGTCACCTGCCGTATGCATCGGCGTGCGGTCTTTTCACCTACGCCATCTATTATACGGTTGCCTTCCTCGGCGGCAGCCTCTTTTTTGCCGCCTTTCTCTGCACCGCCTTCACAACGGTGTTTGCCGAGGTCTGTGCCCGCCTGCGCTGCGCCCCCGCCCTCATCTTTTTGCTGCCGGGCACCATTCCGATTGTTCCGGGCAGCGACCTTTACTATACCATGCGCTACCTGCTGGAGGGGGACTATCCGCGTTCCTTCCTCCATCTGCGAAACGCACTCCTCGTCGGCATCGGCATTGCGGGCGGCATCGTCGCCGTCTCGATTCTTGTCACCGCATGGCGAAAGAAAAGGATGCTACATCATTAAAGGCCGAGGGCGAGAGTGTGATTGTGGCGAAGGCGGGCGGCTTTGACGTTGACCTCAAGGGCGCGGGCACGGGCGGTATTGTGCAAATGCTCGGCGGCTTCAGCATCCTCCGCCTCTCCTCCATGATGGGGAATGATGAACATTTCCTTCACCAAGGAGGAGCTTCTCAAAAGGAACAGGCAGCTCTCTCGCATAAGGAAGCCGAGAAAAAAGAAATAACGGAAAAGGGACGAGCGTCGCTCGTCCCTTTTTTTGCGGAATACCTCGCCGCCTCTTGACTTCCGTCCCGTTTTCTGCTACGATAGTTGCGTGCGCAACTATTTTATGGGAGGTAAGACTGTGTCAAGGTTCATGAAGCTGCTGAACAATATCAGTCGCTCGCAGGCAATATACCGACACGGGAGAATTTCGGCGGATGACCTTTTGTCGGGGCATTATTCCTTTGTGCTGGCGATATGCCATTCTCCCGGGCGCTCGCAGGAGGAGCTTGCGCGCGAGCTTTGTATCAACAAAAGCACGGTGACAAGAAATCTCGGGTATCTTGAGGAGAGGGGCTATATAGAGAGGAGCACGCAGCCCAATGACAGGCGGCAGGTTTCGGTCTATCCGACAGAGAAGATGCGACAGCTGCTTCCCGAGGTGCAAAAGGCGTCGGAGGAATGGATGGCGCTTCTCTCCGAGGGGATACCCGAGGAGGAGCTTGCCGTGTTCGACGCGGTGCTCGCGCGTATGCAGAGGCGCGCCCGTGAAATCATAGAAGGACAAGAGGAAAGCCAATGAAGTGGGCCCTTACATACTTAAAGCCGCTCCGCGCGAGAATATCGCTCGGGATTTTTATCAAAATCATCGGCACCGTTTCCGAGCTGATGATTCCCTTTTTGCTGTCGTATATACTGGAAAACGTAATCGTCGAAAACCGGGCGGGGGATATCCTCCTTTTCGGTGTTCTTATGGCCGTCTGTGCCGCGATTGCCTGCCTTGGGAACATCGTGGCAAACCGAATGGCCGCGAGGACGACCATGCTGTTTTCCTCCCGAATGAGGCGTGAGCTTTTTTCGAGGACGCTGCACCTCTCTGCAAGAAGCACCGATAGCTTTACGGTTCCCTCGCTTGAAGCGAGGATAACCTCGGATACCTATAACGTTCAGAACTTTATAGGAATGATGCAAAGAATGGGAATACGCGCGCCCATCCTCCTCATCGGCGGCACGGGTATCACGATGCTCATGGACAGAAAGCTCGCGCTCGTGATGATAGCCACGCTTCCGCTCATCTTTTTTGTGGTATATGGAATTTCGCGGCGGGGCGTTTCTCTCTATGCGAGGGTGCAGCAATCGGTGGACGGCATGGTGCGTGTCGTCCGTGAGGACGCGCAGGGCATTCGCGTCATCAAGGCGCTGTCCAAGGTGGAGTATGAAAACGCGCGCTATGACAGGGCCAATCTTTCGCTCAGGCGTGACGAGGGACGCGCGGGCATTATCATGGGTGTCGTAAACCCCGTTATGACGCTGCTTATGAACATGGGCATTGTTGCCGTTATCGCGGTGAGTGCCGTCTTTGTGGCCGAGGGCACGTCGTCGGTCACCACGGTCATTGCCTTCATGCAGTATTTTACGCTGATTTCCATGGCGATGATGTCGCTCTCCCGCATGTTCGTCATGTATACGAAATGTGCCGCCTCCGCGGGGCGTATTGCCGCCGTGATGGAGACCGAAAGCGAGCTTTTTTTGCAGGAGGACGACGGCAGGGGTGACACCTCGCTTCACATTTCCTTTGAGAACGTAAGCTTTTCCTACCTCGGGAAAAGGCCTGACCTTGCGAACGTCTCCTTCTCGCTGAAAAAGGGAGAAAGGCTCGGCATCATCGGGGCAACGGGCAGCGGCAAATCGACGGTAATCCGCCTGCTTATGCGGTTCTACGACGCCTCCTCGGGCACCGTGCGGATTCACGGGCGGGACGTGCGCTCCTATGCGCCCGAGGAGCTTTCCGCGATGTTCGGAGCCGTCTTCCAGAACGATTTCATCTACGCCGCCTCCATAGAGGAAAACATTCGCTTCGGGCGGGATATCACGGATGAGGACATCGCGGAGGCCGCTAAGGTCGCGCAGGCCTATGAGTTCATCACCGCTTTCCCCGACGGCTTTGCTCACCCCGTCTCCACGGGAGGCACCAATCTTTCGGGCGGGCAGAGGCAGCGCGTGCTGATTGCCCGTGCGATAGCGGCAAAGCCCGAGATTCTTATTCTTGACGACGCCTCCTCCGCACTCGATTACAGGACCGACGCCGCCCTTCGCGCGGCACTCGGGGAGGCGCTCCCCGACTCCACCGTGATAACGGTGGCGCAGAGGGTGAGCTCGGTTAAGGGCTGCGACCTCATTCTCGTCATTGAAAACGGGGAAATCATCGGCTGCGGGCGGCATGATGCGCTTATGGAGAGCTGCCCCGAATACAAAGAAATAAGCGACTCGCAGATGGGGGGTGCCTTCCTTGACTGACAAAAGGAACCAAAAAGAGGGAGTGCGCTCCAAAAAAGGGGTTTTTCTGCGCCTTGGCAAATACGTGCTTCGGCAGTGGCCGCTGTTTACCCTCGCCGTCCTTCTGACACTCGGTGCCAACCAGCTCTCTCTGCTCGGCCCGAAATATTCGGGCGCGGCCATTGACGCCATAGAGGCCTCGGGCGGCGTCGATTTCTCTGCCGTTTTTGAAAACGTCATGTATATGATAGGCTGCTACGCCGTCTCGGCGGTGCTTTCCTATATTCTCTCGGTGGTGATGATACATCTCAGTCAGCGCATCATATACAGAATGCGCCGCCAGGTGTTCGAAAAGCTGACCGCGCTCCCCGTGCATTATTTCGACACCCATGCGACGGGCGATATCATAAGCCACCTCTCGTACGATATTGACACCATCAACAGCACCCTCTCTCATGACCTTGTCCAGGTGATGACAAGCGTGTATACGGTTGTCGGCTCGCTCCTTTTTATGTGGCAGATATCGAGGCCCATGCTGCTTATTTTTGCCGTAACCGTTCCCGTTTCTATCCTCTTTACCCGCTATCGCTCCCGAAGGGTGCGCCCGCTTTTCAGGCAAAGGGCAAAAAAATACGGGGAGCTTAACGGCTTTGCCGAGGAAATGCTCACGGGCTCGCGCACGATAGCGGCCTACGGGCGGCAGGAGGAGATGTCGGCGCGCTTCAACAAAATAAACGACGAGGCCATGTCTGCCTTCCATCGGGCGGAATACGGCGGCGCCCTGCTTTTCCCCACCATAAACCTCATCAACAATCTCTCGCTCACGCTTGTGGCGGTTATCGGAGGCATTCTCTATATGTATTCCGAGAACGGCACCTTCCTTGCGGCCTCCGCCTTCTATATCACGCTTGGCGGTGTGGCACAGTTCGTGCAATATTCGAGGAAGTTCGCGGGCCCCATCAATGAGTTCTCCAATATCCTTCACGAATTTCAGTCGGCCTTTTCGGCGGCTGAGCGCGTGTTTGCCATTCTTGACGAGGAGCCCGAGAGGGAGGACGAGCCCGACGTCCGCGCCCTCACCGACGTGAGGGGAGACGTTTGCCTCCGTGACGTAACCTTCGGGTACACCGAGGATAAAACGGTGCTCAAAAACGTATCGGTCAGCGCAACGAGAGGCAGGACGGTGGCCATCGTCGGGCCTACGGGCGCGGGGAAGACGACCATCATCAATCTGCTCATGCGGTTTTATGACGCAGAGAGCGGAGAAATCACGGTGGACGGGATACCCTCGGTGAAAATCAAGCGCAAGGACCTCCGCCTCGCCTTCACCATGGTGCTTCAGGACACGTGGCTTTTCTGCGGAACGATATACGACAATATCGTATACGGCAGAGAGGACGCCACCCGCGAGGAGGTGTACGCGGCGGCGCGCTCGGCAAGGATAGCCTCGTATATCGAGGGGCTCCCCGACGGATACGACACAGTGCTCTCGGATGACGGTGTGAATATTTCGAAGGGGCAGAAGCAGCAGATAACCATAGCGCGCGCCTTTCTCTCCCGTGCGCCTATCCTGATTCTTGACGAGGCAACCTCAAACGTTGACTCGCGCACCGAGATGCAGATACAAGCCGCGATGAACGAGCTGATGAAAAACAGAACCTGCTTCGTCATCGCGCACCGCCTGTCCACGATTCAGAACGCGGATACGATTCTTGTCGTCAAGGACGGAAGCATAATTGAGCAGGGGAATCACGAGGAGCTCCTAAGAAAGAAGGGCTTTTATCACTCCCTATATCACTCTCAGTTCACGTGATGGCAAAAAGAAAGAGGTGCGGCACGTTTTTCGTGCCGCACCTCTTTCACGGACAAGAGAAGCTTCTTTTGTGAGTGAAGCTTCGCCGAGGCGTTGAGGCCAACTGTTACGGCAGAAGATACATGTAATCTTAACTTTACTGCAAGCTGTCGCGAACGGCTTCGCTTTCGCGGCAGCAAAAGCTTTGTAAACCGAAAAAGAGAGGACATTTCGGCTGCAACCGATTTGTCCTCTCTTTTTTGCTTTTTAGTAAAAAGAAAATCACGCATCAGGAAATGCGTGATACAGACGCCTGTTTTTCGCAGAGTTATCCCATCTGAGAGGGTGCGGTTCTCCCTGCAATTTCACTTAATTTTACCACAAAACCGAGAAAAAAGCAAGGTTTTTTTGCAAAACGGCTCCCTTTCGTTCATATTTTACATTCCGACGGTGCTTGATATAGCGGTGTTTGTGGGGTTTTTACAACGGTTTTCCGTCAAATAAGCCGTCAGTTCCGTCGCATACGCGTGGCATACGCGGCTCCTCGCTCCGAGGTGCTGCCAATTTTATAATAAGGAGTTTAGAGACATGGCAAGACGAGGCGAAAACATTTACAAGCGCAAGGACAACCGATGGGAAGGGCGTTATATCAAGGGGTATGACGGCAGAGGCAAGACGCGCTTCGGGTATGTCTACGCAAAAACCTACCGCGAGGTCAGAGAAAAGCTGACTGCCGCCAAGCAAGCAGGACACACGAGGCCCGCCTCCAACAGACGGGACCTCCGTTATTTCTGTGCCGAGTGGCTCACGCTGTCCCGAAGCAGAGTGAAGGAGTCAACCTACGTAAAATATTATAACACGGTCAAGCGGCACTTAGAACCGGCTCTTGGGGGATATCTTCCTCAAAGCCTCAACACCGTCTTGATTGAGGAGTTTTCCCATACGTTGCTATCGGACGGCTTGTCGCCGAAAACCGTTCGCGACATTTTGGTGGTGTTAAAGGCTGTTCTCAGACATTGCCGACGGCAAATAGGGGAAGGCTTCCCCGACATTGAGGTGATTTATCCCAAGGAACGCAAAAGGGAGATGCGCGTATTGACTCCGGAGGAGCAGCAGCGGTTTATTCGGTTTCTGCTGTCCGATATGGACGAGGTGAGGTTCGGGGTGCTGCTCGCGCTGCTTACCGGGCTTCGCATCGGAGAGGTTTGCGCGTTGAAATGGGAGGACATTTTGGTGGCAGACCGCGTGATTCGTGTTTCCTCTACCATGCAGAGGCTGCAAATTCTTGACAAATCCTCAAGCGCAAAAACCAAAATCACCGTGGGGGAAGCTAAAAGCCAAACCTCAAAAAGAGAGATTCCGTTAAGTGCCTCGGCGTTTGATTTGTGCAAGCGAATGCATGTCTTTAACGGGAAGGCCTACGTGCTGACGGGCGAACCGCTTCGCTATATTGAGCCGCGTGTATTGCAATACCGTCTTGCAAAATACACGGAGGCCTGCGGCTTGAGGGACGTGCATTTTCATACGCTCCGCCACACCTTTGCCACACGGTGCGTTGAGGTCGGCTTTGAAATCAAATCGCTGAGTGAAATCCTCGGCCATGCCAGCGCCAAGGTCACTCTGGACCGCTATGTGCATTCCTCTCTCGCCTTGAAGCGGGCCAATATGGACAAGCTTTCTGCCGTCGGTCTTTGATTTTAGCCGTCAAAGAAAATCGTCAAAATCCAAAACAGGCCCTGTATGACTGCGGCTTCCTATCCACCGTTGCATAGGGGATAACTCTGCGAATATGTTGCGAGGCCGACAGCCTCCGTGTGTTCGTCATGTTCGTAAAACCGAGGCATAGGAACCGAAGGGGGAGCTGTCTGCTTATTTTTCTGTCACAAAAGTAGCAAACACTTAACAATGCAGAAAAGGAGGCCATTTCCCGTGAAGCACTATGATGTGCGAAACAGACTGATGGACAGGACAATTACAGTCATTGCCGAGAACGGCTTGGATAAAACCGTGACGAAGGCCATTGTCAAGGGAACCGACATCAACGAAGCCTATATTTACCGTTTTTTTAAGGATAAGGAGGACCTTCTCTCAACCGCCTTTGAAAGGCTGGACGAGGAGCTTGTGGCAAAAGCGCTGCAGCACGTGGAGGTCATGTACAGGCAAGAGCTGGGGTACGAAAAGCGGTGCAGGCTTTTCTTTGCGGCAATGTGGGGGTTCCTTCTCGGCAACAGGGAAAGGTGTCTTGCCTTTGTCCGTTATTATTATTCCCCGTATTTCGAAAAATACTCCTACGAGGCGCATAAGCAACGGTATGCGCCGCTTGTGAAAAAATTCCGGGATGCCTTCAGGGCCGAGGCCGACACGTGGATGATTCTCAACCACGTGCTGAACGTGATGCTGGATTTTGCCGTGAAGGTGCATTGTGACAGAATGAATAAGGATGACGATTACAGCGAGCATGTGTTCCGTGTGATTTACCGTTCGGTTGAGCAGTATTTCAAGGAAGCTGCGGTTTGAAAGAGAGTGTGAGCGAACAGAGACATGAACCGAATTTTAAAACGAGCATTAAGGCTTGTCTCCCATTCCCTTGTGATTCTGGTGGTGCTCCTTGCCATTCTCCTTGTGGGCGTCAGAATCGCAGGCCTTGACGTTCTCGCGGTTCTTTCTCCGTCCATGGAGCCGACGTATCCCACAGGCTCCCTCATTTATCTTGCGGATGCCGACCCCGCAAGCCTGAAGGAGGGGGATGTCATTACCTATCGGATAACCGATACGACCACAGCCACCCACCGAATCAAGGAGCTCGTTCCCGACGAGGACGATCCCGGCATCGTCCGTTTTCGCACCAAGGGAGATAACAACGACGACTTTGACCGAGCTCTTGTGGAATTTGAGCAGGTTGAAGGCAAGGTAATCTTCTGTATTCCGCTTCTCGGGTATCTTTCTATGTATATCCAAAATCCGCCCGGGCTTTACGTTGCCATCGGCGTGGCAATGGCGGCTGTCGTTTTCGTGATGACGGTAGACGCTGTCACCGACGATAAAACATGAAAACAAAATGACCATAAAGGAGAATCCGAAATGAAAAAAACCAAACCGATACTCCTCCTGCTGTGTGCTGTTCTCCTGGTGTCGGCAGCCGTTCTCGGGACTGTTGCCTATTTACAGGACACGGACGAGGTCGTCAATACCTTTACCGTGGGCAAGGTGCACCTGAAGCTTGATGAAGCTGCCGTGAACGAACGCGGAGAGCCAATCGGTGGCAGAACCGAGGACGGCAACGCGTATCATCTCGTCCCCGGCAAGACCTACACCAAGGACCCTACGGTTACTGTTCTCAGGGGGAGCGAGGAGGCCTATGTCCGTATGCTTGTCACCGTCAGCTGCTACGACGAGCTGTCGGCCATCTTCGGCGAACCCTTCCTGCTTCGGTATTTTGTTGCGGGCTGGGATAGCTCCGTGTGGGTTGCCACCGATGCCATTGTCAAGGACGAGGTGGCAGGCACGGCAATCTACGAGTTCCGCTATTTCGATACCGTCAGGGCGGAGAAGGACGCTGACCTTGTTCTCGATGCGCTCTTTGACGCGATAACCGTTCCCTCGGCTATGAACGGCGCGCAGCTCGCCGCCGTTTCTGATTTGGAAATTACCGTCGAAGCGCATGCGGTTCAGGCAGCCGGCTTTGCCGATGCCGATGAGGCATGGTCGGCGTTCTCCAAGTAATCCTTACGCTTCAAGCAACGGAGGAAGCGACATGCCTCCGCTTACTGAAATACAAAATAAAGAGAAAGGAGAAACGCAACCCATGTCTTTCGGAAAACATTCTCGCGGGGAAGGCCATCGCGGCAGAGGCCCTGCCCTCAGGGCGGCACTCATGACTCTTGCGGCCTGCCTCGTGCTCTTCTCCGTGATTGGCGGCTCTCTTGCGTGGCTGACAGCCCGAACCGACCCCGTCGTCAACGTGTTCACCTACGGCGATATCCGCATAACCCTCACCGAAACGAAGGGCGAGGTGCTGAGCGACGGACGCTATTTCAAGATGACACCCGGCAAGACGATTGAAAAGGACACGAAGATTTCCGTATTGGCTGACAGCGAGGCTTGCTGGCTGTTTGTGGAGATTCGGGAATCCGGCGACAAGGCCCTCGGCGACTACATCGAATATGCCGTTGCCGACGGCTGGACGGCCTTACAGGGCACTCCCGGTGTTTACTTCCGTGCGACAGACGCGAGCGCAGAAGACAAGGTGTTCTCTGTATTAAAGAACGACGAAGTCAAAGTCAAGGACAGCGTAACGGGGGAAATGCTTCGGGAGCTTCACAGCGGCAACTACCCGAGGATGACCGTCACGGGCTATGCCGTACAGCGCGATGCCGACATCGACGCCATTGACTCCGCCGCGGAAGCCTGGGCTCTCATCGGCCCCGGCGGCAGCTGAGCCACTGCCATAGGCAAAGATGAAAAGGGGAAGCCTGTTCGATACCCGAAATTATATTTTTGAAAGGAAAGATAACCAATGAAACTCAAAACCATGCTTCTGTCATGCCTCGGTCTTGTCCTCGTTGCGGCGCTTGCCATCGGCGGCACCGTGGCCTATCTGACAAGCGAGGACAGCGCCGTCAACGTAATGACGCTCGGCAACGTCAAAATCGAGCAGCACGAATACGAGCGTGCCGAGGGCGTCGGCCATATCAATGCCGGAGCACAGGAGGGCGAGCTTGTTCCCTTTGTTCAGGGGCAGCTCCTTTATCCCGCAGTCCCTACGGCAGAGGATGCCTACGAGGCCGAGCAGGCCGAAGGCAGCTGCTTCCACTGGGGTGTTTACAGCCCGGGCTGGAACGGTCTTTGGAACGACAGCAAGCTTTCAAATGTGATGGATAAGTTTGTGTTCGTTGAGAACACCGGCAAGAGTGATGCCTATTACCGCACGCTGATTGCTCTGGAATGCCCCGAGGGTATGACAATCGGCTACTCCGATGATGATGAAATCAATGTCAACGTCAACGGCAACTCCCGTTTTACTTGGGATTATAGCGTAGGCTATATCACCGTTGAAGGAACACGCTACGAGGTGTGGTGTGCCACCTACAACGAAAGCTTGACTCCCGGTGAGGTTTCCCGTCCTTCTCTCCTTCAGGTGGTTTTGACACACAATGCAACCAACGAGGATATGGCGTTGCTTGGCGATACATACGAGATTCTCGTTCTCTCCCAGGCAATTCAGACAGCGGGCTTTGCCGATGCCGAGACCGCTTTGGATTCCGGCTTTGGCGATGTGACGGATGAAGCCGCCGCCGAGTGGTTCCAAGGTGTTGTTGCCAAGCATTCTGTGGATGCTTGGGACGGTACTGCCGACACCTCTTGGTACAACGCAACCGACACGGAGTTCACCTTGTCTTCTGCCGAGCAGTTTGCCGGCTTCGCGGCACTCGTCGCGGAAGACAGCAACAACTTCGAGGGGAAAACCATAACGCTTGGTGTGGATATTGACCTTGGCGGCGAAAGCTTTGCGCCGATTGGCTCCACCTCGGAGAGAGACAGCAGCGGCAGGCTGATAACAGAGCCGTTCAAGGGGACCTTTGACGGGAACGGCAAGACCATCGCAAGCCTTTACCAAAGCGGTTGGGATTTCGGTTACGAATGGGGAAAGTATGGCTCCATCGGCTTGTTTTCTGAACTTGAAGGAGCAACCGTCAAAAACGTTGTTCTTGAAGGCTTTGACTGCCAGGTAGAGGGTGGCGATATCGCATTTATCGCAGGCAGCGCAACCGGTGATTGCACCTTCGAAAACATCGAAATCAGGAGCGGCAGCATCGGAACGTATAACAACGGAATTGGCGGTATTATCGGCTGGTCGGGTGCCGGTACCTATAATTTCAAGAATATCACCCTTGGCGAGGATGTTGTAATAGGCGGCCTTTGGGGCTCCTTTGACAGCTCGGCAGGCGGCATTGTCGGCCAGGCCGAGCCCGGCGCTACCTACAACTTTGAAAACGTAGATATCGCTTGCCGTCTGGACGTTTACAATGACTGCACCGCATCCTATGACTATTACAACTACCGTATGTGCGGTATGATTATCGGACGCTTGGCGGAAACCACGACGATTGACGGAGCTAACTATCCCGATACAAGCAAATACAACATCACCTGCAAAAACGTAACCGTTACATACGGTGATTGGGCAAATTATCACTACTGCGATCCTACTCCCGGTCATAACAATGGCCGCGGCATGCGTGTTGAGCCCGGCTATGCGTATGGCGGCCTTCCCGCCGATTACGATCATTCGCAGTGTACAACTCACCATATGGAACTAATCCCGTTCGACCAGATCTTCGGCGGCGATCAGTACGGCGTTAAAGGCTTAAAGACGTACGAGGGTGTTACCGTTATTTACAACAATCAATAATGAAAGGGTTTGAAAAGGGCGCCCCCGTGCCCTTCAGACTTATATGAAAAGGAGATATATACTATGTCTAAAGGTTTAAAGCTGAAAAAAGGACTTCTGTTGTGCGTCGCTTGCGTGTTGGTTGCGGCACTTGCCATCGGCGGCACCGTGGCCTATCTGACAAGCGAGGACAGCGCGGTCAGCGTTATGACGCTCGGCAACGTCAAAATCGAGCAGCACGAATACGAGCGTGTTGTTGAAAACGGCACTTACAAGACCGAAGAAATCGACGGTGTAACAAGCTATGTGCTGAAGGACTTCTCTCAGGCTAAGCCTCTGCTGCCTGCTACTGAAATCGATGCCAATGGCCTTCCCTACAACTACGGTGCCGGTGATTATGGCAGCACCCGCGTTAAAATGTCCCAGGTTGGCTCCCAGGGCTCTATGGATGTGTTCGTCAATAAGAACGTTCAGGACAAATTCGTAACCGTGGAAAACACCGGTAAAACCGACGCTTATGTACGTACTATTATTGCTTTCGAAATCGGTTCTTTGACTGAGGATGAGTTTGATGCTTTCATCGGAACGAGCAGCTTCATGACGGCACAGGGTGTCTGGAAGGTAACGGACATCGGCATTGCTGCGATTGACGGCAACAATTATTTCGTTTCCGAGTATATCTACAACGGCGCAAAGGCTTTTGGCGGCGTTCATGAAAATGGCGTTCTGCCTGCCGGCGACACCACCTATCCCAGCCTTGCACAGGTTTACATGAAGGCCGCAGCTACCAACGAGACCGTTGAAGCGATTGACGGCAACAAGAACGGTGCTTACGACATCCTTGTTGCTTCTCAGGCAATTCAGACGGCAGGCTTTGCTGATGCCGAAACAGCTCTTGATGCAGGCTTTGGAGATATCACCACCACGAACCATCCTTGGACTGATGGAGTGAAGCTTCCCGCGCTCGTGTCCTCTGCCAATGAGCTGAAGGCTGCCCTTGCCGACGGCGGAGAGGTTATCCTTACCGATGACATCACACTTACCGATGCGCCGTTGACCGTGACGGGGGATGCCGTGCTGAACACAAACGGCCACACGGTTTCCGGCGTTGCCACAAACGCCTCGGCTTCTGCGATGATTACGGTTAAGGCCGGTGCCGCTCTCACCCTGACCGGCGACGGGGTTGTTACCTTTGGCGCCACCACCCCCGACATCAATTGGGGCGGCGAAGGCCAGCCCGCCTTCCCCGGCTATGCCAACAACACCATCAAGTGTGAGGGCAAGCTGATTATAGATGGCGTTACCGTAAAGAATGTTACTGCCCCCGGCGGTGCTTCCTATGCAATCGATTGCTATCAGGGCTCGGAGCTTATCGTTAACGACGGTGTTATTGACGGCGTCGGCAAGTGCGCCATCCGTATGTTCTGCAATTCCAACACCCTGTCTACCAACGTCACTGTCAATGGCGGCACCGTTACCGGCAAGCGTGCCATTTGGGTTCAGCTGCCCGGCAGCAATATCAACAACGTTCGCCCCGTAAATCTGACCATCAACGGCGGTGAGCTGATTTGCACCAACACGGAGACCGACGTTTGCGTGTACTCCTATTCGTACGGCGATAGCTTTGCAGGCACCAACATCCAAATTACAGGCGGCACCTTTATCGGTGACGTTTGCTTCGGCGGCGGCGACAAGAGCACCCGCGAGAATGTTACCGTTACCGGCGGTGTCTTTCACGGCGAGCTCGGCAGATATCTTGCTGACGGTGGCTGGGAACCTATCGAACAGCCTCAGTAACCCGTTCTGCTTGAGCAGGTAAGCCAAGCAGGCTCCGCCCATCTCCCCTCGTGGAGATGGGCGGCAAGCAAGGGGCATAAGCGCGCCTTGTGTCACTTGCTTGCCGAAAGGCAATTCCCCTTTGATAAGAAAAGAGAGACCTCGGTAAATGGAAGATACGGGATTTTGGATATTGGTTGGATTGCTCGTTGCCGCGATGGGCTTTGGCTTTTTGGCTGCCTTTGTGTATTGGCTGCACGGCTTCCGCAGTGAGCTGAGATACCTGAACAGTGAAATCGGCAGAACAGGCGGCAGTACGCAGCGCTATTGGAGGCGCCGGAGGCGGCGCTTGTGGCTCTCCGTCATACCGTTTATCCGCTATGAGAATCACGATTGATGGGAGATGACGTGTTGAATGTCATTAAATGGATGGGAATAACCGCGCTTTTGGCACTGCTGACCGTGGTTGCGGTTTACGGCTCGCTCGGCGACCTCCGCGCCGGCACGCCGTACTTATCCATCGTTCAGTCTGAGCTGGAGCGTGACGGCACAGGGCTGCGCCCTGTCTCGGAGGTGCCCATGCTGCTTCCGATAACAGAAGAAAATCCAAAGCCGGAGAGTATGCTGCTTGCGGCGGAGCTCTCGGTGACCGACAACGGGAACCGTACGGTTAAGACCTCGCTTTCTTCGCGGGAGGAAATGTATACCGTCAAGAATGCACGGGACCATATTGTTGCCGTTACCAATACAGGCAATACGGGCGGCTATATCCGCACGTGGTTTGCCTTCGAAATGGGCGAGCTCTCCGAGGAGGAATTCAGGAGGGCGGTTCTTCTTAACCGAAATTCCACCGACTGGACATGGAGCGAGCTTGAGTGGGGAGTGAAAATCGGGGACACAAAATACGCCGTTGTCTGCGCAGAGTATAACGAAGAGCTGAACGCGGGCGAAACAACGCCCCCCTGCCTTCTTCAGATTTTGCTGAGAAGCAGCGTTTCCCGCGATGTCGTCAATCGGCTTTACGGCAACGGCGATGGGAAATACGAGATTCTGGTCCACAGTCAGACAGTGAGCGACAGCGGTGCCTTTAGCCGTGTGGGCTGTCCGTGGAAATAAGCGAGTGACACCCCCATCGACAATCACAGGGGTAAAGGCAAGGCTTTGCGGCACGCGGCTTCCGATGGCGGCGAGCCTTATTCACGAGATAGGAGGAGGCAGAGGTTTTGCGAAAAGGAACAGGTATACGAAGAATAGCAATGGTGCTGTCGCTTTTTTTGCTGATGGTATCGACGATAGGAACCACCTATTGCTACATCGTGGCGAAGACAGAGCCCTTGACCGGTGTGTTCGTTCCGGGCACGGCAGAGGCGGGCAGGCTTTCGCTTTGCAAGACGGTGGAGCATCCGCTTGGGGATGGGTATGTGCTTCCCGACAATATCAGCTTTGATTTTCAAGTGGAGCTTGGGGCCCGCTATGCGGGCGCAAGGCTGGAAACAACCGCGGGGGCTCTCACCGCCGACGAAGGCGGCACCCTGACGGTTACCGTCAAGCCGGGTGTCACCTTTGGGCTTTTCGGCCTTGCGGAGGGCACCGTTGTACGGGTGACCGAGAAGCCCACAGCGCTTGACGGCTTTGCTGTGAAGGGCGAGGCCGAAAGGACGGTAACGGTGGGGGAGGACGGCGACGCAAGCGTTTCCTTTGTGAACACCTATTCTCCCGAGGCCGTGCAGCCGAGCCGCGTCACCGTCGGCGGCGTCAAGCTCCTGGAGGGGCGCGACTGGCAGGACGGCGACAGCTTCACGTTCGTGTTGGAGCAGAAGGACGGCGAGAGCTGGACGAGGCTCGGCGAGCAGACCGTGACCTACGGCGCGGCGGCAGATTTCAATCGGTTCTCCTTTAATGAGATTTTTCGGGCGCTAAGCTTTGACAAGGTCGGCACCTACACCTTCCGCATGAGAGAGGTCGTCGGAGAGTCTGACGCGGATTGCGACGAAACCGTCAATCACTTTACCGTCCTTGTGACCGACACGGATATGGACGGAAGCCTGGAGGTCAACACCGTTTCGGGCACCGAGAACGCAGAGATAACCGAAACACAGGAGGGGCATGCGGTTTTCGTCACATTCAACAATACCTTCCTGCCCCCTGAAGCTATTGAGCCTGAACCCATTACCGTGCCGATTTTTGTTCATAAGCTTGTCAACAGCATAGGCGAGGCCCGACACGGGGCGGACGGTTTTCGGTTCGTGCTGAAAAACACAGCAACCTCCGAGGGGCTCACAGCAACCTCCGACGGCAATGGCAGGGCCTCCTTCTCTCTGAGCTTTACAGGGGCAGACATAGGCAAGACCTATACCTACGAGCTCTCCGAAATCAACGAGGGCCTTGCGGGCATGACGTACGATGACGACGTGCATGAAATCACGGTTACCGTGCTCCTGAACGAAAGCAACGAATTGATTGCCGCCTTCACCATGGACGGTGAGAGTGCGGATTCCTTGAGTGCAACATTTGAAAACATCTATGACGCAGAGCTTCCCGACGCGCCCGCAGCTGCCGATAACACAACCCTCGTTCTATGGGTTTCTCTGACAGCTGTTAGCGGCACCGTGCTTGTTTTTCTTATGGCATACAGCAAAAAAGTATAGTATTGTTTGCATTTGCGTTTTATTCGGTACGGGATGGCTGTCATTCGCTGAAAGGGAACTTACATGGCAAGAAAACGAAAAAAACGCGGTATCCTTGCTGCCATATCCTGGGCTTTTCGGAGGAGAAGGGCACAACGCCCCTCCGAGGGGGAGAGCCACAGTCTGAGCGGAGCCACCGTCAATGAGAAATTTGAACGGTGCATTGTGTGCGGGAAAATGACCTCTGTTCCCGTTTCCCTGCCGATAGATTGGCGTGAGAATTATGAGGTAGGGCTTGGCCAGGTTTGCGTCGAATGCGCAAGGAAGCAGCGAAGGGACGCGGAATGGGGGAGCGACCTTACCGATGAGCAGGTTCTCCGCGCGGTTGAGCAGAGCCGTGAGGAAGCGAAAAAGAAATAGAGAAACAGACGGTATCGTCTGCCAGCGGGCGATGCCGTATCCCGCCCGCACACGGCAAGGGGAGCAGCTCTTTCGGGGTGCTCCCCTTTGTGTCTTTCCGAGGGGGCGGCAGGGAGTACTTTGGGGTTTTTATGAAAACAGTAGTGACAAAGCGTGTTGCCTGTGTTATAATAGAAGCGGAAAAGTAAGCTTTTAACAAGGAGTGAAGCGGAATGGCTATGACCTACATACGAGGCGGCAAAATCGTTCTCCCCGATTCGGTGGTGGAGGGCCGGCTGCTTGCCTTTGACAGTGAAAGCGGCAAAATCGTCGGGATAGAGGACGCCGTGTGTGAGGGTGCCGCCGTTATCGACGCGGCAGGCAGCTATGTGGCACCGGGGCTTGTGGACATTCATATTCACGGCTATCTCGGGGAGGACGCCTCCGACGGGAGGCCCGAGGGGCTTCGCAAAATCGCAAACGGCATTGTGAAAAACGGCGTGACCGCCTTCCTCCCGACAACCATGACCGTCTCGCGGGAGGAGCTTGCGGCTGCCTTCTCTGCGGCAAGGGAGCTGAGGGAGGAGTCCCGCACGTGGGGCGGCGCCGAGATACTCGGCGTTCATGCGGAGGGGCCCTTCCTTAACCCCGCAAGGCGGGGCGCGCAGAGGAAGGAATGTATTGAGAAGCCAAATGCGGAGCTTCTGCTTGAAAACAGGGATATTCTTCGCATTGTGACGCTTGCTCCCGAAATGGACGAGGGGCATGCCGTCATCAAGAGGATAGCGAGCGAGACCGATATTCTCCTTTCCATGGGGCATACTGCTGCGGGCTACGAGGAGGCGGTTTCGGCGGTCAGGGACGGCGTCGGCCACGTGACGCACCTCTTCAATGCCATGACGCCGCTTGCCCACCGTGAGCCCGGTGTTGTCGGCGCGGCTCTCACCACCGATGTTTCGGTTGAGCTTATCTGCGACACCTTCCACATTCACCCGGGGCTTTTCTCTCTTGTTGCGGGGCAGAAGGGGCGCAAGCTCTGTCTTATCACCGACTGCACAAGAGGGGGCGGCATGCCGGACGGCGAATACGAGCTCGGCGGTCAGCCGATATTCGTAAGGGGCACCGAATGCCGTCTTGCCGACGGCACCATCGCGGGCTCGGTGCTCACTCTCAATGAAGCGGTTCGCAATCTCCTCGCGCACACTTCGCTCAGCGTTCCCGAGGCGGTGGCGGCGGCCAGCCTCGCCCCCGCGCGCGCCATCGGCGCCGAGGGAAAGGGCGCGCTCCTCGCGGGCTATGACGCCGACATTATCATTGCAGACGAGGACTTCCGTATTCAAAGAACGATAAAGCGGGGAAAAACCGTTTTTGAGGCGTAAGACTTGCCTTGACCTCGGCTATATGCCTATGGCGCTCGTTGCCAAGATGCTTCGACGGCAAGGACGTAAATTCTCCGCGGCGCATCCTTCCCTGCACAATAAGAAGCCTTGAAAGCCCTATGCCTTCGGGGCTTTTTTTATCGCGTAAAGCATTCTTTGTTGAACTTGCACAAAGCCGTTGCCATCAACAGAAGATATTTTCGGGGAGAAGCAGAATTGAATCACAGGAGGTTATAGTGTACAATTGATTTTATTAAATTGATTCGTATAAAGCAAGGGAGAGTATACCAGGTGAAGAAAAAGGTTTGTTTTTTGGTAATGGCTTTGGTTCTTCTTGCCGGCAGCTTGGCAATAACCGGTTTGGCTGCATCGGGAGATGAATTCCACTATGACGGAGTGAAATATCGCGTCAGCACCGAGGACGCAGGAAGCAAAACGGGCACGGCCTATGTTCCCGGCTCGGGCGGTAAGGATACTGTGGGTGCCGTCATTATGCCCGAGACCGTGACCAACGGAGATTTCACCTACACGGTTAATTATTTGCAGTCGTCCTCGTTCCGCGGCTCTGCCGCTACGCAGATATATCTGCCGTATACTCTGTCAAGCGTAGCGAGCGGCTCCCCGAACAATCCGATTTTTGTGGAAATGAAAAATACCTGCGTGATATATTTTGCGAACCCTGCGCTGGAAGCCCTGCTGAAGGGCGGCAACGAGGGGGGAGGCTGCACGTTTGATAAAACCGCGTCGGTTGCGAACACAAACGGCGGGGTGCTCCACGGCAGCCTGACCGATGAGGCAGGCGTGCTTGCTACCAACTTTGTCAAGGAGAATTGCACCTTTGGCGGCTGGTTCAACAATCCGCATCTGAACGGCTCTGTCTGCACGCACCGTCAATCTAAGGAGCACGACAGATATTACGCCATGTGGCTGCCCAACGACGGCTATGCAGCCGTTATGTATTCAGACGGCTTTTCTGCGGCTACCGTCAACGAAGCCTTTGCGGCTGACGGCAGCCCCTACGTGTTGCCCGAAAACACCTATTCGGTTGACGGCTATCAGTTTGTGGACTGGATGCTGAGCCGATACGACGTCGATGCCCAAGCATGGGTTGCCGTGGGTGCTTTTAAGCCCGGAGATACCTTCACGCCCGAAGAAGCCACTCTTTACAGAGCGACTGCGCAGTGGACCTTCGGTTCGAGCGTCAGCTGCAGCTTTGAGGATTCCTACGACTGGACGTTTAAGGCCGAAAACAGCTTTGACGGTGTTCAATACCACTCTCTGCGGGCCTCCGGCTATGCGCTTGGCCTTTCCAAAAGCAGCTTTGCCTGGTACAAATATGACGAAGCCGCCGGGGAGTGGGTGAATACGACTAAAAACGTTTCATCCAGCGCCAGCGGAAGATGGTCTCAATCCACGCTCTATTTTAAGAGTGTCAGCGACGCCGGCAGATATAAATGCGTGATATCGGTCACCCAAAACGGAGTGACCTATTCGGTGGAGGACGAAACGGTGGTAAGGCTTTCTCCCGCCACCATTACCGTCACCCCCAAGCCTCAAACCGTTGTAAAGGGCGGTTCGATTGATACGGTGGCTTCCGCCACCACCGTTACCGTCAGCGGAAATCAATCCGACCTGAAAACGGCTACCATTTACGGAAAGCTTTCTTTGGTGACGAATGGCAGCATCGACAGCTCGGTTCCCGGCATATATGAGAACGCGATTACGCTGGTTGACGGCGGCGTTGAAGCGCTGAGCGAAAACTACATCTTCGTGCTGAATGCGGAGGGCGGTGACCTTACGGTCAAGGAAACGCCTACCTTCACCTGGAACGCGGAAAACGTGTACTCTTATACCTATCAAGGCAAGCCGATAACGCCAATTCTCAGCGCGACGGTAAACGGTACGGAAGCCCTTGGCGCGCCGACAGGCTCGGTTACCTATTTGTATAACGGCTCCGAAACGGTTCCCACCGCGGCGGGCGAATATACGGTAACCGCCGTTTATGAGGGGGATGCCAATTACGATAAAGGCACTGCGGAGTGCCCCGAAAAGCTTGTAATCGGTAAGGCTGACGTCAGCATCGCCGTGAAATCGCAAAGCCTGTCTGCGGGCAATCCCCTGCCTGCGCTTGGTATTCAGGATTTGATTGTAACAAGCGACACACTCTCTAAGGAGGCACTGTCCTCCTTCAAGGAGGCTCTGGCAGCCGCCATCAGCGAGGGGAGGCTGACCTTCAGCTTTTTGGACGGCGACGGGAACCCGGTGACCACAGCTCCCGCAGCCGGCACCTATACCATCGTCCCTGTAATCAGCGACGAGGACAGCGCAAGCCTTGACGAAAACGTGACGCCTTTGATTATTCATGCAGATACGTCGGGCGGCACCGACGTCGGGCAGCTTACGGTCAAGAGCGAAATGACCATTACCGCCTCTGATATGGAAGCGGTGTTTACGGGAGAGGGGCTCCCGTACGACACCTCGTTGATTCAGGTTGACGCAAACGGCTATTTGCAGCAGCTCTCACTCCTTTATTATATCGACTACGAGTGGGTGGAGCAAGCCCCCCTTGAGGCAGGAACCTATCAGGTGCGCATTTATTTTGAGGGTGACGAGGACTATATGCCTGCCTCGACAACTGTCAAAATGACGGTCCTGCCCGCCTGTGTCACCGTTGTGGCAAAGGACAAAACCATCGGTGAGGGGGATGACCTCGCCTCCGCGGTCTTCACGGTTGACGACGTGGAGATTGTTGCCGAGGGCGTAACCGATGAAATCAAGCAAATGATACGCGAGTACCTTGCCATGATGATGGAGTATCAGATGGCGTATCCCTGCTTTGACGGGACGGGTGCGGCAAGCGGCATCGGACGCCATGAAGACGGAGTGACCTTCCGTTTTATAATCGGCGACACGATGTATACGCTTGACGAAATGAGAGCACTCAACTATATCCCGATTACACCCGACATTGCGAGAGCCCTGAATCTTGACTATCTGTTTGAGCAGCTGATTGTAGAGTTTGAAAAGGGCGATAGGATCGTCAAGAAAAAGCCCACCGTTGAGCTTGTCGCCACGGGGGATATCTCGGTGCAGGATGCCGACAGTGAGCTGCAGGCGGAGGGGATTGACAAGATTTTCACAACGGAAATGACAATGTCCCCCGTCATTCTGACCGCCGAAAACCTTCTTATTCACGGGGGTGACGGCATGCCTGCCCCTACGGGCGCGGTGACCGTCCTCTACCGTCATGCGGCGGATGACGATGAGTTCCTTGCCCCCGACAATTATCCCGTTTCCATGGGGCACTATGTCGTGCGGATTATCATCGAGGAGGACAACAATTATGCCCGCACCGAGTACACAACCCTTGTGTTTGTTACAGCCGCAAGGCTGACGGTTGCTGCCAAGCCGCAGGCAGTCGATGTCAACGGCACCGTCAACCAAACGCATACAGCCATTCAGCTTTCGGGACGTATTCTCAGCAACGATGAGATGAAAGCCCTCTTAGAGGAGGCTCTGCCCGCGCTTTTTGAATGCGGTGCTCTCTGTGTCTCGGTTGCCCCCTCTGTGAACATGCAGCAGGCGGGGCTTTATCGGGAGGGTATTGTGGTGTCCTATTACCCCGAAAGGATGACGGGTGACATGGCGGATGCGGCAATGCTGTTTGAAATTCTGCCTGTCGCAGCCGACCTGACGGTCTATTCCTATTCGGAGGATTTCTCTGCTGTAAAGAATCGGATTGACGGCTTGGAGAGCGCGCAAAGCGACCTCGCGGCTCTTTTGGCAGCTAAGGCCGATGCTTCGGAATTGGCAGCCGCCATCGAGGAGCTGAGCAGCAAAATTGCTGAGGCTAAGGAGGATTCCGATATCCGGGATGCGGCGCTTGAGGTCGAGCTCAGACAGGCTATTGAGGCTGCCGACGCAGCCATCAGCGAAGCTGTTGCTGCACTTGTCACCCGTGTTGAAGGGCTTGCGCAAGACGTTGCGCTTCTTATAAGCAGCAAGGCAGATGCGGCAGCCGTTGCCCAAAAATTCACCGAGACGGAGGCTGCCATACATACGCTGCAAACACTTCTTTCCGAGTACGGGGATGCCGTCGCGGATACCAAGGCGGAGACGGAAGCCTTGGTTGAGGCCGCCAAGGCGGAAATCGTTGCCATGATTCTTGCGGGAGACAACGCTACCTCCGCAGCCTTAAGACAAGAGCTTTCGGAGCTTCGCGAGGAGCTTGGCAAGAAGAATGAGAACGCAGAAAAGGACTCCGTCGGCACCTACGGTACGGTCACGGGCCTGGCAATCCTCGTGGTTGTCGGAGACCTTACGCTTGCCCTCTTTATATTGATTAGGCGCAGAAGACTGTGATGATTCCGTAAAAGACAAGGCAAAAATCGGACATAAAAGCGAATAAAAAGAGATGGTAGGCAGGAAGCTGCGTAGCATCTCTTTTTATGCTTCCGAAGCAGCCCTCTTGCTTTTTGCCGGTAAGGCTCGTCATAAGGCCCTCCCTTCCCTTGGGAGGTGTCTTCCGTGCTGTGCCTCACCGCGAGCCCTCCCCCCACACGGGAAGGCTCCCCTCTTGACAAGTGCTGCTTGCAGGGAGTATACTGTAAGGGACACAGCAATACCAAAAACGGCGAAAGGAGCCTTGGCCATGGACGCGGCACAGTTTATTTCGCGGCACAACGAGCTCCCCCTTGACGACGAGGTGTTGGTGAAGGACCGGCAGGCATTCCTCACGCTTCGGCACCGAGCTGGAAATCACGGGGGTTTTATGATTCCGCCGTTCTCCCGCCGAGGCGGCGGTTGCAAAGCCGCGCGCCGTATGCTATAATGAAAGCGGGCACCCAAGAATTTTAACTGTGAGGTATCGTATGAAAAGGACAAAGGCGGCACTTTTTCTTCTTGTGCTTATTCTTCTTTCCTCTCTTCTCGTCAGCTGCGGCGGCGAAAAGGAGGCGGCCACCGATTATAGGGTGGAGATTGACAGAAGCCATAAGAACTATGACCTTGTGAAGATATATCCGCAGTTTGCGGAGCACGGGGTGGCCGAGTTCACCGATTTTAAGGTGCGGGTGCGGGTGTATTACATCGACGGCACAACGAAGACAGAAAAATTTTCGATAAAGGCACGCAATCAGGAGAACGACCTTGCCGTCGAGCCCTATATCTCGCGGCCTTACCCCCACTCCCAGAGGGTGAAGGACTGCGAGGTCTTAAAGGTTGAGGGCAGAATCGACAAAAATCAGGGGCCCGACCTCCTCGCCGCCATTCTCATTTCGCTCGGCTTCGGGGTACTGCTCTTCCTTGCCCTTATTGTGAATTCCTTCATAGAGAATCCTATCGTGCTGATTCTTTGGTACGTCATCTATGTTATCCTTATCGTCTACGCCTTTATCGCATGGAGCTTTTTGCACGGCTTGGTTTTTCTTATCGGCGGCATTATCTCCAACGTATTTCTCGGCTCGGTGGTCGATTCGCTTTGACCGCTCGCCGAGAGGCTGTCACTTTCGGATATACAGAGAGCTGCACCGCTTCCGCGGTGTGGCTCTCTTTTTCTTTTCACGCGCTGCCCTGCCGTGCCCGTCCTGCCGCGCTGCCCTGCCGCGCCCGTCCTTTATAATTCGTTTACAATTAGGAAAAGAATTTATGTAGAAAACCGTGCGCCGAGTGGCGTATACTATAGGTGAAATATTATAATGGGGTTTCCCTCTTACCGCAGGAAAGGAAGAAAGGCTATGCTGAGGCTTGAAAACATCACGAAGAATTATGTGACCGCCACCGAGGTGGTGAAGGCACTGAGAGGGGTTTCGCTTTCCTTCCGCAAGAACGAGTTTGTCTCGATTCTCGGCCCGTCGGGCTGCGGGAAGACCACCCTTCTGAACCTTATCGGCGGTCTTGACCGCTATACGGGCGGCAACCTCTACATCGGGGGGCGTCCGACTGCTGAATTTTCCGAGCATGACTGGGACGTCTACCGCAACCACCGTGTGGGCTTCATCTTCCAGAGCTACAACCTCATTCCTCACCAGACCATTCTCCAGAACGTGGAGCTTGCGCTGACGATTGCGGGTGTCTCGCGTGAGGAGAGGGTGGCGCGTGCCAAGAAAACACTTGACCGCGTAGGGCTCGCGGGGCTTTACGGCAAGCGCCCCAACCAGCTTTCGGGCGGCCAATGCCAGCGCGTGGCCATCGCCCGTGCCCTTGTGAATGACCCGGAAATCCTTCTGGCCGACGAGCCGACGGGCGCGCTTGACACGGCAACGAGCACCCAGATTATGGACCTTATCCGTGAAATCGCGGGAGAGAGGCTCGTTATCATGGTCACGCATAACCCCGAGCTTGCCGTGGCCTATTCTACCCGTATCGTGCGGCTTGTGGACGGTCTTGTGACCGAGGACACCCACCCCATGAGTGCTGAGGAGGAGATGGCGGAATGCGAGCAGCTTGCCGCTACCGAGGCCGCGCGCGAGGCCGCGCGCCTCGCCGCTCTCCGTGCCGAGGAGGGTGAGGAGAGGGGCAGGAGAAGGCGCAAGGGAGCGCGCGCCGAGCGCGCTAAAATGTCCTTTGCCACGGCCTTCCGCCTTTCGGCGCGCAACCTCATCTCCAAGCGCCGCCGCACCGCCCTTGTCGGCTTTGCGGGCTCTATCGGCATTATCGGAATTGCGATGGTGCTGGCCCTGTCGGCAGGCATCCGCGGCTACGTGGCCTCGATGCAGGACGATATGCTTTCGGGCAACCCCGTGCAAATCACCCGTGTCACCTATGACCTTTCGGCCCTTACCGGCATGATGACGCCCAAGGATAAGCTTGATGTTGCGAGAAACCCGAATGCCGTGTACGTCAATTCGCTGATTGAATACCTTGCCGAAACGGCAGAATCCATGGAGAGCCTGACAATTCGCAACGACCTCACCCGAGAGTACACCGACTACGTGCTTTCCATGCCCGAGGAGTACCGCGCCGCCATCGTGGTCGACTGGGGGCAGGAGCTTTCGCACTCTGTTTACACCTCGCTCTCGCGCACCGACGGCGGAACGGTCTACCCCTCGGTCTCCGCACTGACAGAGCGCTACACCGCCATGATTCGCAAAACGAAGTTTGCGGCCTTTGCCGAGTATGCCACCACGCTCGGGCAGCTCATGGCCGAGGCCCCCGCCAACCCCGATTATATCCTCTCGCAGTATGACGTGCTTAAGGGTGAGCTTGCCACCGAGAAAAACGAGGTAATGCTTGTCGTTTCCTCCGACACCGAGCTCACCGACATCGTGCTTGCGAAGCTTGGCTATTACTCCGAGGCCGAATTCGCAAACCTTATCCGCGGTGCCATTGATTCTTCCCTGTATGAAGAGAATCTCCGCAAGCCATCCTTTACGCTGGATGAGCTTCTTGAAAAGGAGCTCTACTTCCATCCGAACGACGCAATTTACGAGGACACGACACCGCCCTACCTCGGCACGGGCATGATGTACGACTATAAGGACGAAATCCCTCCCGAGGAGAGAGGGGATGACGCCCTCGCTCTCCGCGTGGTCGGCGTGCTCCGCCCCAAGGAGGAAATGATGTTCGGGTGCCTTGAGGCAGGCCTCTATTATACGGGCGCCCTTGCGGAATACGCGAGAGAGGTAAACAAAACCTCACAAATTCTGACGGCACTCGGAGAAAACGAAAGCCTCACCTCGGGTGCTGCCGAGTTCAAGACACCGATGGGCAGCCAGTCGATCTCTCTCGGAGTTTCCTTCCGTTACGATTATCTTGACCCTGTGACGGACCAAAGAGAGGAGGCCGTGGGATACCTCGGCGAATCCATTCTCACCTCGATAAATATTGAGGATATGATGAGCGGCATGGGAGGTATGGGCGGCACCTCAGACAGCACGGGCGGCGCGGCAGGCGGCACCACCGCAGGCGGCGAATCTCCCTTCTCCTTCCCCGATCCGTACAGCCTCCGCACGCTTTCGAAGGCGGCCCTCGGCGGCGCCGAAAAGCCCGAGTCCTTCACCCTGTATCCCACGAACTTTGAAAACAAGGACCTCGTAACCTCCTGGCTCGACAGGTGGAACAGCGAGGAGGACATCACGCTCCCCGACGGCAGGGTGCTTCTTGCGGCTGACCGCGGGCACGTCACCTATACCGACACGCTCTCGCTGATTATCGCGCTGATTGAGTCGATGATACAGGTGGTTTCCACCGCCCTTATCGTCTTTACCTCAATTTCGCTTGTGGTTTCCACCGTGATGATAGGAATTCTCACCTATGTGTCGGTGGTGGAGCGCATCAAGGAAATCGGTGTTATCCGTTCGCTCGGAGGACGCCGCCGCGACGTGCGCTCGCTCTTCAACGCCGAGACCTTTATCATCGGATTTTTGGCAGGGCTTATCGGGGTGGTCTCCACTGCGCTGCTTTCGATTGTCGCCAATGTTGTGATACGGAAGCTGGCGGGTGTGGTTATCACCGCCTATCTCCCGCTGGGAAGTGCCGTTATTCTTATCCTTCTCAGTGTGGTGCTCACGCTGATTTCGGGGCTGATTCCTGCCTCGGCAGCGGCGAGAATGGACCCTGTGAACGCACTGCGCAGCGAATAAGCAAAAAAGAGAACAGCCCGCGAGGGCTGTTCTCTTTTTATATCATCTCCTCGGGCTTGTAAATCCGCAAAAAGTCCTCGTCGGGAAGAAGACCGAGGCGCAGGTTCGCCTCGCGGAGCGAGAGCCCCTCGCTGTGGGCGAGCGACACGAGCCTTGCCGTGGCCTCGTAGCCGATATGGGGCGAGAGGGCGGTGGCGGTCATAAGAGAGGAGTAAAGGTTACTTTGCATTTTGTCGCGGTTCGGCGTAATGCCCTTGACAGCACGCTCCGAGAAGGAAAGCATGGCGTCGCTGAGGAGGGTGACCGAGGTCAGGTAATTGTAAATTGTAACGGGGAGCATGACATTCAGCTCAAGCTGACCGCCCGCCGCGGCAAGGCCTATGGCGGTGTCGGCGGCCATCACCTGCACGGCCACCATGGTGACCGCCTCGCATTGCGTGGGGTTGACCTTCCCCGGCATAATGGAGGAGCCGGGCTCGTTTTCGGGCAGGGTGATTTCGCCGAGGCCGCAGCGCGGGCCGCTGGCCATAAGGCGGATGTCCGAGGCAATCTTGAAAAGGTCTGCGGCGAGGGCCTTGATGGCTCCGTGGCTCACCGCGAAGGGCGAAAGCGAGGTGAGCGAGGAGAACTTGTTCTCCGAGGAGGAAAAGGGCGTGCCGAGCAGCTCCGAAAGAAGCGAGGCCACCTCCTCGCCGAAGCCGCGGGGGGCGTTGAGCCCCGTGCCGACTGCGGTACCGCCGATGGCAAGCGGGCGGAGCCCCGCAAGCGAGGCCTCTATCGCGTCGCGGTCACGGCACAGCGATGTGCGCCAGCCGCTGATTTCCTGCGAGAGGGCGATGGGGGTGGCATCCTGAAGATGGGTGCGCCCTGCCTTGACGATACCGCGGCAGCGCTCCTCAAGCGCAAGGAAGGCCTCAATCAGGCGGTCAGCCGCGGGCAGAAGGCGGCGCTCGGTCTCGCACACGGCGGCAATCGCCATCGCCGTCGGGAAGGTGTCGTTTGACGACTGCGACATATTGACGTCGTCATTCGGGTGAAGCAGAGGCTTGCCGCACCTCTCGTTTGCGCGGTTGGCAATTACCTCGTTGGCGTTCATATTGGTGTGGGTGCCGCTTCCCGTCTGGAAGACGACAAGCGGGAAGTGCGAAAGGAGCGTGCCGTCCATCACCTCGGCGGCGGCCTCCTTGATGGCGCGCGCCTTTTCCTCGGTCATGCGGCTTGGCAGAAGACGCCCGTTTGCCTCGGCAGCCGCCCATTTGAGCGCGCCAAAGGCACGGATGACCGCCTCAGGCATCCGCCATTCCCCGATGGGGAAGTTTTTAAGAGAGCGCGCCGTTTGCGCCCCATAGTAACGGTCAGAGGGGACAAGAATCTCGCCCATCGAATCGTGTTCTTTTCGGTATGTCATAGCCACCTCGTGTTGTGTAGTAACCCTATTGTAGCACAAAGCCGCGTCAATTGCAAGAACTCTGCCTCGGGATTGACGGAGGCGGGCTCCTTTTTCGGCACGGCACTTGACAAAGCCTGTAAATTAGAGTATACTTACCTAATGAGAATATACTGATAACGCGCGCCGCGCGGGAGGAAAAGCACTATGAAATGGACATCACTTAACGATTTGCGCGAGGAGTTTCTCTCCTTCTTTGAGTCGAAGGGGCATTTGCGCCTGCCGAGCTATCCGCTTGTGCCGCAGGGGGACAAGTCCTTGCTTCTCATCAATTCGGGCATGGCACCGATGAAGAAGTTCTTCACGGGGGAGGTTACGCCGCCCCGCCGCCGCGTGGCCACCTGCCAGAAGTGCATCCGCACGCCTGACCTTGACCGCGTGGGGCACACCGCCCGTCACGGCACCTTTTTCGAAATGCTCGGCAACTTCTCGTTTGGCGACTATTTCAAGGAGGAGGCGATTGCCTTCGCCTGGGAGTTCCTCACCGAGAGGCTTGCCATTCCCGCCGAGCGCCTCTGGCCCTCCGTCTACGAGAAGGACGAGGAGGCCTTCGCCATATGGACCGAGAAGATGGGCGTCCCCGCCGAGCGCGTAGTGAGGCTTGGCAAGGCCGACAACTTCTGGGAGCATGGCCAAGGTCCGTGCGGCCCTTGCTCGGAGATTTACTTTGACCGCGGCGAAAGGTACGGCTGCGGCGCGCCCGACTGCCGCCCCGGCTGCGACTGTGACCGCTATATGGAAATCTGGAACAACGTCTTTTCGCAGTTTTCGAACGACGGCGAGGGCAACTACACCGAGCTTGCGCAGAAGAATATTGACACGGGCATGGGCCTTGAAAGGCTTGCTTGCGTTCTTCAGGGGGTGGACAACCTCTTTGAGGTAGACACCGTCCGTGCGGTGCTTGACACCGTCACGGCCATCGCGGGCAAGGCCTACGGTGAAAACGCCCGTGACGACGTTTCCATTCGCGTTGTGACCGACCACATCCGTTCTGCCACCTTCATGATTGCCGACGGAGTGATTCCCTCCAACGAGGGGCGCGGGTATGTTCTGCGCCGCATTCTCCGCCGCGCTTCGCGCCACGGCAAGCTCCTCGGCATTGAGCGCTGCTTCCTGCCCGAGCTTTCCGAGGTGGCCATCGCCACCAGCGAGGGGGCGTACCCCGAGCTCCGCGAGAAGCACGATTCCATTCTCCGCGTGATTGCCAAGGAGGAGGAGCGCTTCCACGCTACGCTTGACGGCGGCCTCGGCCTCCTCTCGCGCGTGATACAGGAGACGCTGGCAGCAGGGCGGCAGGTGCTTTCGGGCGAGGAGGTCTTCCGTCTTTATGACACCTACGGCTTCCCCGTTGACCTCACCCGCGAGATTGCGGCAGACAGCGGTCTTGCGCTTGACGAGGAAACGTTTTCGAGCCTTATGAACGAGCAACGTACCCGTGCGCGCGCCGCACGCGGCAAGACCGAGGGCTGGAGCGATACCAACGCCCTGCCTGCGGGGATTGAAAAAACCGAGTTTCTGGGGTATGACACAGACACCGCCGAGGCGAGGGTGCTTGCCATTCTTTGCGACGGCGAGGCGGTGGAGGCCTGCAACGAGGGCAGCTGCACCGTGATTCTTGACAGAACCCCCTTCTATGCCGAGTCGGGCGGTCAGGTCGGCGATACGGGCAGCATGACGGCAGACGGCCTTGTGCTTACCGTGTGTGACACCAAAAAGAGCGAGGGCATCTTTCTTCACGAGGCCGAGCTTGCCGAGGGCACGCTCAGGGTGGGGCAGACGCTTACCGCCGCGATTGATTCCTCGCGCCGCACGGCCATTCGCCGCAACCATTCTGCCTGCCACCTTTTGCAGGCGGCCCTGCGCTCGGTGCTCGGTAAGCACGTTGAGCAGGCAGGCTCCTACGTTGACGAGAGGGAGCTCCGCTTTGACTTTTCGCATTTTACGGCCATGACCGAGGAGGAAAAGGCTGAGGTTGAGGCGAGAGTCAATGCTGCGATTCTTCTGGCAGAGCCTGCCGAAACGCTCGTCACCGATATGGCGACGGCGCAGGAGATGGGGGCGATGGCTCTCTTTTCCGAGAAGTATGGCGACACGGTCCGTGTTGTGAAGATAGGCTCGGGCTCCACCGAGCTTTGCGGCGGTACCCACGTCGGCAACACGGGTGCTATCGGACTTTTCCGTATTCTTTCCGAGAGCTCTGTGGCAGCGGGCGTGCGCCGCATTACCGCCGTCACGGGCGCGAACGTTCTCGGTCTTCTTGGTGAGCGCGAGGCGCTTCTTACCGTTGTGGCACAGCGGCTGAAGGCCCCCTCGTATGCCGACCTTGCCCACCGTGCCGAGGCCGTCAATGCCGAGCTTAAGGAGCTCCGCCGCAAGCTGGATTCGGCTGAGGCAGAGCTGGCTCACGGGCGCCTCGCGCGGCTCTTTGACGATGCCTCTCAGGTTGGCTCCCTGCGCCTTCTCACGGCACGGCTGGATATGGCACCCGATGCCGTCAGGTCGCTTTGCGACACCGTGCGGGCCGAGCACCCCGATATGGTGGCGGTGCTTGCCTCGGTTTCGGACGGAAAGCTGACCTTCCTTGCCGCGGCGGGCGCCGATGCCGTTAAGGCGGGCGCGCATGCGGGCAAAATCGTGTCTGCCGTTGCCGCGCTCACGGGTGGACGCGGCGGCGGACGCCCCGACAGTGCCATGGCGGGCGGTCAGGATATCGCCAAGCTTGACGAGGCGCTTGCCTCGGTGCGCGAGCTTATGCCGAAGGCGTAACGGCTTGCATATAAAAAAGAACGAATCGGGAAACCGATTCGTTCTTTTTTTGCTTTTATTATTTCTTTCCAAGGTCCTCACCCAGCAGCTTTTCGTACCGCTCAATGCAGTCGCGGATAAGAATGAGAATCTGACTGTTGGCGCTTCTCCCCTCATAGTCGGCAATGCAGTGCAGCTTGTCAAGCATTTCGGAATCAATTCGGATAGAAAGACTCTTTGTAGCCATAAAATAACCTCACAATTCACACAATATACATTTAATTTAGTGCTATTTTGTGTTATTATGGGATAAACGAACATAAAATATGTTCAAAATATGGTTACGAGGTGCTTATGAAGCTTGCTGTTATCGGTTCGAGAGGTATTGAAAGCGTGGAGCTTGCGCGCTACGTTCCCGATTCCTGCCGCGAGGTGGTTTCGGGAGGAGCGCGGGGGATTGACAGGTGCGCGGAGGAGTATGCCCGTCAAAAGGGCTTGAGGCTGACTGTCTTTTTGCCCGATTATCGCCGCTTTGGCAGGGGTGCACCCCTAAAGAGGAACGAGCAAATTGCCGACTACGCCGACGCCGCGCTTGCCTTCTGGGACGGGCGCTCGTCGGGAACGCTTTACACCATTCGCGCCTTTTTGCGGCGGGAGAAGGAGGTTACCGTCATTCGCCTTGATTGAGCAAAAAGAGAACGAATCGGCTTCCCGATTCGTTCTTTTTTTTGCTTTTACAGCTCGCGCTCCTGAGGCTCACTTCCCTTGCGGCGGAAGAGCCTGTCAAAGAAGAGGTGCGAGGAGAAGGCCAGTGCGATGCAGACAATACCGATAATGTCGGTTGTCAGGTCGGGCATCACGAGCATAAGCCCGCCGCCCGCAAAGAGGACGGTTTCCCAGACCTTGTTCTTGTGAAGCAGATAGTTTTCAAGAGCTGCCGAAATCGAGACGATACCGAGCAGCGAGGTAAAGAGAATCCGCACGATGGCGAGGAAGGAGGCCTCATATCCCTCGCAAACGAGGAGCATATCGGGGCTGAGGGCAAAAATGTAGGGGATAATAAAGGCGGTGATGGCAAGGCGGGTGGCGTTGAGCCCCGTCTTCAAGGGGTTCGAGCCTGCAATCGCACTGCCCGCATATGCGGCGAGAGCCACGGGAGGCGTGATATCTGCCACGATTCCGAAGTAAAAGACAAAGAGGTGCGCCGCCAGGGTAGGCACGCCCATGCCGAGCAGAATCGGCGCGGTTGTCGTTGCCATAATAATGTAGTTGGCGGTGGTGGGCACGCCCATACCGAGCACGATACAGGCAAGCATGGTCAGGAAGAGGGCAATCAGAATGTTTTCTCCCGCAATCGGCACGATGGTGGCGACGAGCGTGCTGCCGAGAGCCGTCAGTGTGACAACCCCCGAGATAACGCCCGCAACACCGCAGGCAATGGAAACGCCTACCGAGTTGGACATACCCCCCTCAAGCCCGTCGGCAACGACCTTCGGGGTGAGAATGGCCCCCTTTGTGAAGAAGCTGCAGCCAACGGCGGTGAGCATAGCGATGAAAACGAACCGCCCCTGCCACGCCACGGTGAGAACACCTGCCCCGAAAAGAATGTGGTAAAGGGCGAGCACCGTAATCGGAAGAAGAGGCAGAAGGACAGAACGGAGAATGGCTGCCCTTGCCTCGGGGTTCTTGTAGCTGCCGCCGAAGCGCGCCTTGCCGAGATGGGGGTCAATAAGGCTGACGATGAGGGCGGCCAGTATGGCATACGAGGCCGACATACCCGCCGTGAAGTGGTTCATGCAGATGACGAGCACCACAACGGGAAGAAGGAGATATCCGTTCGAGAGAAGAAGCTTCAGGAAGCTTGGAATGGCGTCCTTGGGGAGCCCCTTGAGGCCGCGCTTCTTGGCTTCAAAATGAACCATCACGAAGATACCGCCGAAATAGAGGAGGGCGGGGAGAATGGCGGCCACGGCAATGGTAGCGTACGGAACACCCGTGATTTCGGCCATCAGGAAGGCCGCCGCGCCCATGATAGGAGGCATAATCTGCCCTCCCGTGGAGGCCGCCGCCTCGACAGCCGCCGCAAATTCGGGGCGGTAGCCGCTTTTCTTCATCACAGGAATCGTGACACTGCCGCTGCCAACCGTGTTGGCCACCGAGCTGCCCGAGTACATTCCCTCAAGCGCCGAGGAAATGACGGCCACCTTGGCAGGGCCGCCTGCCGAGGCCCCCGCGATAGAGTTCGCAAGGTCAACGAAGAACTTCCCGATTCCCGTCTTTTCAAGGAAGGAGCCGAGAATGATAAAGAGAACGATGAAGTTGAGGCACACGCTGACGGGCGTGGAGAAAATACCGCCCGACACGTTGAAGAACATCTCGTAGCAGAAGTTCCGAAGCATGGTGGCGGGGTTGCGGCTCAGCCAGATAAAGGCGTAGACGCTGAAGCCGCCTGCCACAAAGAGAATCGGCACACCCACCGCGCGGCGGCAGGCCTCCACGAGCAGGGCGATTGCCACAAGGGCAACGATAATTTCCAGCGTACCGATGCGCTTGCTCATCTCCACAATGGCATCATGGCGAATGACGGGGTAAAGGTAGCATACCGCCGTCAGCCCCACAAGGACGAAGTCATACCACGGAATGTAGTTGACAAGCTTCGACTGCTTCTTGTAGGCAGGGAAGGTGAGAAAGGCGAAAATGAGAATGATACCGACGAAAATCGGCTTTGAAAGCTCGGGAGAGATGGTGATAACGAGCGAAAGCGCAATCATAAAGACCGAGGCGAGGAGCTTCGCGTACTTGATGACAAGGGCGCGCACACCGACAAAGGTGCGGACGTTGGACTCTCGGTCCACCTCCTTCATAATCTCCTCTGCGCTTTTTGTGGCGAGTTCTGCTGTTGACAAAATGGAGTCCTCCTTCGGTTTACATAAGAAAATCCGCAGTTCTGCACAGAGGCTCCTGCGGATTTTGCTGTGCGAGGCCGACTATCTCTTATTTGCCGAGATAGAAGGCATCAAAGGTGAAGCTTGTGCCGTTCTCTGCGTTGTAGGCGGCGAGATATTCCTCATAGTACCGCTTGGCACCCTCGTTAATCGGCACATTGTCCATACCGAGAAGGGCGGTTCTGATGTCCATGCTCTTGCCCGTGGCGTGGGCAGCGGCAATCTCGGCCTGCTTCTCCCAAAGCGTCTTGGTGACCTGATAGGCAACATCCTTATCCACATCGTTGCCCACGATGTAGGTGGCTGTGACGGCAACCGCCTTGGCAGTGGTGCCGGCGGGAATGAAGTCGTAGGTGCTGTTGGTGAGAGCGACCTCAACGTAGAAGGGGCTCTCGGCCTTCAGAGAGGCGATGGCGGTGTCGTCGAGAGAGACGAACACGATGTCCGTCGAGGTGGCAAGCTGCACCATGGCAGGCGTCGGCACGCCGCCCGTGAAGAAGAAGGCGTCAAGGTTGCCGTTCTGGAGGGCATCGGCAGAGGCACCCGAGTCAAGGTTCTGCACCGTGATGTCGTCAAGCGAGATGTCGTAGGTTTCAAGAATCTGGGTAGCATTGGTCACAACACCCGAGCCCTGCGCGCCAATCGACACGCGCTTGCCGCGGAGGTCAGCCACCGAGGTTATGCCCGCGTCGGCACGAGCGATAATCTGGCACACCTCGGGATACACGGCACCGATGACCGAGAAATCGCGAATCTGGTTGCCCGTGAAATTGGAGAGGCCGTTGTAGGCGTTAATCATAACGTCGTTCTGCACGATGGCGAACTGGGCCTCGCCGTCGGCAATGGCCTCAATGTTGGCCTTGGAGCCGCCCGAGGTTACGGCGGTGAACTTCATGCCGTCGATGGAGTCGGTGAGCTTCTGGGCCACGGCTGTGGTGAAGCCGTAGTAGGTGCCCTGGGGGCCGCCCGTGGAAAAGATGAATTCGTCTGCGCCGCCGCAGGAGGCGAGCGAGGCCACCGAGAGGACGACCATAACGGCCATCATGAAGAAGGAGAGAATGCGTTTTGAGGTTTTCATAACGTGATTCCTTTCAAGCGATTAATAATACATAATGAAGGCACATAAGGCACATCTTGGTTTTCATTATACTATATGGGACAGCGGCTTGTCAAGGGCGTTTTTTGCGGGAGGGCGCGCCCTGCCCGGCGGGAGCCTGCTCGGGCAGCGGCACGGGGACCGTGTCGCCGAGGGGGAGCGAATAGAGCAGCAGCTCACGCGGTGCTTCACCGTACATTTCGCGGCAGGCTGCGGCGTAGTAGGAAAGCTGCGCCCCGTGCCGTGCGATAAGAGTGGCGGCAGCCGCCTCCCTGCTTGCGAGCTCGTCTGCCGTGAGACGGTCCGTCTTGTAGTCGATAACCGTGTAGCCATCCTCCTCTATGATGCAGTCGATAACTCCCTGCACGAGCAGGCGGCTCTCCGCGAGGGCATCGCGGCGCTCGGGCTCCTCCGTGAAGCGCGCGGCGGGCAGAAGCGCGTGAAAACGAAGCTCGCGACGCACACCCTTTGCCGCGAGGAGGCGTGCAAAGAGGGACGAGTGCAGGAAGACGTCAATTTCGTCCATGCGTACGAGCGCCGCGTCCTCGGGGGTGATGAACTCCTCACGGACAAGACGGGAAAGCTCGGCCTCCGCACCCTCCTCGGCGAGGCGGCGGTAGTCGCAGAACTGCATAAAGAGGTGAGTGGCGGTGCCGCGAAGCGCACCCTCGTCCTCGCGGGCACCCGACAGGAAGCGAGGATAGCTCCTTTTTCTACCCGCCGCGAGTGAGGAGATGGCCACGGTGCCGTCCTCCCCGTCAAGCACACGGGGCGAAAGGTCCGAGACAGAAAGCTTCTCGGGCAGTGAGGTGAGTGCCTTGTCGGGATAAGAGAAGGCAAGGCGTCGGCGGAGAAGCGCCAAAAGCTCCTCCTTGCTCTCGCCTTTTGCGAAAACGTTTTCGCTATTCTTGTCCGAGAGGGAAAGCGAAACGGGAGTCGGCTCCGTGCCGTCGGTCCCTATCGGGTGGAGGAGGAGATATTTGTCGTTCTCCTCGGCGAGGAGGGGCAAAATCCACCCAAGCGGAGAGGTCACCGAGAGAAGCCGCCAGCGGTAAGGAAGGAGAGAGAAGAGCGGAGCCTCCTCCATTTTCTCCTCGGGCTTTGTGAGAGAGCCCGTGACATACAGCCTCTCGCGGGCGCGTGTGAGCGCCACGTAGAGAAGGCGTATCTCCTCCTCATGCACCTTTTCCTGCAGGCGCTGCTTGCAAAGCAGGCGGATGGGGTTCTCCGCGGCGTCGCCTCTCTCGTTCAAAAGTCGGACCACGGGGCCGTAGGTGCGGTCATAAAGCAGGGTTGGCTGGCTGTCCCTGTCATTGAAGTGAGCTTCCTGGGCGCAGAGGAAGACCACGGGGAATTCCAGCCCCTTGGAGGCGTGAATTGTCGTAAGCCTGACGGCGTTCTCGCCCCCGCCCTCTGCGGGCTTCAGAAGCTTGGCGCCCCCCTGTATGGCCGCGTTGATATAGGCGATGAAGCTGTAAAGCCCCTCGTAGGAGGAGGCCTCAAAGCTTCGCGCGTACTGATAAAAGCGGTAGAGATTGTCGTGGCGCGGCGAGCTTCCCTTACCCGAAAGGCTCATAAGGCCCGCATCCTCAAAAACGGCGAGAACGAGCCCGCCCACGGTTTCACCCTCGGCACGGCGACGCCAGGAGGCAAGGGTGGAGAGAAAACGTTTTCCCTTTTTGAATTCCGCATGCGCCTCGGCATACTGCACGAGGGCATCAAAGAGGCAGGAGGCCTCTCTTGCCTCGCGCCGAATGGCAGACAGCTCGGTAAGGCTCATACCGAAGACGGGAGAACGGAGGGCTGCCGCGAGATAGATGTCGCGCCGCGGATTGTCAATGATGTAAAGGAGAGAGAGGGCGAGAAGCACCTCGGGGTTCTGAAAAAAGTCGCTGTCCTCTCCTACCGCGAGAGGGGCAATGCCCTCAAGGGCGGCAAGGTAGGGGGCCATGGCCTTCTTGTTGCGGAAAAGAAGGACGATGTCCGAGGGGCGGATGGGGCTGCCGTCGTTCTTGCGCCCATAGGCCAGCAGACGGGAGATTTCGGCGGCGACAAAACGGCTTTCCCGCTCGGAAAGGGCTGCCCTCTCCTCCTCGGAGAGAGGTGTGTCGCTCTTTTTGCGTGTGGGGAGCTCAAAGATATGCGTGGTGACGGGCTCAGCGCCCTGTGCTTTTTCTACCTTGCCGAAGGAAAGCTCGTCATCTCTCGTGTAGGGAGAGCCACCCGCGGCGGCAAGAAGCCTGCCTGCCACACGGTTGACATAGGAAATGATAGGTCTGTCGGAGCGAAAATTTTTGGTGAAAAAGAGCGAGGCGGGCGCGGGGCTCCCCTTCGCGGAGGAGGCGCACGACGGCTCTGCCGAGGGGGTTGCCTCCTCCATGGGAGGGTAGGCGGCGCGCAGAGCCGAAAAGATGGCGGGCTCGGCAAAGCGGAAGGCGTAGATGCATTGCTTGACATCTCCCACCATAAAGAGGTTGTCATCTCTCGCGATGGCGCGGAAGATGTCGTATTGCAGCGCGTTGACGTCCTGGAACTCGTCTATATAAATGCCGTCAATGCCTGCGGCAAGCTCGGCGGCAAGCGGCGTTTTGTTCCCATCCCCGTCAAGAAGGAGGGTGTGGGTAAGGCGCTCGATATCAAGGAAGTCAAGAAGCCGACGTCTGCGCTTCTCGGCGGAGAGACGGGCATCGAAAAGCGAAAGCACGCGGAAAAGAAGGTCGCAAAGCTCGGCAAGGCGGCGGCAGAGCTCGTCGGTCTCATCGTCGCGGTAGGCAAAGAAGCGTTGCAGCTCCGCAAGCTTCCCGGAGGCAAGGGTATGAAGAGAGGACAGCACGCCGTTTTCGCGGCTGTCGTTTGCCCTGGCACCGGGAATCCGCCCGAGGGTGGGAAGACTCCGCACAAGAGAGGCATTTCGCTCACGAAGGCCTGCTGCCAGTGAGAGGAGCAGCTTGGCCTCGTCAAGGCAGAAGGGAATTCTTTTTTCAAGAGAGGGCTCGTCGAAGGTCGAAAGGAGCTCGGTCTGCCTCTCGTAGGCAGCTGCAATGTCCTCGAAGATTTCGGCATAGCGGAGGGCAATCTCCTCGCCGTAGCGGGTGGCAATGAGCGAAAGCCCCACCGAGGCGCGGTAGCCCTCGCCCGCCCGTGTGAGCTCCGAAAGCCCCTTCACCTCGTGGCGCAGCCTCTCGTAAAGGAAGAGCAAAAAGGCAGAGACGTCGCTCTCGCTCTTAGCCCCCGAGAGTGTGTCGGCCAAAAGGCAGAATTCCTCGGCTCCCACCTCGGGGCAGAGCCCTGCGTACAAATCCTCAAGGAGCGCTTCAAGCACCTCCGAGGAGAGAAGCGCCCCCTCGGCGGAGTCGGAAATACGGAAGGAGGGGGGCAGCCCCAGCTTGTCGGCATTCTGTCGCAAAAGCCGCAGACAGAATGCGTCAATCGTTGAAATGCGCGCCGAGGGAAGAAGAAGCTCCTCGCGACGGAGGCGTTGGTTGTCAGGGTCCCTCTCTATGGCCTCGGCAAGCCGCTTGCCGATTTTCTTTTTCATGTCGCCTGCGGCCTCCACCGTGAAGGTGGCAATCACAAGCCTTGCAAGGGAGGCGGGGTTCTCCCTCGCGGTGAGAGAGGAGATAATGCGCTCTGTCATGGTGGCGGTCTTCCCTGAGCCCGCCGCCGCCGAAACCAGAAGCGTGCGGTCTCTCGTGTCAATGGCGCGCCTCTGCTCGTGGGTGAAATCCATACACACCGTCCTCCTTTTTGCTTGTTTTGTAAATATTACTTGTCAATATCGGGCCACGCGCCGAAAGTGACACGGTTCTATCGCATAGCGGCGCGACCTTGCCGCCCTCGGCGGCGCGGTCTTATCGCGACGCCCCTTACAGGGATGCAAACATCTTGATGGGCTTTATGGCGCTCCCATCGGGGAAGTCCCTCACCTCGCCAAGGGCAAAAAAGCCCTCGCCGTCCGAGAGACGGACACGGGTGCCGAGGGGAAAGTCGGTGCCCAGCTTGCGCTGGTAGAGCTCGGCACCCGCACGCCCGAGCCGCGCGAAAAACGGGGGGAGCGCAACCGCGGGGCAGGAGGCAAAAAGTCCCTCAACGGGCAAAAGGAGAGCTTCCCTTTCGGCCTCGGTCATAGCCTCAAGCTCACGGAGGGTGTGTGCCTCCTCAAGCGAAAAGCCCGAGGCCTCGGCACGGCGCAGGGAGGCCATCACGCCTCCGCAGCCGAGGGCCGCGCCGATGTCGGCACACAGGGTGCGGATATAGGTGCCCTTCGAGCAGACGACCTCCATGCGGTAGTCGGCCTCCGAAAGGGGGGTAAGCACGAGAGAATACACCGTGATGTGCCGCGGCTCGCGCTCCACCGTGATGCCTCGCCTTGCGAGGTCGCAGAGCTTCTGTCCGTTTTGCTTGAGGGCACTGTACATCGGGGGCACCTGAAGCCCCTCGCCGACGAAGCGCGCCCCTGCGGCCAGCACCTCGGCGGCGGTGGGAAGCGCACCCGTGTGACGGGTGAGCACCGCGCCCGTTTTGTCCTCGGTGTCGGTGGTGATGCCGAGGCGGAGGGTGGCGATGTAATGCTTATCGCCCGAAAGCAGGTATTCGGAGGCAACGGTTGCCCGCCCGAGAAGAATGGGCAAAACTCCGGTTGCCAAAGGGTCAAGGGTGCCGCTGTGGCCCGCCTTGGCGGCGCCAAAGAGGCGGCGCACACGGCTGACGGCCTGCTGAGAGCTCATGCCCTCGTCCTTATCCAGAATGAGAATAGAGGCTTCCTTCATTTTCATATATCCTATCCACTCGCGGTCCGAGCCTTGCTAAAATTTCATTGGGAATGGTGCCTGCCGCATCGGCAAGCTGCCAGAGAGAGTCGGGCGTATCTCCGAAGAGGGTGCAGGTCGTGGCATCCGTCGGCGCATCGGTCAGAAGCACGGCGGCGGCATCCATCGAAATCCGCCCGACAAGGGGACAGGGGACACCTCCTACCGTGACAAACGCGCCCTGGGCGGCGCGGGGCAGTCCGTCGGCATATCCCACGGGCAGAATGCCGATGCATTCGCGCTGCTTGGTGATATAGGTTGCTCCGTAGCCGACGGGGGCGCCTGCGGGGGCGGTATATCGCTGCGCGATGTCACAGCAAAGCCTTGCCACGGGCAGAAGGCCGAGGTCCTCGCGCGTGGGAGAGTAGCCGTAGAGCGCAAGACCGAAGCGAGAGAGAGGGAAGCCCGCCCCCTCACCCGAAAGCAGGGCGGCTGAGGCCGCGATGTGCGACGGAAGCCGTATCCCTCGCAGGGCAAGGGCACCGAGCACCGTGCGGAAGGAGGCAACAGCCTCGCTTGTATAGCTCGCGTGCGGAATGTCGGCGGTGGCGAGATGGGAAAAGATGCCCGTGGGGGCAAGGCCGCGCAGCGAGAAGAGCTCCGAAATCTCCGAAACCGTTTCGGAAAGACGGTCTCTCGCAAGAGAAAAGCCGAGGCGGTTCATGCCGCTGTTCACCTTGACGTGAACCGAAAGGCTCTGATTGCCAAGCGACTCGGAAAGCGCACGGGCATAGGCCGTGTCAAAGACGGCGAGCGTGAGCCCTGCCTCGGCGGCAAGCCTCGCCGCCGAGGGCGGAACATACCCAAGGGTAAGGATTTTGGCGTGCGGAAGGTGGGGGCGCAGGGCGAGCCCCTCCTCCAAGGAGGAAACGGCAAAAAAGTCAGCCCCTGCCTCCGCAAGAGCCTTCGCTATCGGGACGGCGCCGTGGCCGTAGGCGTTGGCCTTGACAACGGCAATCGGTGAGGAGCGTATGGCACGGCACCGTCCTGCAAGGAGACGGTAGTTGTGCAAAAGACGGGGAATACTTACATGCAGGCGCACCCTCCCGTGCGGTGAGGGGGCGAGGACAGCAGGCTCCATAGCTTGCTCCTTTCTTGTTATAAGGAATGAGAAAAGCCCACCGCAAAGCACGGCGGCGGTCCTCCCGCCTCTATTGTAGCATAAAGCCGCATCTTTTTCAACCGTGAGAGAAAAAAAGAGAGCGACACCTCTCCCCTCCTTCTCCAAAAGCCGACAGGGGACTCCAAGGGGGGGCATGGGGTGAGGAAAAAAGACAAAAAAATCACCGAGGTATTGACAAAATGCAAGCCCCTCCATGCGGTATAATAGGATATCAAATTTTGGAGGACAAGCCTATGGAAGCAGAACGCCGCCCCGTTTTCGACAGCAGAAGCACCCGTGAGGAGAGCGTACGGGAGGGGGAGAGCCGTCCGCGCGGCCTTGCCGCCCTTTTCCCCGAATGCTACCGTGAGGGGGCAAACAGAGGGAGAGAGCTTCTCTTTGGCGTTTGCGCCTTTGGAATGGCTCTCCTTTTTTCCCGTACCCATTTCTTTTTCGGCATGTATCCCTTCGCCCTCGCGTATCTTGCGGCGGCACGCCGCAGGGTGGTGCCGATAGCCGCAGGCGCCGTTCTCGGCGCGGTGGGGCGGGGCGCTGTCGGCGGTGTGTTTGCGGGAGCTGCTCTCCTTCTCCTCTTTTTCCGCTTTCTCCTTTCCTATCCCGCGCCGAGGCGGCGGCTCTTCCCCGTGACGCAGGCCCTTTTCACCGAGGGCGTGGGGCTTCGCGTTCTTTCGGCCTCGCTCGTCGGTGCCCTCCTCGGTCTTTATGAAATCCTCGTTACGGGCCCGCGCCCCCATGCCCTGTATTTCGCGGCGGTGGCCGTTCTTTCGCTCACGGTTCTCAGCTTTCTCTTTTCGGGTGTGTTTGAGGGCGGGGTGGTTGCCGAACAGCTGCTCGGCACGGGCAGGGCCGTGATGGCGACGAGTCCTGTGCCCGTATTTTTTGAGCTTTCGCTCGTTGCCATGGCCGCTGCGCTCGGCTTCTCGCTTTCGGGGCTCTCGCTCTTCGGCCTTTCTCTCTCGGCTCTCTTTGCCTTTTCGGCTACCCTCTTTGCCGCACGCCGCTTCGGTGCGGCACGGGCAGGCGTTGCGGGGCTTGTTCTCGGTCTCCTTGAAGGGCTTTCCTATGCTCCCGTATACGCGATTTCTGGGCTTTCGGGCGGTCTTATCTTCCCCTTCGGTACGGTGTACGGCGCGCTGGCGCAGCTCGTGAGCGCGGCGCTGCTTTCGGGCTATATTGAGGGGGTGCCCGGCTTTCTTTCGGTTCTCCCCGAGGGGGCGGTGGCTACCCTCCTCCTTTTTCCCGTGCTGAGGAGGCTCGGGCCTGTGACAGACCCGAGGGAGAGGGAGCTTTTGCGGCTTAAGATGGAGGAGCTTGCCAAGGAGCCGCCACCGCCGCAGAGAGGACAGGAGAGGCTCTTTCGGCTCGGCGAGGCCTTCTCCTCGCTTTCGGCTCTCTTTTACCGACTCTCGGATGAGGAAAAGCGGCCTGTCCCCGCTGAATATTTTATGGAATGCGAGAGGGTTTCGGCACGGTATTGCACCACCTGCTCTAACCGTGTTGCCTGCTGGGAAAGGGGAGAACGGCTTGCCGAGAGGGCGATGTACAGCTTGGCCATCCGCCTGCGCGACACGGGCAGGATAGGGGAGGAGGACCTTCCGCAGGCCCTTCGCGACAGGTGCCCCCGTACCGACGAAATTCTTGAGGATATCCGTGACGAATGTGCAGCCATGGCGATGAGGAGGCATCGGGGTGACCGCAACGAATTCCTCTCGCTCGATTACGCGATGCTTTCGAAGCTTCTTGCCGAGGCTTCGGCGGCAGACCGCGCGGAGGCAGCCTCGGACAGCGGTGCCACGGCGGCCCTGCAAGGGGCAGCCGAGGGCGAGCTCCCCGACGGGGTGTTCGCCGTTTTCGGCAGTCGCTTCCGGCGAGTGAGGGCGGTATTCCCCGCCGCCCCCTCGGAGGACATCGCGGCAAGACTCCGCGCCCTCGGGGAGAGGGCAACCGGCTGCGCGCTGACTCCTCCGCGCACCGTACAGACAGAGGGCTTTTCGGTGCTTTCAATGGAGGCGGCGCCGCGCTACCGCGTGGAGGCCGCCACGGCGGCGGTTCCGCTTTCGGGCTCGGGGGACCGCATTCGGTATTTCCCCACCTCGGACGGCTATTTTTACGCCGTGCTTTCGGACGGAATGGGAAGCGGAGAGGAGGCCGCCCGCTGTGCCGCCTGCTCGGTGGATTTTCTTGAGGCGCTGCTTGAAGCGGGGGCGAGCCGAAGCTTTGCCCTGCGCATGCTGAACAATCTCGTCCGTACCCGACGGGAGGAATGCTCGGCCACGGTGGATATGTGGGTGTTTGACCTCTTGCACGGACATGCCACCTTCATCAAAAGCGGTGCGGCGCCCTCCTACATCAAGCGGGGCGGCGAGGTCTTCCGCATAAGCTCGCGCACTATGCCGCTCGGCCTTGCCAAAAGCCCCGATGCCGAGAGAATCAATGTGGAGGTGGCGGTGGGCGACTCCCTTATTCTGCTCTCGGACGGGCTCCTTCCCGAGGGTGAGGAGCCGCTTTGGCTTATGAATCTCCTTGCCTCCGAGGAAGGAGCGTCTCCCGAGGGCCTTGCCGAGCGGATTCTTGCCGAGGCCATATCACGCATTGCCGAGCCGCGGGACGATATCACCGTCGGCGTGTTCCGCGTTTTGGAAGAGGAAGCCTCTTAAAGCAGGCACCCCTCCCCCAAGAGCTCCCGCACCGCGGCGGCTTCTTGACAAGGAGGGGTGCCTGTTGTATAATGAGGGGGAAAAAGGAAGGGGGGAGCTCTTTGTCGTCTTTTACAAGGCAGGCCATCATGGACGCTTTTTTGCGGCTTTTGAAAAAGCGCCCGTTCTCCAAGATTACGGTGCGTGACATTGTGGAGGAATGCGGCGTCAATCGCACCACCTTCTATTACTACTATCAGGACATCTATGCTATTGTGGAGGACCTCTTTTTCTCGGTGCTTTCTCCCTTTGCCAAGGCTCTTTTCGACACGGGGGGAGAGGAAAGACGGGATGCCGCCGATTTTCTCGCCCTGCACCGCACCGCCCTTATCGGGCTTTGGCAAGGCCTTGGCGAGAAGGCGGTGCGCCGTTACGCGCTTGCCGCGATTGACGGGCCGATGGAGGAATATATGGCGCGCTCGGCACAGGACGGCTCGCCAAAGCATCGGGAGACGGGCAGCCTCCTTCTGCGCGAGGCTCTTTTGGGCTATTTCCGTCTTCTCTGGCACGGGGAGCTTGAGGAGGATGGGAGAGAGGCGGAGAGCCTTCTTCAAAAAAGAATACAAGACTTTTACAGTGAGCCTTCGAGAACAGAGAAGGGAGGGTGCGAAGCATGAAAAAACAGGAAGAGGCTGTGGTACGGGCGGCTAAAATCGTGTCCGTCGTGTCATCGGCGCTTATGGTTTTCTTGGGTGTTCTTCTTATCGTGTGGTCGGAGGAGCTCGCTTCGGTTTTGCGCTTCCTCTTTGCGGTGGTCGCCCTGCTTCTCGGCTCTGCCAAAATCTTCGGATATTTTTCAAACGACCTGTACCGCATCGCCTTTCAGTTCGGCCTTGCCTCGGGAATTGCGGTTTCGGTCTTTGGGCTTCTTCTCCTTCTCTTTCCCTCGCATATCGAGCCCTATCTTCTTACGGTTACGGTGGTGTATGTTCTTCTGGACAGCGTTTTCCGCGTGCAGACCTCGGTAGATGCCTTCCGTTTTGGCATGCCCTACTGGTATATCCTCCTTGTTTTCGCTCTTCTGCTCGGCGGCGGAGCCCTTGTCACCGTGCTTCTCGGAGAGGAAAGCAGGAGCCTTTGGTCGGGGCTGATTCTCGCCTCTGACGGTGTTTTAAACGCCCTTGTCACGATGTACACCGTGAGAGTGCGAAGCAAAAAGAGGTAGGGTACTACCGCAAAAAGCCCGCGGAACATGCGTTCCGCGGGCTTTTTCATTGTGGAAGCCTCAGCGTGAGAGGGCAATCTCGCCGCCGCCTACGACGTAATCCCCGTCGTAAAGAACCGCGCTCTGCCCCGGTGCGGGGGCCCTCTGCGGGCGGTCAAACAGAAGCCGTGCGCCCTCGCCCTCGGGGTAGACGGTGGCCTCCTCCTCGGTCTGGCGGTAGCGGAGCTTCACCGAGGCGCGGAAGGGGGCGCTCGGGCGCTCGGGTGCGATGTAATGCATATCGGGCACAAAAACCTCGCTGCGGTAGCAGTCGGCCTCGTCGCCGAGTGTTACGTTTCCGCTTGCGGGGTCAATGGCCGTCACGTACCGCACGCGGCCAAGCGAAACCGAGAGCCCCTTATGCTGGCCGACGGTGTAGTGCGCGATACCGCGGTGGGGGCCGAGGACTTTCCCCTCGGCATCCACGAAATGGCCGCGCACCTCTCCTCCGCCCGTAAGCTCCTCAATGAGCGAGGTGTAGCTTCCTCGCTTCACGAAGCAGATATCCTGGCTTTCCTTGGCGGAGGCCGCTGCGTGGAGGCCGCGCTCCTCGGCAAGCCTGCGCACCTCTCCCTTTTCGTAGTCACCGAGGGGGAAGAGAAGATGGGGCAGCATCTGCTCCTCAAGGCGGTAAAGCACGTAGCTCTGGTCCTTCGCGGCGTCGGCGCCCTTTTTGAGGCGGTAACGCCCCGCGACGCATTCGATGCGGGCATAGTGCCCCGTGGCGAGATGCGAGAAGCCCCTCTCCATAGCATGGGAAAAGAGTGCGCCGAATTTGATATGCCGATTGCAAAGCAGGCAGGGGTTCGGCGTTTTCCCTTCGGCGTAGGCCCGTGCGAAGGGCAGGATAACACGCTCGCGGAAGGCTTCGCGCAAATCAAGCACCGTGTGTGGCATGGAGAGCGAGGCGGCGGCGGCCTCCGCGCGCAGGAGCTCCTCTCCGTCGCCGTCAGGAAGCAGCGAGAGGGTACAGCCCTCTGCCACAGCTCCCTCGGCAAGGAGGAGCGAAGCAGCCACCGTGCTGTCTAAGCCGCCGCTCATGGCAACAAGGACGCGCATATCAGCCCTCCATCACAAAGGCCTCGGCAAATTTCTTTGCCTCCTTCATAAAGCGGCGCATGATTTCGGTGGGGTGCTTCTTTACCGCCATCGCAATGCCGAGCTGACGGCTGACGTCGGGCTCTATCGGCAGGCAGAGAATGTTGCCGCTGCGCCCGCGGATGCAAAGCTCCGAGAGCATGCTGATGCCGAGCCCGTGCTCCACCATCGAGATAATGGCAGGGTCATCGACAAAGGTGGACACCACCCGAGGGGTGACGCCCGCCTCGTGAAAGACGGTCATAATATCAATATCAAACCCAAGGCTCGGCATAAGGAAGCTCCCCTTCTCAAACTCCTTGATGGGGAAGGGCTTCGTGATATCCGCGGGATAGTTCATGGGCAGAATGGCACGCAGGCGGTCATCGCGCAGGGGGATGAATTGGCAGGGGTAGCGGTCATTTCGGGTGGCAAACACCATGTCAAAGCGGTCATTCTCCAGCCCCTCGTAAAGGTCCGAAACGCTCCCTTGCGCGATTTCCACCGTAATGTCGGGGTATTCGCGGCGAAACATCTGCACAATCGAGGGCAGCCAGTGCATGACCACCGAGGGATAGGCTCCCACGCGCAGGGCGCCGTCGTCCCCCTCGCGGATACGGCGGATGTCCTCGCCGAGCTCGTGGTCCATCGCGAGAAGCCGCCGCACCTTCGGCAGGATTTTCTCGCCCGCCTCGGTGGGCTTCACCCCGAAATAGCCGCGGCGGATGACGGGGAAGCCGAGCTCGGCCTCAAGACTGTTCATCATATGGGTGAGCCCCGACTGGGTGTAGCCGAGCTTCTCGGCTGCGCGCGAAAAGCTGCCGAGGTCAATGGCGGTCACAAGAGCCTCCCATTTCTGATTGTTCATGGCACGTCCTCCTATTAGAGTTCTTCATACCGATATTATAAACCATCATTTGCCGTCTGTCAAGATGTGTGGTAAAATAATGAATATTTCACACCGATACGGGGCTTTTCGAGACACCCGCCCTTCTCAGCCCTTGGGAGAGAGGGGCCGTCGCGCTTCTCGCTTACAGAGGCGAGCCCGCTTCGGCTTCATACATAACAAGAAAAAGGAGTTCAAAGAATGAAATCGCAAGCTCACACCCCGCGGGGGGGCGTACCGTCCTCCACCCATGCCTCGGTTGTCAAAATGACACAGCTGGCCATTCTCACGGCCATAGTGATTCTTTTGCAGTGCTTTGGCGGTCTTTTACGGCTGCCCTTTATGGGGACGGCGGGCAACCTCGTTCTGATTCCGATTGCTCTCGGTGCTATCCTGCTCGGCGGCGGGAGCGGGGCATGGCTCGGCTTCGTATGCGGCGCGGTAGTCCTCCTTTTCGGCGTCCTGGGAATGGACCCCTTCACGCATCTGCTTTTCGAGGTGGCCCCCTTTATGACGGTTCTGATTTGTCTTGTCAAAACCACGCTGGCGGGCTTCCTTTCGGCTCTTGTCTTCCGCGCCCTCGCGAAAAAGAATGAGGTAGCTGCCCTTTTTCTGTCGGCAGGGCTGGTTCCTGTGGTGAACACGGGCGTGTTTGTTCTCGGCTGTCTTATCATTCTTGAAAAGCTCCGCTATGTGGTGGAGACTCTTGAACTTATGCCTAAGGGAGGCAACGCGGTTGCGTTCCTGTTCCTCGGGCTTGCAGGCGTCAACTTCCTCTTTGAGCTTGGCGTCACGCTGGTGCTCACCCCTGCCGTTCAGCGCGTTTTGTATGCCGTAAGGGGGCGGGGCAAGGCCGCTTCTGAAAAGGACGCCTGAGGCTGCCGCCAAAAAGAGCCGTACTTTGCAGTACGGCTCTTTTTTCATCGGTTGTGCTTCGGGGGGAAAGCCGTCCCCCGAAAGCAGTATAGGTCTCAGTTTTTTTCGGGAGAGAGAAGCCTCCTCGTGGAGGGCAGGCGCAAAAGCACTGCGGCACCGATGACGGTGAAGACGGTCTCGGGGAGCATATAGAGGCCGTTGTAGGCAAGAGAATAGAGCACGGGGCGGTTGACAAAGCTCTTGCCGAACAGCTCAAACGCATCAAGCTCGGCCCAGAGGACGAAGCCCGCAATAAAGTGCATGAGGAAGCGGAGAAGGCAGGCGAGAAGAATGCCGCCGAGCATGCCGGGGATACCGCGGCGGCGGAAGAGCCCCGTGAGGCCGAGGACGACGAAGGCGAGAATGTAGTCGAGGAAAAGCGATGCGATGAGCATAAGGGGGGTAAGGCCCCATGCAAAGACGCCGCCCTGCAGAATCTGAAACCAGGAATAGGCAAAGGCGGTGCCAAGCCCCCACGCCGTGCCGTGCTTGATGGCCACAAACGAGATGGGGAGCATGGAGAGCAGCGTGAGAGAGCCGCCTAAGGGCAGCTGCACAACCTTGATGTAGCTCAGCACGATGGAAAGTGCAAGGAAGAGCGAGGCCTCGACGAGGGTGTGAAGATGCTGTTGTTTTGTTTTCATAAAGAGAAACTCCTTCCGTGAAATGCGAAAGCCGCACGGAAATCCTCCGTGCGGCTTTCACGCCCCTTGGGCGTAACGCGGAAAATCTCCCTACGACGGCATTATCCGTATCAGGTGAAAGGGTTTGGCCTTCGCCATCTCAGCCTTGCGGCACCCCTGACTTCTATGCAGCTTTCTTTTTTGATTGTAGCAGGGCAGTCCCCGTTTGTCAAGCCCTTTTTTTATTTTTGTTTTTTGCCGAGCCGTCCCTTACTCTCCTATTACGTAATGACGGGGCATTCCGTTCTCATACAGAACGGGCACCTCGCCGAGAATAAGCGGCAGAAGGTAAGAGAGGCAGGCGTCGGTCACGCCGTTGCCCTCGGCGTTCAGAAAGGCGTCGGGCACGGTTTTTATCCTGTTGGCAACCAAAGAGACGGGGTGCGGCTCCACCGTGATGGCATAGTCGCCCTCGTTCCGTACAAGTGCCGCCATCACGCCCGTATGCCCTTCAAGCGAGAGCCTGACCGCCGCCGCCCCCACCTCTTCGGCTTCCTTAAGGTCGGTGAGCGAGGCGAGGTGCGCGGCGGCGCGCTGGGGCAGCGAGAGGGCGAGCGAGCGTACCTTGCAGCCGAATTTCTCCTTCACGAGAAGCTCAAGCGCTTTCCCCGCGCCCGAAAGGTATCGGTGCCCAAAGGCGTCGGTTGCACCCGACTGTGCCGCTTCGCCCACATAGCTGCCGTCTGCAAGCCTTACCCCCTCGGAAACCGCCACAAGAACGGCAGGGTGCTCGGAGAGCTTCTCTTCAAGGTCGGCAAGAAAGCGCTCACAGGAGAAGGCTCGCTCGGGCAGATACACAAGGTCGGGGCCTACGCCGCCGCTGAGGAGGGGAAGGGCGGCAGCTGCGGTCAGCCAACCGGCATCTCTGCCCATGATTTCCACAATGGTAACCGCCCTTTCGGTGTAGACATTGATATCACGGAGCATTTCCTTGACGGTGGTGGCCACGAATTTGGCCGCCGAGCCGAAGCCCGGGGTATGGTCGGTGCCGACGAGGTCGTTGTCAATCGTTTTCGGTACGCCGATAAAGCGAATCTCGTGCCCGAAGGCTTCGGCATAGCAGGAAAGCTTCCATACCGTGTCCATCGAATCGTTGCCGCCGATGTAGAAGAAATAGCGGATATCGTATTTTTCAAAAAGAGAGAAAATCCTCCGATAGGTTTCGGGGTCCTCGGTATGGGGCTTGAGCCTTCTTCGGCAGGAGCCGAGTGCCGCGCTCGGGGTGACGGCGAGGGTGTCGAGGTCCCGAGGCTCTCTGAATTCCCAAAACAGGTCGCAGAGCCTCTCCTCAAGAAAGCCCTCAATCCCGTTCCGCATTCCGTAAAGGGCTTTTATGGCCCCCTTCTCCCGCGCGACCTTCGCCGCGGCGATAACCCCCTTGAGGGTGGCGTTGATGGCGGAGGTGGGACCGCCCGACTGGCCTACAACGGCATTTCCTGTCAGCATAATGCAAAGCCTCCCTTGTATCTCTCTTATAATGTGCTTATAATGTGCTTCTGTAATGTGCTTCGCGACAACCACGGCTCGGGTGTCTTCACAGAGGAGGCTGCCTTGCCTCCCTCTCTCGGCGCCGTCCCATCGTGAGGACGGAGCCCTTTTTTCTATGTTCTCCATACAGTATATCACAGAACCCCCTTTTTGTCCATACGGAAGCCGCAATCTTTTTAAAAAAAGGAGGAGCCTCCCTCGCGCCGCCTTGCCCCCCGCACTGCCTCGCCGCCTCGCTGCCTTGCGCCTCCCCCCCGCACCGCTTTGCCGCCTTGTGCCGTGAAGCGGAGAAAAAAGCGCTGCAAAAGCTGCATTTTTTGAAGAAAAATATAGGTAATGTTTTATTTACATAGGACACCCGAAAATCGAATTTTGGCTTCATGTACAAAATGTATATAAAAATTTACAAAAAACAGCTATTTTTTCAGGAATACTTGAAAAAACACGGGTTTCCGAGAGAGAAAAAACCGAAAAACATCTTCCTTATTATATATATGTGCGTGCCAACCTTGTTTTGCGCTTTTTTTATGTTTTTTCGGCGGTGGTCGGCTTGCTTCGCGGCGGTGCCGACAATGTGCGCAAAAAAGCAGAATAAAAAATGCGTTCTTTTTTGCGCGGGCAAAGACTGCCCTTGCCGTGCTCTCGCTGAGCACGGCAAGGCCCTCCTCCTTTACGCTTTGTTTGCCCTCGCGCCCGCGCGCCTCTGCGCGCAAACAAAGTGCGGAATTTTATAATAGTCGCGTATGGCTGCGCGCCTGCGCGGGCTCTGTTTTAATGATACATTATACCGCGCACGCGCGAGGGTTGACTTTTTTTAAGGATTGTGTTATAATAATGGCTGTTGTCAAGCGGGGGCGTTCGATTTTTTTGAAATGGAGCGCGGTTTCCCTCGCTTCGCCCGATTTTATCGGGGAAGAGCTTTCGGGACGGTACAGAGAGACGCTTGACGCAGATTTTTTGCCTTTTCGGAAGCTTGCACACGCGCGAGCGCATGCGTGCGCGCGCTTTTCGGAGCTTTGGCACAGGTCACCGCAGGGGACGCTTTCGCGCCCCGCGGGGCTTTGCCTACCTTGGGCCACGCGCCCGGAAGCTTTCGCGCCCCGCGGGGCTTTGCCTACCTCGGGCCACGCGCCCGGAAAAAGAAAGTGATAAGAGTATGATATACAGCATTCTTATTGTGGCGGCGGTTGCCGCGTGCCTTTTGGGGCTTGTCCTTTTTAAGAACAGGCTCTCGGAAAAGCACATCACCGTCCTGCTTAAAGTGATTGCGGTTGTCCTTTTTGTGCTGGGCAACGTCCGCTGCTTCCTGAATGACAATTTCATCTGGGTTATCAACGGCGGCAACTACGGTGAGGTGTATTATGAGGTGCGCGACCTCGGTCAGAGCCTTCTGCGCTGGGGCATGTATCTCTCATACATGATATACCCCGTAGCCGCCTTCTTCCGAAAGAGAACGCCGAGAAACATTGCGCTTTGCTTCTGCCTCCCCGTTTCTCTTCTTTCGGTCATACATTACAGTGACTTTATGCCCTATTTCACAACAGGGCACGGCGACCCTGTAAGCCGCGGTATTCTTACCGCCGAATGGGTGCGCCACGCCGAATTTTCGCTTGAGCTTTTTCTCATGCTCCTGTTCCCTCTTGTGCTCCGCTTTGTTCTTGGACATAAGATGGACGTCAGGAAAAGGGAAGAGTGGGGGTATTTCGCCCTGCTTCTCCCTCTTTCGCTCCTTGCGGCGGTGCCCGTGTATCTGCCCCAGTCGCTTTTCGGCTTCACGGCAAGGTTTATGGTGCCCTTCACGCCGCCTCACTTCGCCTGGCTTCTCACCATAGCGGCGCTTCTCGTGGGGCTTTATCTTGGCTTCCGCTTCCGCGACGGCGAAACGCGGTACGCCCTTTGCGTGTTCCTCTCGCTTCTCCTGTTTATCCACTACAATTCGATTTACCTTATGGACCTTATCATGAGCCGCATGCCCTTGCAGCTTTGCAACCTCGGGGCGTACCTCGTGCTTCTCGCGGTTCTTTGGCGGCGGCGCGGTCTTTTTGACTTCGTGCTTCTCGCAAACGTGCCGGGTGCGCTTATCGCGCTTGCCGTGCCCGATATTGACGAGGGTATGCTTTCGTTCTGGAACATTCATTTTTACATTGAGCATACCTGGGTTTTCATCATTCCGCTGCTTGCGATTGTCCTTCGCGTCATACCGAGGCCCGAGAAAAAGGCGGTGAAGCACTTCTTTATAGGCTTTACCGTATATTTTCTGGTGTGCGCCCTCGGTGGCATTATCGCCAACTGTGTTCTCTACATTCCGTATCACCGCTTTTTCAACAGGGTAAACTATTTCTACCTCTTTGACACGGTGGTGATTGCCATACTCCCCTTCCTGAAATTCACAAGGTATTGGGGCGTAAGCTGGGGCGGCTACACCTTCTTCCCGCTTTATATGCTGGCGATTTATGTCCTTTTCAGTGCGTTTTGCCTGGTGGTTTTTTATGTGTACAGGCAGCTTACGAGAGTGGGTGATGACCACTTTGCGCTCCGTGCCATTCGCATTGAGCAAAGAAGAAACAAGGGCAAATACAAGAACCGCAAGGTCCCCCTTACGAAATATGAAAACGGAGAGACGGTATGTTAAAGATAAGTCATTTGACAAAGCGCTACGGCGGCAGCGCGGTGAATGCGGTGGAGGATTTGTCGCTTGAGCTCCGCCCGGGAGAGGTCTTTGGCTTTCTCGGCCCCAACGGCGCGGGGAAAAGCACCACCATCAAGTCGATTGTGGGGATTCTCGCCTTTGATTCGGGCGAGGTATCGGTGTGCGGCACCTCGCTTCTCGAAAACCCGATTGCCTATAAGCATGAAATCGGCTATGTGCCCGACAACCACGCGATTTTTGAGCGGCTGACGGGGAGGGAATACATCAATCACATCGCGAACCTTTACGATGTGCCCGTCTCGCAGATGGAGGAAATCAGCGAAAAATACCTGAAAATCTTCCACCTTACCCATGCCTTTGACAATCCTATCAAGAGCTACAGCCACGGCATGAAGCAGAAAATCGCCGTGATTGCCGCCCTTGTGCATAAGCCCAAGCTCTGGGTTCTTGACGAGCCCCTCACGGGGCTTGACCCCCAAAGCGCCTACCAGCTGAAGGAGGCCATGCGGAGCCATGCAAGGGAGGGCAATACGGTGCTTTTCAGCTCGCATATGCTTGACATTGTGGAGAACCTTTGCGACAGGGTGTGCATTGTCAAAAAGGGCAAGCTCCAAGGGGTATGGGACCTCCACGAGCTGAAGGCGGAGGGCAGGTCGCTTGAGGAGATGTTCATGGGCATTATCTCGGATTCTCCCGAGGGCGGCTCCTTCTGAGCGAGGCGGCTATGGATAGAGTAAAAAAGCTTTATAAGCTGCAGCTTGACAACAAGTTTCTGCTTTTTAAGCAGAAGACCTTCTCGGGGCTTCTCCTGGAGGCCATGAAGCTTTTGCTTCTTGTTGCTGCGGTGACGGTTGTTCTGTATTCGGTGCTCAGCAAGATTGTGTTCGTGCTCAACATCACGGTGAACGATGCGCTTCTTGCCATAGTCCTTCTCATTATGCAGGCCATCTCTCTCTTCTTTGCGCTTGCGAACGTCATAAATACTCTGTATTTATCGAAGGACAACGAGCTCCTTATGGTGCTCCCAGCCACCTTCAATCAGATGTTCCTCTCCAAAATTCTCATCGTGTTCGTGAGTGACCTGCTCCACGGCATGGCCTATATACTGCCCGTGCTGATTACCATGGGTATTCTGGGGAAATTCGGGCTCTACTATTACCTGATGGCCCTTCTTTTCGTGCCGATTCTCACGGTTCTGCCCATCGCCCTTTCGGCACTTATCAGTGTGCCCGCCATCTTCATTCTGAAGTTCTTCAAGAAGCGCGTGCGGCTTTCGGTTGTCGTCATTCTCGTGCTCGTCGCCACGCTCTTTATCCTCTACATGAGCTTTCTTTCGGGCGTGACGGGTGCCTTCAACATCATGGAGGAGCAGATAGAGAACAGCTTTAAAATCAACCGCAAAATTCTTGAAATCGGCGAGAGCATCTTCGGCTACGTGCAGATGGCGCGCGGCATGCTTTCCCCCCGCATGCTCTGGTTTCCCGCGGTCTTCCTCGCTGCCTCCGTTGCGATTATGTGCCTTTGCTTTTTGCTTATCAAGCCCTTCTATTACAGGGTTTGCAATGTGAGCTCGGAGACCGAGTTCGACGGCAAAAGAAGACCGAGGCGCTTCAAAAAGAGGAAGCCCTTCTTCGAGCTTCTTCTGAACGAGATACGCGGGGTTATGCGAAGCCCCGGCTATATCTTCCAGTTCTTCCTCTTTCCCCTTTTCATGCCGCTTATCGTGTATACCTACGATAAGCTTCTTATCTCCATCGCGGTGAACGAGGCGGGGCAGAATATGATTTTCGGCTCGCACATTCTCGTGCTTTGCATTGTGGCGCTGATGAGCAACACCATCTCCTCCATTGCCATATCGAAGGAGGGGGGCACCTTCTATATCGCCAAGACCACGCCCGTCGGCTTCTATACGCAGGTGCTGGCCAAGCTCTGCTTCAACTTTCTCTTCACAGGGGGCGCCGTTCTTATCACCATGGCGACCACCCTGCTGCTTACCGACCTCAAGCCTCTTGTGGTCATGGCGGGAACTTTGCTTGCGCTCCTTCTCAGCGCGGGGCACATCTGCCACAGCTTTGACCTTGACCTTCGCCACCCCGTGCTTGACTGGTATGACAGCAGCGAGATTTCCACCATAGGGAAGAACACCACCGTCAGCATGATATTTGCCCTTGTGCTGCCTGCCGTTATGTGCCTTCTTGTCACGCTGGCCGGCATGGCGGGGCTTACCATCGCTCTCCTTATAAGCCTTGTCTACTGCCTTGGCCGCATGTGGCTTCTCTATGTGAGAACCGAGTATTACTATGAGCATTTGGAGCTGTAAGATATGAAGAAGGTAGTCATTACTGTTTTGCTTGTCCTGCCTCTGGTGCTTATCTACTTCATCTCCTTTACGGGGCAGATGCTTTCGCAGTACACCCACATTGACGTGGAGAGGATTGCGGTAATCAATCACGGCAAGGAATATGAAAGCGGAGATTCGTTCCCGATGCAGGTGGGCGAGAGCATAAAGCTCGGTGTGACGGTCTTTCCGAGGCGGGCCACCAACCCCAAGGTCAGCATTGCCAACTCCAACCCCGAGGTCTTGACAGTGGATGAGGAAACCCTCACGCTTACGGCGCACACCTTTGGCGAGAGCATCCTTATGATAACCTCGCTCGACAAGCGCTCGATTCAGTTCAAGCTCGTGGTTAATGTCACGCAGGAAACGCCGAGTGAGATTCGCCTTGACAACGTGCAGGGAGACAGCCTCTCTCTTGTTCTCGGACAGGAATTTTCCGTGATGGCGTCGGTCTATCCCTCTGCGGTTCGGCACGAATACAAGCACCTCGTCTGGGAGGCCGTGAACCCCGCGGGCGAGCCCGTCATTTCGGTGAACCAGAACGGAAAGATAACCGCCTACAGAGAGGGCGAGGCAAAGGTCATCGTGAAAACGATGAGCACCGCCTTCGCTCCCGTTTTGCGCGAGATTGACGTCACCGTCACCTCCGAATACGGCAAGGGCATCTGGTTTGACAGGGGCGGCGCGCAGGGCGCGCTCATTGTGACCGAGGCCGAGCTTGACCTCAAGAGCATTACAATCCTTGAAGGCCTTGAAGGCATAAGCCTTCAGGACGCAATCTATGCGGTAACGGGCAATGAGGCTCTCCTCGTCCCCGAAAGCCTTGACGGCACGCGTATTCCCGACGGTGTTCTGCGCTTTGCGGCGCCCGGTATTGTGAAGGTCAGCGTGTCCATACCCCGCGGCGACGGCAGCTATAACGTCACGGACAAGCTCAGCATCGTATATCAGCCGCCTGCGGCTCCCTGACCGCGTGCCCCCGTCGGGGCACAGCTCGCTCCCTACCCTGAATTGCTATTCTTAGGCACAGCCTAAAAAATAAAACCCTGAAAAGTGAGGAATCTATTATGAAACAGTTTTTGAGGAAAGCAGTCTGTCTGCTTCTCGTTTGTGTTTTGCTTCTCGGCAGCCTTGCGGCCTGCACGCCTCCGCCCGAAAAGGAGGGGAAAATCACCCTTTCCTCCGAGGGGAACGTCACCACGGTGGTTCCCGGCGGCAGCCTGCAGCTCACCGTAGTCTCCGAGAATGTGGACGAGTCGCTCATTGAATTTACGGTGTCGGGCGGCGCCACCATTACAAGCGGTGCCCTTCTCAGCGTGGCAGGCACCACGGCTGTCGGCACACAGATTACGGTGACCGCGAAGGCGGGAGAGGTGACCTCGAACACCTTCACCGTGACGGTTGGTGACATTCACGCCACCGCCATGACGCTGACGGCACAGAGCGATGTGGTAACCAAGGGCAGCTCGGTGAATCTTGCCGCCTCCTTTACCCCCGCGAATGCCACCGCCACCGCGTATACGCTTTCGATTGTTGCGGGGGCCGAGTATGCCACCCTCAGCGACAACACCCTCTCGGTGGCCTCCGAGTCCTCGGCAGAGGAGGGCGATACCGTTACCGTGAAGGCAACGCTGACCTCGAACCCCTCCGTTACGGCTACCGTGTCGGTCACGGTGGTGGACCCTGTTCATGTAGATACCATTCTCGCTGAGAATATCGAGATGGTGGCCACGACAAACAGCCAGGCCAGCATGGATATTACCAGCTACAACTCTCTCTTTGAGGAAATTCCGAATGTTCCCCTTACCAACTTCAGCTATGTAAGCAGCAATGAGAACGTGGTTACGGTAAGCGCCGCGGGCGTTCTCACGGCTGTCGGTCACGGTGAGGCCATCATCACAATAAAGCGCCTTGACAGCAACGAGGAGCTCGGCACCTGCCGCGTGTATGTCATGGTGCCCCCCGATTCGCTTCGGCTTGAGGGGCTGAGCTCGCATATTCTCACCGCAAAGGAGCTCTTCTACTCCCGTGTGGACGCCCTTTCGCTTTCGGTTGTGGCAAGCAGCAGCTTTGCCACCTGCTCGCGCGATGTGGTATACAGCTTTGCGAAGCTCGGCACGGACAACGAGACCGTGGCAACGGGCGATGATGTAGCCACCGTCACGGACGGTGCCATTACCTTCCATACCACGGGTAAGATTCTCGTCACCGTTACCTCAAGCTCCTCTCTCAACCACTATGACGTGTCGGCGAGCGAGCAGTCGCTCACCCTCACCGTCAACGTCAACGACGGCGTGAACATTGACACGGTTGCCGAGCTTGTGGCGTACGCCAAGCAGACCGTGAAGGAGGACGGCCACACGGTAGATACCGTGATTGCCAACATCACCGCAGACCTCTTCCTGACCGAGGACGACAACTTCGGCAAGACTGCGAGCCATTACAATACGCTCGAATTCTACGGAGACCGTATCATCTTTGGCAACGGGTATCTTCTCAGCACCGAGAGGCTTCCTCTTATCGAGGTCGCGGGTGACACCAACGAAGGCCTCGATATGCTCAAATTCTTCTTTGGCAAGCGTGACGTTCCCTTTACCGTGCAGATCAGCGACCTGACGGTTATCGGCTGCAGCGGTGTTGACGGCCGCTATTCGGGCAAGGACGAGGGCTCCAAGGGGAAGGAGACCGTCAATACCTCAAACGGCGATTTCATCAGAACCTATAAGAGAGGCATTCACATCTACGGCAACGAGTATCACAACCTGACGGACGGGGGTAAGGCCTACGTAAAGGACATGCTCCTTGACAACGTCTCGGTTTCGGGCTTCCAGGTGGCTCTCCGCATCAACCACGCCGTGGACGGCATACTCCGCGACATTGCGATTGACAACTGCTTCTCAAACGGTATGGAGCTCAACCAGAACACGCTGACGGTTCACAATATCACGCTCGGCAAGGTCGGTGCCTTCGGCATTGAAATGACGCCCGACGACATGGCCGACAAGGCCACCGCAAGTCCCAAGGGCACGGCAGGCGCCAATTACGACGAGGTGCCCTCGCTTAACATGACGGGCACTATATACAGCGACAACTATTCGAATGGCCGTGACACTCTTTATATGCAGGGGCTTGAGGCCACGCTTTCTTCGGCCTTCGGTCTGCAGATTACGGTTGCCGACCTTGTGGACACCGTGGCGCTCAGCACGATAGGCGGCCTTGTCGGGGACATTCAGGACACCACCATCCGAGCGGATACCGAGGCAAACCTCAGCCGCATTTATAACGAGTGCGTGGTTAAGGAGGAGGGCGGTGAAAAGTGGGTGAACTTCTACCTCCTCATCTACGTAGACTTCACCGAGTTCACCGCGTATCCCTACGGGAACGCCGAGGATAAGTTCGGTATCTATCAGAACACCGCGAACATTGCCAATATGACCGATATTCTTGCTGCAGCCAAGCAGAACCCCGAGTATGACGGCTACAAGCAGTATCAGTATATTGAAATCGACCTCTATTTGAGTGAGCTTAACTACAACATCGGGCAGGTCATCGTGGTGAACCGCGCTTATGACGCGAGCTATACTCCCGCACAGTAAAAGACAACGGGGCGTGCCGCACGGCACGCCCCTGCCGACAAGAAAAGGCCGCACCGTCACGGTGCGGCCTTTTTTACTTGCGATAGACGTAAATGCCTGCCGACCAGCCAATCGGCTCACCCCTTTGCAGCTTCTCCTTGTAGAATTTCTGCAGGGAGGTACCCTCGGGCAGGGCATCGGGGTTCCCGAGCTCTCTTGTGTTGAAGATGCGCCAGGCCTCGCTGTAATTCGGGTAATACCCCTCCTCTACAATCTCAAAAAGACGGTAGAAGGCGAGAATGGTGGAGGAGGGCTTCAGAATGGGCATATGCTCCCGGAAGAAGAGCCAGGTGCGGCAGTAGAAGACGATAGGCTCATCCTCGAAATGGCGCTCATAAAATTTCCCCGCTGCCATAAGGTTCTGCTTGACGGCATCGATGTCCAGCTTTTTCCCTGTGTTGGGAATGTGAACCTTCAGGACGCGCGATTCGGGCGAAAGGTCGAGCCCGTTCTTGTGGTATTCGCCGTGGAAGGTGGAGAAGTCGAACTGCAGCTGACCGAAGGAGAAGCGCTGCAGGCGGAAGAAGGGCACGTGCCAATCCCAGATGGAGGCGGTGCCCCAAAGGCCGTAAACCGCCCACCCCTCCATCACGCGGTTCTTAATGTCGATGACCGCATAGTCGCAAAGCTCTCTTTCGTAGCCCGCGGCCTCGTAATGGGGGTAGAGCTCGCGCGAAAGGCAGAGGAAGAGAAGGCTGACAAGCGTTCTTTCGTGAACGCCCGTTAGCTCCCCGAGCCGCACGAGAGTGTGGGGGAGGTGCTCCTCGAAGGGGAAGAGGAGATTTTCGCGGTAGCCGTCAAGCAGCATCGAAAGCAGGCGGCTCGCCTCCTCGCTTGCTGCAATCGCGGCATAAGCCGAGAGGAAGCAAGCGGCTGCCTCCTCGGGATATTCGTTTCTTTTCAAAAGTGCGGTAAGATATTCTTTCATTGCGGAACCTCCATTGTGTAACCTGGTTTTTCGTCGGACACGCCTTCTCCCATCGCGGCTCTTTGCGAGGGGGGCAGCCTCCGTTCTCCTCCGAGTATATTCCGATTATATCATGAAGCGGAAGAGAAATCAACCTAAAAACGCCTCCTTGCCGAAGGAAAAGGGGAGCTATACCCCATTTGGCACCCGCAGCGAGAATTTCGCAAAGCGGGATCCCCACCTTGCGAAAATGAAAAAGGCAGCCGATTTGACTGCCCAATCATTATTTTAAATCTTCGGCTTTAAAGCTGGTGTAGCCCTCGTAGTAGTAGCTGTGGTCAATTCCTTTCATAAATACCTGTCGGTCGTTCACCTTATCTGTCAAAGCATTTTTTAAGAGGTGCTTGATTTCAATATCTTTGATAGGACTTCTTTCCATAGAAAGAAGATAATCCTCCTTATCCACAAGACTCCAGTCCACAACCATTCCAATTTCGCTTTTTAGTATATGGTCAAGCCAAATGCGAGTCGAACGGCCGTTTCCCTCTCTGAAAGGGTGAGCCACGTTCATTTCAACATATTTTTCAACGATTTCATCGAACGTACTCTGAGGCATTCTTTCGATATTTTCGAGCGCGGTATGGAGATACATAAGTGGAGCGAATCTAAAATTTCCCTTTGCTATGTTCACCGTCCGTATCTGACCTGCAAAGTCGTATATGTCAGAAAAAAGGAAAGCGTGTATTTTAGAAAGAGCATCAAACGTTCCCGGGGTAAGAGAAGAAAGGAAATTAGTCTCAAAAAGTTCTATTGCGCGTGTTTTACTTATTCTTTCTTCTTCACGGGCAAGCTCCGCAGAATCGGTTATTCTTAATTTGTTTTCAAGTGCCATATTTTCTCCTTTCCGGAGTACATATATCTACTGATATTATACCACAAAACTGTACTTTTTTCAAGCGAAAATATCAAGCTATAAAAACATTTTAAAAATGGCACCCCCAACGGGAATCGAACCCATAACTAACCCTTAGGAGGGGTTTATTATATCCATTTAACTATGGAGGCATATTGATTTTTACAGACGTTAGTATTATACCATGTTTTTTGATGAATTGCAAGAGCTTTTTGCCGATGATTTCAAAAAAGTTATTGTGCAAAATGCCAAAAATAAAAAAAAAGAAAAAAGTTGTTGCATTTGAGGCAAAAATGTGATATGATATAGAATGGTATTTTATTTGAACCCATCCCGGAGGTATTTTCCCATGATTTCTGTAGCAATTCTCGGCTTTGCCGTAGTCGGCAGCGGCTGGGCCGAGGAACTGACACAAACCAAAGACCTGATCCGTGCCGCCTGCGGCAGTAACGTTGAGATCAAGTACATTCTCGATCTGCGCGATTTTCCTGTTAGCCTGTTTGCAAAGAGCGTCGTGCACGATTTCAATATCATTGTAAACGACCCCGAGGTCTCTTTGGTTGCAGAGATGATGGGTGGCTCGCACCCCGCTTACGAGTTTACCAAGGCATGCTTACAGGCGGGCAAGAGCGTAGTCACCTCCAACAAGGAAGTGGTTGCAAACTTTGGCGCAGAGCTTTT